>CAZVMC010000107.1:0-8373 GCA_964628635.1 uncultured Novosphingobium sp. | reverse complement strand
GTGATTTCCGGATTTTCCGGCGCTTCATAGGGGCTGTCGATCCCGGTGAAGTTCTTGAGCGCCCCGGCGCGGGCCTTCTTGTAAAGCCCCTTCACGTCGCGCGCTTCGGCCACGGCCAGCGGCGTATCGACGAAAATCTCGATGAATTCGCCCTCGGGCAACATCGCCCGCACCATTTCGCGCTCGGCCTTGAAGGGCGAGATGAAGGCGGTCAGCACGATCAGTCCGGCATCGGCCATCAGCTTCGCGACTTCGCCCACCCGGCGGATATTCTCGATCCGGTCCGCCTCGGTGAAGCCCAGATCCTTGTTGAGCCCATGGCGAACATTGTCCCCATCGAGCAGGAAGGTGTGGCGGTTCATCAGGTTGAGCCGCTTTTCCACTTCGTTGGCGATGGTCGATTTGCCCGAGCCGGAAAGACCCGTGAACCACAGCACGCGCGGCTTCTGGTTTTTGAGCGCGGCATGCACCTCGCGCCCAATGTCGGTCGCCTGCCAGTGGACGTTCTGCGCGCGGCGCAGACTGAAATGCAGCATCCCGGCGCCGACCGTACGGTTGGTAAGCTTGTCGATCAGGATGAACCCGCCGAGGCTGCGGTTCTGGGCATAGGGTTCGAACACCACCGGCTTGTCGGTCGCCAGTTCGACCACGCCGATCGCGTTAAGATCGAGCGTTTTGGCCGCGAGATGCTCCAGCGTGTTGACGTTGACTATGTACTTGGGCTGCTGGAGCGTGGCCGAGACCAGCTGGGTGCCGAGCTTCAACCAATAGCTGCGCCCGACCAGCAGTGAATCGTCGTCCATCCAGACTACGGTCGCCTCGAACTGGTCGGAGACCTCGGGCGGCGCATCGGCAGTGGCGATCACATTGCCACGGCTGCAATCGACCTCGTCGGTGAAGCACAGCGTCACCGATTGACCCGCGACGGCCTTATCCAGGTCTCCATCGAGCGTGACGACCTTCGTCACGGTCGAAGTCTTGCCCGAAGGCAGCACCCGCACCGCATCACCTGGCTTCACCGATCCGGTCGCGATCATCCCGGAGAAGCCCCGGAAATCCAAATTGGGCCGGTTGACCCATTGCACCGGCAGCCGCAGCGGTTTGGTCTGATCAGCGGTACTGTCTAGTTCGACCGTCTCTAAATGCGTGATCAGCGGATCGCCGCCGTACCATGGGGTGTTCGGCGACTTTTCTGTGATGTTGTCACCCTTGAACCCAGAGATCGGGATGCATGTGAAATCTTTGATCCCGATTGAATGGGCAAAGGCGCGGTAATCGTCGCAGATCGCGTTGTAGCGATCGCGGTCGAAACCAATCAGGTCCATCTTGTTGACCGCCAGCACGACGTTCTTGATGCCGATCAGCTTGGCCAGATAGCTGTGCCGCCGGGTCTGGACCAGCACGCCCTTGCGGGCATCGACCAGGATCACCGCCAGATCGGCGGTGCTCGCGCCGGTGATCATGTTGCGAGTGTACTGTTCGTGACCCGGACAATCGGCGACGATGAACTTGCGCTTTTCGGTGGCGAAAAAGCGGTAGGCAACGTCGATCGTGATACCCTGCTCGCGCTCGGCGGCGAGGCCATCGACCAGCAGCGCGAAATCGATCTCCTGCCCCTGGGTGCCGACGCGCTTCGAATCCGCTTCCAGCGCGGAAAGCTGATCGTCGAAGATCATCTTGCTGTCATAGAGCAGCCGCCCGATCAGCGTGGACTTGCCATCGTCAACGGATCCGCAAGTGATGAAGCGCAGCAGATCCTTGTCGCGGTGGCTGGCGAGGTAGCTCTCGATATCCTCGGCGATGGCCGCTTCGGGAGTGTAAGCCGGACGGGTCATCAGAAATAACCCTCCGCCTTTTTCTTCTCCATCGAGGCATCGCCGCCGTCCTTGTCGATCACCCGGCCCTGGCGTTCGGACGTTGTAGTCAGCAACATCTCACGGATCACTTCGTTCAAAGTCGCCGCATCGCTTTCCACCGCGCCGGTCAGCGGGAAACAGCCAAGCGTGCGGAAGCGGATCGGGCGCTCGGTGATTTCCAGCTTGCGGCCCAGCACCTGCTCCAGCCGTTCCGGATCGTCGGCCATGAACAGTTGCCCTTCCCATTCATAGGTCGGGCGCGGGGCCGAAAAGTAGAGCGGAACGATCTCGATCCCCTCTTGCTGGATATATTGCCAGATATCGAGCTCGGTCCAGTTGGAGATCGGGAAGACCCGGATGCTCTCGCCCTTGCGCAGCCGCGCGTTGTAGAGGTTCCACAGCTCGGGCCGCTGGTTCTTTGGGTCCCAGCCGTGGTGCGCATTGCGGAAGCTGAAGATCCGTTCCTTGGCCCGGCTCTTCTCCTCATCGCGCCGCGCGCCGCCGAAGGCTGCATCGAAGCCGTAGTGATCGAGCGCTTGCTTCAAGCCTTCGGTCTTCCACATGTCGGTGTGCAAGGGACCATGATCGAACGGATTGATCCCGCGCGCTTGCGCTTCGGGATTCTGCCAGATCAACAGTTCCATCCCGGCATCCTGCGCCGCCTTCTCGCGCAGCGCATACATGTCCTTGAATTTCCACGTGGTATCGACATGCAGCAGCGGGAACGGCGGGGGCGAGGGGTAGAAGGCCTTGCGCGCCAAATGCAGCATCACCGCCGAATCCTTGCCCACCGAATAGAGCATCACCGGCCGCTCCGCCTCGGCCACCACTTCGCGCATGATGTGGATCGCCTCGGCCTCAAGCCGTTCAAGGTGGGTCAGGCTTCGGGTCATCCATCCCCCATTTCAACACTGCGTCGCATCTGCAACCAAGACATTCTTTGGTCGAGGCCCAGTCAGGCTTTGTCGCCGCCCGCTGCGGCCAGTTCGGCAAAGACCGCGGCATTGTCTGCCCCCAGCCGCGTCGTCGGCCCCTGAACCCCGCCGGGGGTCTTCGAAAACCAAACTGGCAGACCCGGCAAGCGCAGTTCGCCGACCACCGAATCGACCGTTTCGAAAAAGCCGACATCGTCGAGGTGCGGATCCTCGAACAGTTCGGCAGTCGAGCGCAGCGGCGCGCAGGGGATCTGGCAGGTGGTGAGCAGTTCCAGCCATTCGGCGCTGGTCCGCTGCGCGAAGGTTTCGGCCAGCTTGCCATAGATCATGTCGATCTGCCGCCCGCGCGCCTCGAAATTGTTCATTTCCGGCGTGGCCCATTCGGGTTGTACGGCGGCGACGAAATTGGACCAGTGCTTGTCGTTGTAGATCAGCGCCGCAACATAGCCGTCCTTGGTCTTGTAGGGTCGCCGGTTCCGCGCGACCGCGCGCGGATAATGCGCCGGGCCGGTCGGCGGATCAAACAATGCCCCGTTGCCGTGTTCGACCAGCATGAAACTCGCCATGCATTCGAACATCGGCACTTCCACTTCCTGCCCTTCACCGCTGACCGCGCGGTGATAGAGCGCGGCAAGCGTGGCATAAAGCAGATGCAGCCCCGAGACTTTGTCAGCCATGACGGTTGCGACGAGCCCCGGTTCGCCGGTCATCTTGGCTTGCAAGTCGGTGATCCCGCATTCGGCCTGGATCGTATCGTCATAGGCGGGCTTGCCATCGTAGCGCCCGCGCCGACCATAGCCGTAGCCGTTGACATAGACGATATCGGGCCGGATCGCCGCGACCTCGGCATAGGCAAAGCCCAGCTTGGCAATCGCCGAGGCGCGCATCGAATGGACGAAAACATCGGCGCTGGCGATCAGCGCGCGCAGCTGGTCCTTGCCCTCGGCGCTGCGCAGATCGAGCATGACCGAGCGCTTGCCGCGGTTGAGGTTGACGTAGATCCCGCTCATGCCGCGCTCCGGGCCGGAGGAGATGTAGCGCGAATTCTCCCCCTCGGGCGGCTCCACCTTGATCACCTCGGCCCCCAGATCGGCCAGCACCTGCGTGGCATAGGGGCCCATGACGATGGCGGTCAGATCGATCACCCGGATGCCAGCCAGTGGGCCATGGCGGGTCGGGGTCTGGGGTTCGGCTTGCGCAGTGTTCATGCCAGTCCCCTAGCCAAAGCGCGGGGGCAAATCCATCGCTGCGGGAAGGGGCTGGTCTGGCGGCCCATTCTGCGCCATCGCTTTGCCCGCAATAAGGGAGGATCCGCGTGTCCGAAGCTGTCCGCTACGAAGTGCTGCCAGAGGGTATCGCCGTGCTCACCATCGACCGGCCCGGGCAGCGCAACTGCCTCAGCCGCGAAGTGCGCGAAGGGCTACGCGCCGGCTGGGCGCGGTTTGAGATGGACGACAGCGCGCGGATCGCGATCCTCACCGGCAGCGGTGACCAGGCCTTTTGCGCTGGCGGCGATCTCAAGGAGATGGTCGAGACCGGACTCAAAGTCCCGCCGCGCGATATGTTTCCCGTGCCTTACGAGAACATTGCGCTCAGCAAGCCGACCATCGCCGCGGTGGGCGGCGTGGCCTTTGCGGGTGGGTGGATGATTGCGCAGGCCTGCGATCTGTGTGTTGCCAGCAGCAATGCCAAGTTTGCGATTACCGAGGTGAAGGTCGGGCGCGGGAGCCCCTGGTCAACCCCGCTGAT
Organism: uncultured Novosphingobium sp.; assembly: GCA_964628635.1. Taxonomy (GTDB): domain Bacteria; phylum Pseudomonadota; class Alphaproteobacteria; order Sphingomonadales; family Sphingomonadaceae; genus Novosphingobium. The sequence goes on along the minus strand of CAZVMC010000107.1, from coordinate 3,833 downwards.
CCATATGATCCCGCAGCGGATCTACATGGAAATCGTGCTGACCGGAAAACCGATCAGCGCCGTGCGGGCCTATGAGATCGGGCTGGTCAACCGGCTCTGCGAACCCGGCGAAGCTTTGGCCTGCGCGATCGAACTGGCGCGCGAAGTGCTGGAAGGCGCGCCGCTCTCGGTGCAGGCCGCGCGCGAAACGGTGATGCTCAGCACCGAGATGGGCCGCGCTGCCGCGCTCGATGCCGGCTATGCCGTGCACGAACGCGCTTACAACAGCGATGACGCGCAGGAAGGCCCGCGCGCCTTTGCCGAAAAGCGCAAGCCTGTCTGGCGGGGGCGTTAGGGTCTTTTTCCGCTAACGCGGAACCGGTACCAGCCCACTCCCCCACCCGGCCACCCAGAACTTAGGGTTACCCTATGGGTGGCCGGGTGGGGGAGTGGGCTGGTACCGCAACTGTTTCAGCGAAGCGGAAACAGAGACTACACTTCGCCCGGCACCTTGACCCGCAGCATGGCCAGCGCCGCCAAAACTAGGGTCCCAGCAGCAAAAGCCATGGTCCAGATCGGCTCGGTCGGGAAGAACGCCTTCATGATCGAACCCATCACAGTTGCCACCAGCAATTGCGGCACCACCACGAAGACGTTGAACAGCCCCATGTAGATGCCCAGCTTGGCCTGCGGCAGGCTGCTCGCGAGGATCGCATAGGGCATGGCGAGGATCGAGGCCCAGGCGATGCCGACCCCGATCTCGCTCAGGATCAGCCAGTTGGGGTCCTTGATCACGAAGAAGCTGGCATAGCCCAGCGCCCCGCAGAGCAGGCCGAAGACGTGGGTCTTGGCCTTGCCGAAGCGCTTGGACAGCAGTGGCAGCAGGGTCAGAGCGGCGATTGCGGCGACCCCGTTGTAGACCGAGAACAGCACTCCTACCCAGTTGCCGCCTTCCTGATAGGCTGCGCTGTTGGGGTCGGCCGAGCCGAAGAAGTTCTGCGCCACCACCGGAGTGGTGTTGATCCACATGATGAACAGCGCCGACCAGCTGAAGAACTGCACCAGTGCCAGCTTCTTCATGATCTCCGGCATGCCCGAAAAGTCGCCGACAATGCTGGCCAACATCGAGGTTTCGCGGCCCGAACGCGCCAGCTGGATCGCGATCAGCGAAGCGATCCCATAGGCCGCCAGCAGCCCGCCCAGCAGATAGACTTCCTTCTCCAGCCCGAACTGGTTCACCGCCAGCGCCACCAGCGCACCCGCTGCGATCCAGGCCAGGCTGGTTCCGGGCTTGCGCGCGGCGAGCGCGCGCAGAGGGGTGGCATCGGCTTCCCCGGCTTCGCCAAAACTGCGCATTTCCTCGGGGGAGTATTCCGCGGTGGTTACCACGGTCCACAGCACCGCCAGAAAGAGCGCGATTCCCCCGGCCCAGAACGAATAGCGCACCGTATCGGGGATGCCGCCCACCGCCTCGTTCGAAACGCCCCAGTGATCGAGCAGGTAGGGGAACAGCGATCCCACCACCGCGCCCGCGCCGATGAAGGCGGTCTGCACCGCATAACCGGCGGTGTGCTGATCCTTGCGCAGCATATCGCCCACGAAGGCGCGGAACGGCTCCATCGAGATGTTGAGGCTGGCATCGAGCAGCCACAGCAGGATCGCCGCCATCAGCAGCCCCGTGCTTTCCGGCATGCCGAGCAGCGACAGCGCCGCCAGCACCGCGCCGAGCAGGAAGAACGGCCGCCGCCGCCCCAGCCGCCCCAGCCAGGTCCGGTCAGAGAGATGGCCGATAATCGGCTGAACCAGCAGGCCAGTGAGCGGCGCGGCGACCCACAGCGCGGGGAGATCGTCAATGCTTGAACCCAGCGACTGGAACACCCGGCTCATATTCGCATTCTGCAGCGCGAAGCCGATCTGGATGCCGAAGAACCCGAAGCTGATATTGAACAGCCCGGCCCAATTCTGGCGCGGTTTTTCCATGGTCTGTCTCTCCCTGCCATGCTGGCTGGCACGCGGAAGAGCCGGGAGCAAGGTGCATACGAATACGCTTTTTGTCTGGAGCGCCATTCGCCTCCGCAAATGGCTTGCGGCACCAGCCCATTCCCCCGCCCGACCGCCCAGAACTTAGGGTTACTCTATGGGTGGCCGGGCGGGGGAGTGGGCTGGTGCCGCCTCCGCCGTTAGGCGGACAATTAAGCCCCGCTGCTCTTCCTCACCACCAGCCGCGCGGGCAGGGTTGGTTTGGGCAGGGCCCGATCCTCCACCTGTGCGAGCAGGCTTTCGACCAGCAGTTCGCCCGCGCCGCGCACGTCCTGCGTGATCGTGGTCAGCGGCGGACTGGTCAGGCTGGCGGCGGGGATATCGTCAAAGCCGACCACGGCGATATCCTCAGGCACGCGCCGCCCGGATTCGCTGAGCGCACGCATCGCGCCGATCGCGATCAGGTCGCTCGCGGCAAACACCGCGTCGAAATCGGCACCGCGCGCCAGCAACGCCAGCGCCGCGCCATAGCCTTCTTCTTCGGTGGTATAGGCATCGACTTGCAGCTCTGCCGCAGGTGTGATCCCCGCTTCGGCCAGCGCCGCGCAGAGCCCGCGGTGGCGCTCGGCGAATTCAGGATAATGCTCGTCCGCTTGCCCCAGAAAAGCGATCCGCCGCCGCCCCTGCGCCAGCAAATGCCGTCCGACCAGCTGCCCCGCACCGAAATTGTCCGAACCAACCGTCACCCCGATATTGTCATCGCGGACCGAACCCCAGCGCACGAACTGCGTCCCGGCCTCGACCAGATCGGTCAGGCGCTGCTTGTAGAGCGTGTAATCGCCGTAGCCCAGCAGGATCAGCCCGTCGGCGCGGTGGCTGTCCTGGTAGCGAACGTGCCAGTTGTCCTCCATCCGCTGGAACGAGATCAGCAGATCGAGGCCCTTGTTGGCGCACTGCCGGGTGATCGAACCCAGCATGGCCAGAAAGAACGGATTGATGTGGCTTTCGTCGGGGGTCGGCTCTTCGAAGAACAGCAGTGCGATTGTGTTGGCGCGCTGCGAGCGCAGCGAAGAGGCGTTCTTGTCGACCGTGTAGTTCAATTCGCGCGCGATTGCCTCGATCCGCTCACGCGTGGCCAGGCTGACCGACTTGCTGCCCCGCAGCGCGCGGCTGACGGTGGGCTGCGAAACGCCCGCCAGATAAGCGATATCGAAGCTGGTCGGCTTGCTGGAGGGTTTGCGCCCCATGTCCTCTCCTGTGGTTCGCGCCCACCGTCCGCAGCGTTGCTTTCGCGCCACAGCGGCCATTGCGCATATTATGCGTATACGTATGCCCTATTCCGGCAGCGAGTGCGAGAGGCCTATTGCAGCATCGCGGTGACCGGAGTTTCGTCTGGTTGCCCTGCGTTTCAGGGGCTGGCCCGCCGGGGCCCGACAACACAATCCGGCGCGGTAACGGGAGAGCACAGACGTGAAACTTCGCACCATTTCGGGTATCCGCAGCACTTCGGTTCTGGCGATCGCCATTGCCGCCCTGGCCGCTCCGCAGGCCGCTTTCGCGCAGGCCGCACCGGCCGACGATGCCGCTGCCGAGGAAGAACCCGGCATCACCATCACCGGCTTCCGCGCCAGCCTTGAAAGCGCCGTCGCGCTGAAGAAGAGCGTCGACCAGGTGGTTGAATCGGTTTCAGCCGAAGATATCGGCAAGCTGCCCGATGCCTCGATCGCCGAATCGATCGCGCGCCTGCCGGGCCTTACCTCACAGCGCCTTTCGGGCCGTTCGAACTCGATCTCGATCCGCGGCTTCAGCCAGGACTTTTCGACCACGCTGCTCAACGGCCGCGAACAGACCTCGACCGGTGACAACCGCGCGGT
>CAZVMC010000106.1:0-8435 GCA_964628635.1 uncultured Novosphingobium sp. | reverse complement strand
CGACCACGCTGCTCAACGGCCGCGAACAGACCTCGACCGGTGACAACCGCGCGGTCGAATACGATCAGTATCCATCGGAAGTGATCAACCGCGTCAACGTCTACAAGTCACCGATGGCCAGCCTCGTCGGGCAGGGCCTGTCAGGCACCGTCGATCTGCGCACGATCCGTCCGCTCGATGCGGGACGCCAGGTCTTCTCGGTTGCGGTGCGCGGCTCCTATGCCGATCTGGGCAAGCTCAACGCCGGTTCGCGTGAATTCGGCTATCGCGCCAATGCGCTGTTTGTTGGCCAGTTCGCCGATGACCGCGTCGGCCTCGCGCTGGGCGTGAGCTATGTCGATGAGCCTTACCAGACTCAGGAGTTCAACGCCTGGGGCTATCCGACCGACGGCGGTAACGCGGTGATCGGTGGTTCGAAGAGCTACGTCACTTCCAGTCGCCTGACCCGTCTGGGCTTCAACGGCACGCTGCAGTTTAAGCTGAGCGACAACCTGACCAGCACCTTCGATGGCTTCTATTCGGACTTCAAGGACGACACCATCAAGCGCGGGATCGAAACCCCGCTCTATTGGTCGAGCGCGACGCTGGCTCCGGCCCGCACAGCCTCGAACGGTTTCATCACCTCGGGTTCGTTCTCGGGCGTGAAGGGCGTGGTCCGCAACGACGTGTTTGAGCGCAACGCTGAACTCTACTCGTTCGGCTGGAACCTCGATTATCAGGGTGACGATGGCTGGAACGCGATGTTCGACGCCAGCTATTCGGCAACCGACCGCAACGAGCTGAACATCGAGAGCTACTCGGGCACTGGCCGTGCCGGGGTTGGCGCGACCGACACGCTGGGCTTCACCAGCGGGCTGGAAGGCACGCGCTTCACGCACCAGCTTGACTATTCGAACTACAACCTGATCCTGCTGACCAGCCCGCAGGGCTGGGGCGGCACGCAGGTCGCTACCAACGGCACGCGCATCGATGGCGGGCAGGACGGCTACTACAACGATCGCGTGATCGAAGACCGTTTGTGGCAGTTCCGCACCGAAGTCGGTAAGGAAATGGACGGTTTCATTTCGCGCTTCCGCGTGGGCATGAACTACACCAGCCGTTCCAAGTCGCTGGTTCCGGAAGAGTACTTCCTCGGTCTCGCCGCGCAGAATCTGGCCGGTACCGTCTCGATCCAGATCCCGACCCAGTATCGGCTCGGCACCACCGATCTGACTTATCTGGGTCTCGGCCCGATGGTCAGCTACGATCCGCGCGAACTGATCGCGGGCGGCGTCTACCGGCTGGTTCCCAACCCCTACGGTGACGTGGTCGTGAAGGCCTATGACATCGAAGAAAACCTGATGACCGGCTATATCCAGTTCGATTACAAGGGTTCGCTGGGTTCGGCCGATCTGACCGGTAACTTCGGCGTTCAGGCGATCTGGACTGACCAGAATTCGAACGGGGCTTCGGCTGTCTATCTTGGCCAGAACGCCAATGGTTCGCCCAACATCGGCGCAGCTTTGCAGTCGGATTCGACCAGCTATGTCGATGTTCTGCCCAGCCTCAACGTATCGCTGCGCTTCCCGAGCGATTTCGTCATCCGCTTTGCCGCGGCGCGCGAAATCATCCGGCCGCGACTGGACGATATGAAGAACTCGCTGAGCTTCGGTTACGATCTGCGCCTGGTAGGCGGCGTTCCGACCGCCTTCATCAGCGGCGGTTCGGGCAATCCGTTCCTTGAGCCGTGGCGCGCCAATGCGGTCGACCTGACCTTTGAAAAGTACTTCGGCGGCAAGGGCTACATCGCGCTCCAGTTGTTCTACAAGGACCTCAAGAGCTACATCTACAACCGCGATGTCACCGTACCATCGTCGTCGATCGTGGTAGCACCGCCGCCTCCGGGCTTCGCGGTTAACCCGACTGCGGTGATCAACCAGCCGATCAACGGCACCGGCGGCGAACTCTACGGTGCCGAACTGGCTGGCACGCTTCCGTTCGAAACCTTCATCCCGGCGCTCTCGGGCTTTGGGGTGACCGGCGGCGTCAGCTACACCAAGACCAAGATCAGCCCCACCCCGGGCGCTCCGGCCGAGGATCTTCCGGGTTACTCGCGCTGGGTCGCCAACGGCACGGTGTTCTTCGAGCAGGGCGGGTTCAACATCCGCGCCTCGATGCGCTACCGGTCGACCTTCGTTGGCGAAGTTTCTGGCTTCGCGGCCAACCGGGTCCGCCGCCGCGCCGCGCCGGAAACGATCGTGGACGCCCAGATCGGCTATGATTTCCAGGAAGGCAGCGCGCTGCACGGCCTGTCGATCACACTGCAGGGCCAGAACCTGACCGACGAGCCGTTCGTGACCACCAATCCGGGCGATCCGCGCCAGGTGATCGACTTCCAGCGCTATGGTCGCCGGTTCCTGCTGGGGGCCAGCTACAAGTTCTAAGGTCATGAGGGAGTGGCGGGGCGCCCTTCGGGTCGCGCTGTGAGGGATCGCCCTGCCACTTGATTACCGAACTCCAAGCGGGGATCAGTGCACGCAGGTTCACCCTGCGGAAGAGGACTCATGGGCGAGGCACCGGGCTTCAGAATAGTGATCGTCGGCGGCGGCACGGCCGGGTGGATGAGCGCAGCGATGCTCGCCCGCTTCGCGCCGCCGACTACTTCGATCACGCTGGTCGAAAGCGAAACGATCGGCACGGTCGGGGTGGGTGAAGCAACGATCCCCGCGATCCGCCTGTTCAACGAAGCGCTGGAAATTGACGAAGGCGAGTTCCTCCGCGCCACCCAAGGTTCGTTCAAGCTCGGCATCGAATTCGCCGGATGGCTGCGCGAAGGCCATTCCTACATGCACGCCTTCGGCACCATCGGACGCCCGCTCGGGGTCCTGCCGTTCCGCCACTATTGGGCGCGCGGGCAGGCGCTGGGGCTGGCCAAGCCACTGGCACACTATTCCGCCAACGAACTTGCCGCGCGGACCGGGCGGATGGGGCAGCCGGGTCGGCTGGCCAATGGCGCCACCATCGACGTGCCTTATGCCTATCACTTCGACGCCGGACGCTATGCTTCCTTCCTGCGCACCTATGCCGAGAGGCGCGGGGTTACCCGGCACGAAGGCATGGTTCAGGCCGTGCGCCGCAGCGATAACGGCGATATCGCTGCCGTCTCGCTTGACGGTGAGCGCGAAGTGGCTGGTGATCTGTTCATCGATTGCTCGGGCTTTCGCGGCCTGTTGATCGAGCAGGAGTTGCAGACCGGCTACGAGGACTGGCGGCAATGGCTGCCTTGCGATCGCGCGGTGGCAGTGCCGTGCGAGGCGAAGGGCAACTTCACCCCCTACACCCGCTCCACCGCGCGCGCAGCCGGGTGGCAGTGGCGTATCCCGCTGCAGCACCGGATCGGCAACGGCCACGTCTATTGCAGCGAATTCGTTTCGGACGATGAGGCGGTGGCGACGCTGCTGGCCAATCTCGATGGCGAACCGCTGGCCGATCCCAATCCGCTGAGGTTTGTCACCGGGCGACGCAAGCAGTTCTGGAACCGCAATGTCATCGCGGTCGGCCTCGCCAGCGGGTTCATGGAGCCGCTCGAATCGACCTCGATCCACCTGATCCAGTCGGCAATCACCCGGTTGCTCACCGTGCTGCCCAGCGGCCCGGTCGATCCGGCGGTGCGCGATGGCTTCAACCGCCGCGGCGGCGAAGAGTTTGAGCGGATTCGCGACTTCCTGATCCTGCACTATTGGGCCAACCAGCGCGACGAGCCGTTCTGGCAGCGCTGCCGCGAAGCCGAGCTGCCCGAAAGCCTCAGCCAGCGGATCGGCGAATACCGCGCCGCCAACCTGATCCAGCCGGGCAGCGACGAACTGTTCACCGAAGTGGCCTGGTTCCAGGTGCTGGCCGGGCAGGGGGTGCTCCCCGAGCGCTGGAACCCGATTGCCGACAGCCTGCCGCAAAGCGATCTCGCCGCCTTCCTCGGTGCCTGCGAGCGCGCTGCGATCGACACTGCCGCGCCGATGCCGCAGCATATCGATTTCCTCGCCGCACTGTGCGGCCCGCCATCACCAGCCGGAGTAGCCGCATGATCCGCAAAGTGCTTCTTGCCGCCAGCGCGCTCGCCCTGGGTGCCTCCGCGCCAATGGCCGCGCAGCCCGCCGATTTCCGCCTGCGCCCGCCCGAGCAGGAGGTCGTCTATTTTGTCCTGCCCGACCGGTTCGAGAATGGTGATCCGAAGAACGACAAGGGAGGCCTCAAGGGCGACCGGCTGGTCACCGGATTCGATCCCGCTGCCAAGGGCTTTTACCACGGCGGTGACCTCAAGGGCCTGACTGGCAAGCTCGATTACATCCAAGGCCTCGGTGCCACCGCGATCTGGTTTGCACCGATCTTCAAGAACAAGCCGGTGCAAGGCCCCAAGGGCGATGAGAGCGCGGGTTATCACGGCTATTGGGTGACCGATTTCACCCGCGTCGACCCACATTTCGGCACCGATGCCGAGTTCAAGGCCTTCGTCGATGCCGCCCATGCACGCGGCATGAAGGTCTATATGGACATCATCGCCAACCACACGGCGGACGTGATCCAGTACCGCGAGGGCGGGGACTATTCGTACCGCGGCAAGGGCGACTATCCGTTCTCGCGCCGGGGCGGGCTGGGCGGTTCGGCAATCAACCCTGGCTTTGCCGGGGACCACGTTGCCAGCGCAGAGAATTGGGCCAAGCTGACCGATCCGTCGTTCGCCTACACGCCTTTCGTGCCGCCCGCCGAGGCGAACACCAAGGTTCCCGCCTGGCTCAACGATCCGATCCATTACCACAACCGCGGCAATTCGAACTGGGTTGGAGAGTCAGCGCTTTACGGTGATTTCGTCGGGCTCGACGATCTTGCGACCGAGCACCCGCGCGTGGTCGCCGGAATGATCGAGATCTACGGCAGCTGGATCGACCGCTTCGGGATCGATGGCTTCCGGATCGACACCGCCAAGCACGTCAATCCCGAGTTCTGGCAGGCCTTTGTGCCCGCGATGCTTGAGCGCGCCAAGGCGAAGGGCATTCCCAACTTCCACATCTTTGGCGAGGTTTACTCGGAGGAAATCGACCCTTCGCTGCTCGCACGGTGGACCCGGATCGCCGGGCTGCCGGCCAATCTCGATATGGCCTTCGCCAATGCCGTCGGCAAAGCGGTCGGCGGCCAGATCGGCACCGATCGTTTCGCCGAATTGCTCGAGAACGATGCGCTTTACGAAGGCGGGGCCGCCGCCGCGCTGCGCTTGCCGACCTTTCTGGGTAGCCACGATGCCGGCCGTTTTGCGATGTTCGTGAAGCGTTACAATCCCGGCATCGGTGAAGAGGAACTGCTGGACCGCGTCATGCTGGGCTATGCGATGCTGCTGACGCTGCGCGGCGTACCGGTGATCTACTATGGTGAGGAGCAGGGCTTCATCTCTGATGGCAACGATCAACTCGCGCGGGAAGACATGTTCCCCAGCAAGGTGGCGGTCTACAACGACAATGACCTGCTCGGCACCGATGCTACAACTGCCCAGGCGAACTTCGATACCTCGCACCTGCTCTACCGGTTGATTGCCACGCTGGCGCAGGTCCGCCGCTCCACCCCGGCGCTGACTGGCGGTCTCAGCAAGATCCGCGCGATGTCGAGCAAACCCGGCCTGTTCGTAGTCTCGCGCTTCGATCCCGTCAGCGGCAAGGAAGTTGTGCTGGCCTTCAACACCGGCAAGGATCCGGTCACCGCCAATGTTGCGATCGATCCGCGTAGCCTGACCTTCTCTCCGCTTGCCGGGCAATGCGCGCTCGCGGCGGCTGCTCCCGGCACGATTGCTGTCACTTTACCCGGCTTCGGCTATGCGGTCTGCGCCGCCAAGGAATAATGCCCTTTCAATGAACCAGATGTCTCGTCTTGAAGCCGCCTCCGTCGATGCTGCCCAGCCCTGGTGGCGCGGGGCAGCGATCTATCAGGTCTATCCGCGCTCATTCCAGGATTCGAACGGCGATGGCATTGGCGATCTGGCCGGGATTACCCAGCGGCTAGATTACATCGCCTCGCTGGGGATGGACGCGGTGTGGATCGCGCCGTTCTTCACCTCACCGATGCTCGATTTCGGCTATGACGTGGCCGATTTCGAGGATGTCGATCCGATCTTCGGCACGCTCGCCGATTTCGACCGGTTGATCGCCCGGGCGCATCAGCTGGGTCTGAAGGTGATTATCGATCAGGTCTATAGCCATGCTTCAGACCAGCACCCGTGGTTCGTCGAAAGTCGTTCCAGCCGCGACAATCCCAAGGCGGACTGGTTCGTCTGGGCCGATCCCAAGCCTGATGGCACTCCGCCGAATAACTGGCAGTCGATCTTCTCCGGCCCCGCCTGGACCTGGGACGCGCGGCGCGGGCAGTATTACTTCCATAATTTCCTGCGCGAACAACCCGATCTCAACCTCCATAATCCGGAGGTGCAGGATGCGCTGCTGGCAGCGGGACGGTTCTGGCTGGAGCGCGGGGTCGACGGTTTCCGTATCGATGCCGTCTCGCACATGATGCACGATCCGGCCCTGACCGACAATCCGGCCAGCACCGATCCCAATCGCCTCCGCGCGCGCGGACATGATTTTCAGGATAACATCCACAACCAGGCGCATCCGGCGATCTTTGGCTTTCTGGAGCGGCTGCGCGCGCTGACTGACGAATATGGGAGCGTCTTTACCGTAGCCGAAGTCGGCGGGGCCGGGATGGGCGAGTTCACCAAGGCTTGCACCGCCGAGGGCAAGCGGCTCAACAGCGCCTATGGATTCGAGTTCCTCTATGCGTCGGCGCTGACCCCGCAGCTGGTGGCCCATGCACTGGAGCTGTGGCCTGATCGGCCCGAACTCGGCTGGCCGAGCTGGGCCTTTGAAAATCACGATGCGCCGCGCGCGATTTCACGCTGGTGGAGAGCCGACCAGCGCGATGCCGCGCTACGGCTGAAGGCCGCGTTATTCGCCAGTCTGCGCGGGAACATCATCTATTATCAGGGGGAAGAGCTGGGGCTCGATCAGGTCGAGATTCCCTTTGAACAGCTGCGCGATCCCGAAGCGATTGCCAACTGGCCGCTGACCCTGTCACGCGATGGCGCGCGCACCCCGATGCCTTGGGTGACTCAGAGTGAGAGCGGCGGGTTTACCGAGGGCAAACCTTGGTTGCCGGTGGGCACTGACAATCTGGCCCGCGCGGTCGATCGACAGGAAGGCGATCCCGCTTCACCGCTGAACCTGACGCGCGAGCTGCTGGCGCTGCGCCGCGCCCATCCGGCGCTGCGTGCCGGGGCTTGCACGGTTGCTCTTGCGGACGACCAGCGGCTGGTGCTGCGCCGCCAAACGGGTGCGGATCGGGTGCTCTGCCTGTTCAACTTCGGTGCCATGGCAACGGACTGGCCGGCCGGCTTTTCGGCGAACGGCCGCGTGCTGGCCGCCGTCAACGGTGCGCAGCCTGGCCATCTCCCCGCGTTCGGGGCCATACTGATCGAGGAGAGCGAATGATGAAGCACCTGCCCCTGTTCGCCGGAGCAATCGCCCTGCTGGTTGCCGCCCCAGCGCTGGCGCAGGAACGACCGACCGTCTCGGCCGCATCGCCCAGCGGCACCGTCTCGGTCAGCCTGACGACCGACGGTGATGGCCGCGCGGTCTATACCGTTTCGCGCGGAGGCAAGCCGATTCTGGCCCCCTCGCAGCTCGGCTTTCTGTTCACCGATGTCGCCAAGATCGACCGGCGGCTGGAGATCACTGGCCAGGAAGTCAGCGAGTCCGATTCCAGCTGGGAACAGCCGTGGGGCGAATGGCAGACGATCCGCAACCGCTACCGCGAACTGAAGGTCCACCTCAAGGAAACCACTGCGCTCGCCCGGGTCTTTACGGTTACGTTCCGGATCTATGACGACGGCGTGGGCTTTCGCTACGAATTTCCCAATCAGCCCAACATGGCGACAACCAAGATCGCCGACGAACTGACCGAGTTCAATTTCGCGGTCGACGGAACCGCTTGGTGGAAACCGGCTTACCTGTGGAACCGCGAGGAATATCTCTACAACAAGACCGGGCTCTCTTCGGTCAGCACTGCAGCAACGCCGATCACGATCAAGCTGGCCGATGGCACCCATGTGGCGCTGCACGAAGCCGCGCTGGTCGACTTTGCCGGGATGAATGTCACCCGCACGCAGGGAACCACCTTGCGCGCCAATCTCACTCCCGGCGCGGGCACGCCCAAGGTGGTCAAGACCGGGGCCTGGAATACCCCCTGGCGCACACTAATCATCGCTGACGATGCGCCCGGCATCTACATGAGCCACCTGATGCTCAACCTCAACGAGCCCAACAAGCTGGGCGATATGAGCTGGTTCAAGCCCGGCAAGTTCGCGGGCGTGTGGTGGAACATGATCAAGGGCGAATGGTCGTGGGCGCGCGGGCCCAAGC
>CAZVMC010000105.1:7079-8438 GCA_964628635.1 uncultured Novosphingobium sp. | reverse complement strand
GCCGCCGGTTCTGCCGCCGCCGGTAAGTGAAGTACTGCAATCGGGGGTGCTAATTGTGATTAGCAAAGCCTCACAGACCATGCATGTCTTCAAGGATGGCGAACTGTGGGGCACTTCACCGGTCTCAACCGGCAAGCGCGGCAAGGCGACCCCGGCGGGGGTATTCCCGATCCTTCAGAAGAAGGTGTTCCACCGCTCCAATCTCTACAGCAACGCGCCGATGCCGCACATGCAGCGCCTGACCTGGAGCGGGATCGCGATCCATGCCGGCCACCTGCCGGGCTATCCGGCATCGCACGGTTGCATCCGGCTGCCGGCGGCTTTCGCCAAATCGCTCTACGCCTTGACCCGGGCTGACAGCACGACGGTGGTGATTACCAATTCGCGCGTTGCTTCGGCGGAGCGGGCGATCGAACTGGCGCTTGCCGCGCCCGCGCCGCACCGCCCAGTTCCGGGTGTGACCCCGCAGCCACTCCCGACCGGAATGGCGGCAGCTCCGCGGATCGAGCCCTTGCCGCTGGTCCCGGTTCAGGTTCCACCGCTTGTCATGGGCGGCCAGACGATCCAGCTCACCGCAGCGCCCAGTCCGGCGCAGGCCGATGCCCATTGGGCACGGCTGACCGCTACGCATCCGGTGCTCGCGGGCTGGCAGAAGCAAGTTGTTGCGGCCGTGGTCAACGGCCGGCAGGTCTATCGGCTGCGCACCACCGCTCCGGGGGCACATTCGGTCTGTGCCGCACTCAAACGCGCGGGCGAGACCTGCTTCAACGTCAATTAGCGCTGGCCTTCTGATGGCTCGGTCGTGCCGTGAACGGCCGCGACCAGCACGAACGAGATATACATCAGCAAGTACCAGGCCCCCAGCTTGGCCGGCGAAACCATGTGCCAACCGTCTTTCTGGCTGGGATAGAGCCAGGCGTTGGAAAAGGTCGCGATGTTTTCAGCGAACCAGATGAACAGCGCGACGAGCAGCCACCCGAGCAGCAGCGGCATCCAGCGGTACTCGTGCCAGACCCGAAACCACACCCGCGTCCGCCAGAACAACAGCCCCATCGCGGCGAACAAGAGCAAGCGAATGTCGGGCAGATGGTGGTGCGCGAAGAAGTTGATGTAGATCGCGATGCCCAGCACGTAGGTGGCCCAGTTGTCGGGATAGCCGCTGTAGCGAAAATCGAAGATCCGCCAGACCCGCGCGATGTAGCTGCCGACTGCGGCATACATGAACCCCGAAAACAGCGGCACGCCGCCGATCCGCAGCAGGCTGTCCTCGGGGTAGGTCCACGATCCGTAATAGGTCTTGAACAGTTCCATCACCGTCCCGACCAGGTGGAAGGCAAGGATCACCTTGGCTTCTTCCAA
>CAZVMC010000105.1:0-6979 GCA_964628635.1 uncultured Novosphingobium sp. | reverse complement strand
GGCAAATCGCGTGTTGGCGGGCCGGGATGCGTTCATGTTCAAACCTCAGCTTACGGCCTTTGCGCGGGTCTGCGATCAGGCTTTGTGCCAAATCAAGTCAACATTGCGGGGCTTCGCGCTTGTGCGAATCTCCACAGTTGAATTGTCGCATTTTTCCAATCAAACTCGGCGGGCGGGCCGTAGCTATGGCTTCGTCGCCGATGGGGGCGTCTGCATTCTTAGGGATGGGGGTCACATGAAAAAGCAAGTTATCACCGCACTGGGTGCGCTCGCCGTGATGTCGATGTCGACTGCGGCCAGTTCGAAGTGCAGCGACGGCCAGGATCGCCGCGTACGCGTCACCAATGACACGTCATACACCCTGACCGAGCTCTATGGCTCGAACACCGGGACCGACGATTGGGAAGAAGACGTGCTGGGCAACCGTGTGCTCAAGCCCGGCACTTCGATCACCGTCAATTTTGACGATGGCACCTGCTATTGCACCTTTGATTTCAAGGCCGTGTTCAACGACGGCACTTCGACGATCAAGCGCAATTACAACGTTTGCACCGGCACCGGCTGGCGCATTCACGACTGAACCTTCCGCGAAGGGGGCAGTGCGGAGCGGCGGGGCGGCGAAAGCTGCTCCGCCGTTTGCGTCTAGGGTTCCGAGCCCTAGTTCTGTCTCCGCGCCATGAAGGCCAGCTTTTCGAACAGCATCACGTCCTGCTCGTTTTTGAGCAGCGCACCATGCAGCGGCGGGATCGCCTTGGTCGGGTCCTTTTGCTGCAAGACTTCGAGCGGCATGTCTTCGTTGAGCAGCAGCTTGAGCCAATCGAGCAGCTCGCTGGTTGAAGGCTTCTTCTTGAGCCCCGGGACTTCGCGCACGTCGTAGAACACGTCCATCGCCTTGCTCACCAGCGTCTTCTGGATACCGGGGAAGTGGACATCGATGATCGCCTGCATCGTCTCACGATCGGGGAACTTGATATAGTGGAAGAAGCAGCGGCGCAGGAAAGCGTCGGGCAGCTCCTTCTCATTGTTTGAGGTGATGACGACGATCGGGCGTTCCTTCGCCGCGATCCGCTCGCGGGTCTCGTAAACGTCGAAGCTCATCCGGTCGAGCTCCTGCAGCAGGTCGTTCGGAAATTCGATGTCGGCCTTGTCGATCTCGTCGATCAGCAACACCGGGAGCTGGGGCGAGGTGAAGGCTTCCCACAGCTTGCCCTTCTTGATGTAGTTGGCGATGTCGTGGACCCGCTCGTCGCCCAGCTGACCATCGCGCAGGCGGGCGACCGCATCGTATTCATAGAGCCCCTGCTGGGCCTTGGTGGTCGACTTGATGTTCCATTCAATCAAGGGCGCGCCGGTGGCTTTGGCGATCTCATGCGCCAGCACCGTCTTGCCGGTGCCGGGTTCGCCCTTCACCAGCAAGGGGCGGCGCAGCAGCACGGCGGCATTGACCGCAACCTTGAGATCGTCGGTCGCGACATAGTTTGAAGTGCCGTCGAAACGCTGCATTGCCATTCCCTCATGCTTCTTAATCGTTCGGTTAAGTCGATAGGTTGCGGCGCGAAACGTGGCAAGCGCGTTTTGAAGCTTGGCCGGTCAGGGGGCTCCCCCGCGCCAGGGGAGGGGCGGAGCGCGGGGGAGCGAGGAGCCTCACGAAGTGGGTGAAGGCTCCTGGGGGGAGGTCGCGCGGCGCTTGATGAGCCGCCAGCCCAGCACCAGCAGCGCGATCAGCCCAATCCAGGGCAGCGCGATACCGGCCAGCAGCATGAGGAACGACAGCGCGCTGCCAAGGCTGCCAAGCGAAGCCGAAGCGGCTTTGCCGAATGTGCCGGAGCCGCCGATCAAACCTTCGCTGGTATAGGCAAACCGGACCGGCGTGGTCGCGAGTTGGGCTTCCTTGGCGCGGCGATCACCGGCTTGGCCGCGCAGTTGATCGCGCATGCCCTCAACCCGGTGCGAGAGTTCGGCGCGCTCATCGCGGGTGAGGCCCTTGGCTTTCAGACGCGCCTCGATCCGCGAAATTTCGGCCTGCAGGGCGGCGCTATCCTGCTGCGAGAGCGTGATAGCATCGCCAACATTCTCTCCATTCACCTGCGCATTGTCGAGCTTGCCCTCGGCGCGCTCGACCGCCACGATGCCTTCGCTGGCGAAGCGGTGGGCGAGATCGGGGGCGAGCAGAAAGTCGAGCCCAGCCTCGACCCGGTCCTCCCCGGGCTGGTCGTAACGCATGCCGGTCACGCGGCAGCGGCCGGTGCCGAGCCGTTCACAGGCGGCGGCGTGGTCGCGCTGAACGCCTGAAATCGCCTTCGCGGGTAGGGTGAAGGCATAGTCGTAAGTGAATGCCACTCCCGGTGCGACTACCCCGCCGATATCGGGCCCGGCGGCTTCGTTGGCAGCGCTGGCGCCATCGGCGGCTGCCTCGGTCGCCGCGTCTGAGGATGTGCTTGCGGTATCCTCAGCTTTTGAACAAGCGGTGAGGGTGAGGGCAGTGCCGATGAAGATTGCAGAAACTAGGGTCTTGCGCATAACGGTTCTCCCGAAATGCAGCGGCCCTCATTCCGCTGCGATAATTGTCTACCGACTCGGTAGAGCTTCATGCCTATAGTTTTAGTAGAGTTTGACAAGCGATAAAACGAGACTCACCGGCGTTGAGCTGTGCCGACTGACCCAAATGTGGCTGAAATGCGGCAAAAACGACGAGGAAAAATTTCATGATCCTGATCACTGGAGGGGCCGTCATCCAACCCGAACACCGCGCCGAAGCCATCGCACTCGGCATCGCACACTCAGCCCGCTCGCGCGCCGAACCCGGCTGCCTCGCGCACAACTGCCACATCGATGCAGAGAACCCGGATCGGATCGTCTTTGTCGAACACTGGGTGGATATGGCGGCAGTGATGACCCACTTCGCCGTGCCAGAATCGGGCGAGTTTGTTCGCAAGCTGGGCGCGCTGGCGGTTGGGCGACCGGAGATCCACCTGTTCGAAGCGAGCGAGCTGCCGTCGCCTTCGGGGTAATTGGGTGCGTTTATTGACAATAAATATGCGAGGATTAACATCCGCGGATGGCCCAGATGAACATCTCGATCCCTGATAAGCTCAAGGCATGGGTTGAAACCCGTGTTGCCGACGGCAGCTACGCCAGCACCAGTGATTATCTGCGCGATCTTGTGCGGCGCGATCAGCATTATCACGAGCAGCTTGAGCACCTTCGTGCGGACATACAAGCAGGGTACGATTCGGGAATTAGCGAACGGAGTCTGGCCGAAATCGTCGAAGAAGCTCGTACGAAGTACCAACACCGCGATGCGGCTTGAGCTCAGCCGCGAGGCTGATGCCGACATTGCTGAAATGCTTCGCTACGGCGCGGAAAATTTCGGCTGGCCCGCTGCCGAAGCCTATGCTCTGAGTTTCGAACTTCGTTTCAAGAGGTTGCTTGAACATCCTCGGATCGGAATGGACAATTCTGAAATCAAGGCTGGATTACGTTCGATCCCTCACGGCAGCCATCGCATCTATTACAGCGTTGAAGGTGAGGCGCTGACAATTCGTAGAATTCTACACAAATCCCGTGATGTAAGGCGATGGCTGGGCTGAGCAGAAACAATTGTTGCAATCCGCTGTTCGACCACGCGAATATCAAGCATCAATCAAATCCCGATCCACATCGCCCGCGCGGTTCTGGATGAACATGAAGCGCTGCGCGGGGTCCTTGCCCATCAGGCGGTCGACCAGGTCCTTCACCGCGGCGCGGCCTTCGTATTCTGGGGGGAGGGTGATGCGCAGCAAGCTCCGCGTTTCGGGGGCCATGGTGGTTTCGCGCAGCTGGCCGGGGTTCATTTCGCCGAGACCCTTGAAGCGGCCAACTTCCACCTTCTTGCCCTTGAACTGCGTCTCTTCCAGCTCGGCCCTGTGGGCATCGTCGCGGGCGTAGGCGCTCTCCTTGCCCGCAGTCAGCCGGTAAAGCGGGGGCTGGGCGAGGTAGAGGTGCCCGCGCCGCACTATCTCGGGCATTTCCTGGAAAAAGAAGGTCATTAGCAGCGTGGCAATATGCGCGCCGTCAACATCGGCGTCGGTCATGATGATAACCCGGTCGTAGCGCAGGTTATCCGGATTGCAGTCCTTGCGGAACCCGCAGCCGAGCGCGAGGCCGAGATCGGCGATTTCAGAGTTCGCGCGAATTTTATCCGCTGTCGCACTGGCAACGTTCAAGATCTTGCCGCGGATCGGCAGGATCGCCTGGGTCTTGCGGTCGCGCGCTTGCTTTGCTGAGCCGCCAGCCGAGTCGCCTTCGACGATAAACAGTTCGGTTTCCAGATCGCCTTCGCCAGTGCAGTCAGTGAGCTTGCCGGGAAGACGGAGCTTGCGCGCATTGGTGGCGGTCTTGCGTTTGACCTCGCGCTCGACTTTGCGGCGCAGGCGCTCGTCCATACGCTCCATCACATGGCCGAGCAGCGCCTTGCCGCGCTCCATGTTGTCGGCAAGAAAATGGTCGAAGTGATCGCGCACCGCGTTCTCGACCATCCGCGCTGCTTCGGGACTCGTCAGACGGTCCTTGGTCTGGCTTTGGAATTGCGGATCGCGAATGAAGACCGAGAGCATCACTTCGCTGCCGGTGATCACGTCTTCTGGCGCGATGTCTTTGGCCTTTTTCTGCCCGATCAACTCGGCAAAGGCGCGTATGCCCTTGGTGAGAGCCGCGCGCAGGCCCGCCTCATGCGTGCCGCCATCAGGGGTTGGGATGGTGTTGCAGTAATACGAATAGGCGCCATCAGACCACAACGGCCAGGCGACCGCCCATTCGACGCGGCCCTGTTCGTCGCCAGGAAAATCCTGCGTGCCTTTGAAGAATTGCGTGGTCACGCATTCGCGCGCGCCGAGTTGTTCGGTGAGGTGATCGGCCAGGCCGCCGGGGAACTGGAACACGGCTTCGGCGGGTACGTCTTCGCTGGCGAGCGATGCGGCGCATTTCCAGCGGATTTCCACCCCGGCGAACAGGTAAGCCTTGGAGCGGACCAGCTTGAACAGCCGCGCAGGCTTGAACTTCGCGTCCTCGCTGAAGATTTCGGGATCAGGGATGAAGGTCACCGAAGTGCCACGCCGGTTGGGCGTGCCGCCCAGCGATTGCAGTGGTCCTGTTGCCACCCCGCGCGAGAATTCCTGCGCGTAGAGCTCCTTGCCCCGCGCTACCTCGATCCGGGTGAGGGTGGAGAGCGCATTGACCACCGACACACCCACTCCGTGCAGACCACCCGAAGTGGCATAGGCCTTGCCGGAGAACTTGCCGCCTGAGTGCAGCGTGGTGAGAATCACTTCCAGCGCCGACTTGCCGGGGTACTTCGGATGCTCGTCAACCGGGATGCCGCGTCCGTTGTCGGTAATGGTGAGGCGGTTGCCTTCCTCCAGCGTCACCTCGATACGGTTGGCGTGGCCGGCGACGGCCTCGTCCATCGCGTTGTCGAGCACTTCGGCGGCGAGGTGGTGCAGCGCGCGCTCATCGGTGCCGCCGATGTACATACCAGGGCGGCGGCGCACCGGCTCGAGCCCTTCGAGCACCTCGATCGCCGAACCATCATAGGAATCGCCAGTGCTGGCGGGCAATTTGTCGAACAGGCCGTCACTCATGCGAACAGCTATAGAACGCCGCGAATCCGCGGCGCAAGGCAGTGCGCGCGGTTTTCGTCAGTCCTGGAAGCGGGTTGGTGCTGCGCTGACGATGGTAACACCGCCGCTGCGCACTTCACGCACTTCCAGCGCGCGCTCCAGCATGCCCCCGGCGTTGAAACGGAAAGGCCCGTCAAGGCCTAGGAAGCCGCCGCTGTCGTTGAGCTTGCTGACCGGGAACACCGTGCCGGGTCGCCAGTCACGCGCGACACGCAGCGTCAGCAGCACCGAATCGTAACCCAGCGTCGCCATGCGGAACGGGCGCGCGCCAAACCGGCTTTGATAGCTGTCGGCAAATTGCCGGAAGCGGCTGTCTGACACGGCCGAATACCAGGCCCCGCGCAGCGCCGCGGATGAGCCAATGCTGCTCTCGCCGCTCCAGATATCGGGGCCGAGGATGCGCGGGGCCGCCGCGCCTGCGGCCTTGAGGTTCGGCGCGGCGAGCACTGCGAATTTGGCATCGTCGGCGATCAGCACGGCATCGAACCCGCCCTTGGCCCGCAGCCGCCGCGCAGCCGAGATGACCGAGGTGTTTGAGCGGGCATAGGTCTCGGTTGCCAGCACGCGCCCGCCCGCCGCTGCCACCGCTTCGATAAAGGCGGCGCTGGTGCGGGTGCCGAACTCGTTCTGCGGGGCGAGTACGGCAAAGCGCCGCGCGCCTTGGGCGGCAGCATGGCTTACCGTCCGGCCAATCGAGTTGCCCGGCACCGTGCCCATCAGGAACACGTCGCGCGCGGCCAGGCCCGGTTCGTTGGTATAGGTGATCAACGGTACCTTGGCTGAACGCGCCACGGCGGCAACCGGGGCGACATCGCCGCCCAGCAGCGGTCCGAGGATCAGCTTGTTACCATCGGTGATCGCCTGCTGTGCGGCCATGCTGGCACCCAGCGCGGTGTCGTAGGTCGTGATCCGAAGGTTGGTCGCATTGGTATCGAGCAGAGCCATGGTGCTGGCATTGGCGAGCGAATTGCCCACCCCGGCACTCGACCCGGTCAGCGGCACCAGCAGCGCGACGCGGTGGCGCGCCTGGTCGGTGGGCAAGGAGCCGGTGGGTGTCGCGGTCGGTTCCGGAGCCGCTTCCGGTACGCCCTTTGGAATGACCTTGCACCCTGCCAGCAGCACCAGGCCGCCCAGCAAAACCATCCGCCGCTTCATCATCGCTTGTCGCTCCCCAACGGTCGGTCCATGGTAAGTCCCGATGGATACGCCGCTTTCCCCCGGACTTTACATAGTCGGCACCCCAATTGGCAATCTTGGCGACATAACCGCCCGTGCCATAACGACACTGCGTGGCGTGGCTGCGGTAGCCTGTGAGGATACCC
>CAZVMC010000104.1:0-8458 GCA_964628635.1 uncultured Novosphingobium sp. | reverse complement strand
GGTGTATCAGCCTCCTGTTACACCGAAGGTAGTGTTGCCATTGCGCAACACAAGTAGTCCAGGCAACAAAAAGGGCGGCCCGTCGCCGGACCGCCCCCTTTTGTCGCACCAAAGAACGCTTAGCGAATGCCGATCGTGTCCGGATTGCCGTCCGGATCGCCGCTCACCGTACCGCCGCTGCGGACCGGGCCGAGCAGCAGGAGACCGGCAAGGTGCGGCGCAGCCATCGAAGTTCCGCTGATGGTGTTGTAGCCGCTGCCAATCCAGGTCGAATTGATCGACTGGCCCGGCTCAGCATAGTCAACCGGTGAACCATAGTTGGAGAAAGTCGCCCAGATGTCACCCACCCGGAAGGCCGAGACGGTGTAGACATTCGGGCCATTGGCGCGCGCGGGCGAATGGTTCAGCGCATCATCGCTTTCATTGCCGGCAGCAAGCGAGAACTTGATGCCAGTCGCAGCGGCGTTGATCACGGCAGTATCAAGCGCCGTGCTGACCCCGCCGCCGAGGCTCATATTGGCGACATCGCCCGGGCGACCATTGGCGGCAACATAGTCCACCCCGGCGATCACGCCCGAGTTCGAACCGGAACCGCGCCGGTCAAGCACGCGCACCGCAACCACCCGAACGCCGGGGGCGACACCGACAACGCCGATGCCGTTATCGATCGCACCGATCGTGCCGGCGACGTGAGTGCCATGACCGTTGCCGTCTTCCCACGAAGTATCGCGGACAAAACTGCGACCTCGGGTGCCATCAACGTTCAAATCGGGATGGGTCGACTGGATCCCGGTATCGATCACCCAGGCAGTGCCGGGCGCCGTTGACGTACCGCCCCCGACGCGGGCGATCCCCCAGGGCAGCGACTGCGGCGGCTGGGTACCACCGCCGCCACCGGGGCGGGCCTGAATGAAAATCGGCACCAGCGTGGCAACCCGGTCCGCTTCGCAATACGCAATGTTCGGGTTGCCAGCACGCATCCGTGCCATGGCATGGGCGGGCATGTGTACCGCAAAGCCGCGCAGGGCAGCACCGTAGACGTGCTTGACCTGCCCGCCGTGGGCGCGAGCGGAGCGGTTGGCTTCGGCGGCTTCGCTGCCGCGACCGACCTTGGCCTTGTCAAACACGCAAATGTAGCTGTCTGGAATGATGTCGCCCGCGTTCTGGGCTTGGGCCGGAACAGCGGCCAGCGCGATCGGCGCTGCTGCAAGTGCATAAATCAACTTCATCGAAATCCCCTCCGGAATTGGTTTGCGACCGCGCGGTCCGGATCGCCCGGCGCCTACGGATGAAGCGAGACTAACTACAAACCTCCATTTGTCGAGAATTTCACCGCAGCATTCCTGTGAATTGGCGGCGCGAAAGGAAATTCGCAGCGATATAACAAGCAATGCTCCGCCTTCGATGCATTCAATCCTGCGCGCGAAACTTCATTTCGCCTACTGGCACAGAATATTCATCAGGGGACTGGCTTCGCCGCCTTGGGCGCACCGGCGGCAAATTCGTTGCCGAAGAAGTTGCCGGTATACCAACGCGGGGCCGTATCGGCATCGGCGATCGCACGCACGATATGGTAGTTGACCTCGGCAAATTTGGCACCGGCGATCCAGTCGAACGGCTGCTTCAGATCATCGCTGGGGCGGTGATAATTGCTGGCAAGGAAGCCGCGGAAAGCCGCTTCGCCAGGACCGGCAAAGCCGGTCATCAGGAACACCGATGGTACGCCCTGCTGCACGAAGCGGTAGTGGTCCGAACGGGTGAACAAGCCTTCTTCGGGCAGCGGATCGGGCGAAAGCTCGATCCCCGCTTGCGCCGCCGCCCCGGCCACCAGCGGGCCTAGTGTCGAGTTCTCCGCCCCGAACGCGATCACATCGGTGAAGCGATAGGTCAGGATCGGCATGTCGAAGTTGACCACGCCGATCACCTTGCCGCCGCTGCCCGCGACAACCGGATTGCGCGCGAGGTAATCCGCACCGAGCAGGCCCTTCTCCTCCCCGGTCAGCGCCGCGAACAGCACCGGGCGGCGGGGGCGTTTGCCATCCTGCGCCAGCGCGCGCGCCACCTCCAGCATGGTCGCCACGCCCGAGGCATTGTCCATTGCGCCATTGTTGATGTGATCGCCATCCCCGCTGCCGTGGGTTTCGAGGTGGTCGAGGTGCGCGGTCATCAGCACATATTCGTTCGCCAGCGCCGGGTCGGAACCGGGGATCATTGCGACCACATTGGGGCTGGAGATCGGCTTCCAGCTGCTTGTGCGGGTGATGCTCGCACTGTGCTTCAGCGCAAAGCCGCGCGGTTTGCCTCCGGGCTTGTCCGCCTCAGCGAGTAATGCGTCGAGTGTCTTCGGTGCGCCGGCGAACAAGGTCCGGGCCGCGTCCGGGTTAAACGTGGCGCTGACCTTGATGCCCGGCGCGCGACTGAAGGGCGTGCCATCGGCCTTGAGCCAGCCGACTGCCGCGCTGCCCGCGCCTTCCATCCGGCGTTCCCATGGTTGGCGTTTGATGTCTTGCAGCGTCGGGATCGTCAGCACCCCAATCGCCCCGCGTTTCATCGCCATCGCCGCCTTGTCCGAATTGAGGTGCGCGCCCAGTTCGGTGTTCATCCCCTTGGGATAGCCGCTCAGCACGACCACGATTTTGCCCTTCACATTGAGCTTGTCATAGTCCTTCAGGCCCAGTTCGGGTCGGTCCATGCCGTAGCCGACGAAGACCAGCGGCGCTTCCACCTGCTGGTTTTGCTCGAGCAAGCTGGGGCCGATGAGGAACTGCTTGAGGTTTTCCAGCGGCAGATCGCCGCCCGGCCCGCGCAGGGTCAGGCTGGGCGTGCCATCGAGCCGCGCCTCGCGCAGCGGGACCTGCTGGAAGAAGCTGCCATTCGCCGCATCGCCCATCGGCCTGGCCCCGATCGCAATGAACTGGCTGGCGACATAGTTCGCGGCGATATCGAACCCGCGCGCGCCGGTGGAGCGCCCCTCCATCGCGTCGTCGGCCAGGAAGGTGACGTGTGCGCGGACCCGCTCGGGATCGAAACGCGGCGCGTCGTTGGCAACCGACGGCACGGCCAGCGCCAGCACGGCGGCAGCGGGCATGAGAGCTAGGCGGCGCATCGTACAATCTCCCTGTTTTCGAACAACGGCTAGCCCGCGCTTTGACTTGCAGCAACGGGCGGCTAACACCGCTCGTCGAAGAGGATCAGCGATGGGCAGAATAGTGAAGCGGTCAGCGTGGAGTTTGCTGGGGGTGGCACTGCTGGCCTTTGTCGGACTCGCCTCATGGGAGCCGTTCTTCGCCGAGCAACCGGGCCCGCCGCCGCCAGAGCGCAGCTACACCGCCGAGATTCTGCGCGACCAATGGGGCGTGCCGCATATCTCGGGCAAGACCGATGCCGATGTCGCCTTCGGGATCGCCTGGGCCCACGCCGAGGATGACTTTGCCACGCTGCAGGAAGTCGTGGCGATGACCCGCGGTCGCTATGGTGCAATCGCGGGAACCGACGGCGCGGCGGTGGACTTCGCCTATCACTTTCTGGGCGCGCGGCAGACTGCCGAGCGGCACTACGCTTCGCTACCTGCCGATGTCCGCGCGGTGATCGAAGGCTATGCCAGCGGCCTCAACCGCTACGCCGCCAAGCACCCCGGCGAGGTGCGGCTGGCGCGACTGTTCCCGGTAAATGGCCATGACATCGCCGCCGGTTTCGCGCTGCGCCAACCGTTCTTCTTTGGGCTTGACCGGGTGCTCAAGCCCCTGGCCGAGGGCACTCCGTTCCGCCCCGAACATGGCCCGCCGCTGCGTCAGGGCGGCGCTGCCCCCGCCGCCGGGACCACCGGCGATCAGGCCGCGCTGACCCGGCCGATGCCGCTGCCGATGGGTGAGACGGCGGAAAACTCCGGCTCGAACGCTTTTGCCGTTGCGCCCGAGCGCTCGGGCGATGGCGCCACTCGGCTGATCTCGAACAGTCACCAGCCCTATCGCGGCGGGGTCGCCTGGTATGAACTGGTGATCGAGAGCGATGAGGGCTGGCACTTCGCGGGCGCGACCTTCCCTGGTTCGCCATATCCCTTTCTGGGCCACAACGAGAACCTCGGCTGGACCAACACTGTCAACCGCCCCGATTTGATCGATATCTACCAGCTGGAGCTCGATTCCAGCGGCACCCAGTATAAGCTCGACCAGCAGTGGCAGCCGCTCGAACAGACCCGCGTCTGGCTGCCAGTGCGGTTCGGGCCGATCGTGCTACCAGTGCCCCGCACAGTCTGGCGCACCAAGCACGGCCCGGCGATGGTCAATGCGCGCGGGGCCTTCGCGGTGCGCTACGCCGGGATCGACTCCATCACCAGCCTTGAGCAATACTACCGCATCACCAAGGCCAGGGACTTCGCCGAATGGCAAAAGGCCATGGCGCAACAGGGCGTGCCCGCGACCAATTTCATCTACGCCGACAAGGCGGGGAACATCGCCTACTGGTATAACGCCGCCCTGCCCGATCGCGCGCCGGGTCCGGACTGGCGGACGGTGGTTCCCGGTAACCGCGCCGACCTGATCTGGCGCGGGCCGATCCCGTTCAAGAACTACCCGCACCTGATCAACCCGCGCTCGGGCTGGCTGTTCAACGCCAACAACACGCCCTTCGTGGCGGCGGGCAAAGGCAGCGAACTCGATCCCGGCAAGGTTCCGGCGATCTGGGGGGTTGAAACCGACATGACCAACCGCGCGCGGCGTGCGGCGGATCTGCTTGGTGCCGCGGGGACGCTGGATCGGGAAACGCTTCTGCGGATCAAGTTCGACAAGGGCTATGCCCGCGCGGGCTATGTTGCCGCAATGCTCGATGGGATCGCCAAGCTCGACTTGAAGGACGCGCCCGATCTCCTCGCCGCCCAGCGCCTGCTGGCGACTTGGGACAATACGGCCGACAGCGTCGGCCCGGCCGATGCCCTGGCCGTGATGGTGTTGGGCGAAGCCATGAAGAAGAGCTACGGCCTCAACACCCCGCCCGATCCGCGCGAGGAACTCGCCAAAGCAGTAGCGCACCTTACCGAGCACTTTGGCCGGATCGATCCGCCGCTGAGCGAGGTGCTCCGCCTGCGGCAGGGCAGCGTCGACCTGCCCATGCTCGGCGGCAGCGACACCCTGCGCGCCGCTTCGCTGTGGGACGCGCAGCCTGACGGGCGGCTGGCAGTGAAGCACGGCGACAGCTTCATCATGCTGATCGAGTGGGACAAGGCCGGGCGGCTCCGCTCGGAATCGATCCAGCCCTATGGTTCGGCCACCACCCGCCCGAACAGCCCGAACTATGCCGATCAGGCGGCGCTCTTCGCGCAGCAGCGGTTCAAACCGGTGCGCTTCGCCCGCGAGGATGCGCGGAAATATGCCGTTCGTCGAAGCGTGGTGTCGTCTAGCGATGGCATACAGAATTGTTCAAGATGGGCGCTATCGACAAAACGTGATCCAATTCTTTGTCTAGAGATGGCTTGGGACTAAAAATATGCGCAAGTTTCTGTTCGCTTCGCTTGCCGCGCTTTCGCTGACTGCCTGTTCGACCATGCCTGGCGGCGAAACGGCGAGCGCACCCGCAGCTCCTGCAACCTCCTCCGCCCAACCCGCGCCGCTGGCCGAGCTGGTCCGCGCGGTCGACATTCCGTACGAAACCTTCACCTTGCCCAACGGCCTCACCACGATCGTCCACACCGATCGCAAGGCCCCGATCGTGGGGGTGACGATCTATTACCGCGTCGGCTCCAAGCACGAGCCCAAGGGCCGCACCGGCTTTGCCCACCTGTTCGAACACCTGATGTTCGGCGGATCGGAAAACGTCGAGAATTTCGATATCCCGCTCGAAGCCGCCGGCTCCACCAGCACCAACGGTTCAACCTGGTACGACCGGACGAACTATGTCGAAACAGTCCCCACCGGCGCGCTCGATCTGGCGTTGTTCATGGAAAGCGACCGGATGGGCCACCTGCTCGGCGCGGTGACGCAGGACAAGCTCGATAAGCAGCGCGGCGTCGTCCAGAACGAAAAGCGCCAGGGCGACAACGATCCCTATAGCCTGGCCGAATATGCCATTGGCGACGGACTGTTCCCGGTCGGCCACCCCTATCGCCATTCGACCATCGGTTCGATGGCCGATCTCGATGCCGCCTCGATCGCCGATGTCCGCAAATGGTTCATCGACAATTATGGCCCCAACAACGTGGTCCTAGCGCTGACCGGGGATATCGATGCCGCCGCCGCGCGCCCCATCGTACAGCGTTGGTTCGGTGATATTCCGCGCGGGCCCGAAGTGAAGCGGCCTGAGGCTGGCCCGGTTACACTGGCCGCGCCGGTCAGCCGCGAGATGACCGACCAGGTCCCCCAGATCCGGCTCTACCGCGCCTGGAGCGGACCGGGGCTTAACGATGCCGATGCCCCGGCGATCGACGCGGCGATGCGCGTGCTGGGCGGGCTTGCCTCGTCGCGGCTCGACAATGCGCTGGTGCGCGGCGAGCAGCTTGCCACCGGGGTCACCGCGATGGCGCTGCAGTTTGAGCAGACCAGCTTCCTGCAAGTGACGATGGACATCAAACCGGGGGTTGATCGCGCGCTGGCCGAAAAGCGCTTTGACGAACTCATCGCACAGTTCCTGGCCGAAGGGCCGAACGAAGACGAATTGCGCCGCGCGGCGACTTCGGCAGTCGCAGGCCAGATCAACCAGCTTGAAATGGTTGGCGGGTTCGGCGGCAAGGGCGCGACTCTGGCCGAAGGGCAGCTCTATTCGGACAATCCCGCGCAGTACAAACGTGACCTTGAAGCCGTTGCCGCATTGACTCCGGCGCAAGTCCGCGCCGCCGCGCAGCGCTGGCTGGGCCGTCCGGTGTTCAAGCTGGCGGTGGTCCCCGGTGAACGCACCGAGCGCGGCGAAACGATGGGCGGCTGGGGCGATGAAGCCACTTCGCCCCCGCCCAAGCCCGATGCCAAGCTGCCCCCGCCGCCCTTGGCGACCGGGCCGAAGCGCGAGGCCCCGCCGGTGGCTCCGGTTGGCGATCTGGCCTTCCCGGCGATCGAGCGGACCACACTGTCGAACGGGATACCTGTGATCCTTGCGCGCCGCACTGCCGTGCCGACAGTGATCGTCAGCATGAATTTCGATGCCGGCTATGCCGCCGATTTGCTCGATACCCCGGGCACCCAGGCCATGATGGTGGGCATGCTCGATGAAGGCACCACCACCCGCAACGCCACCCAGATTGCCGAAGAGCAGGAACGGTTGGGCGCGCGGATCTCCAGCGGGGCCGGGCTCGATACGAGCTCGATCACGCTGCAGGCGCTCAGTGCCAATTTGGTGCCTTCACTCTCGCTGATGGCCGATGTGGTGCGCAATCCCGCCTTCGCGCCCGCCGAAGTCGCGCGGGTCAGGGATCAGCAATTGGCCACGCTGGCGCAGGTTGAAGCGAACCCGCGCGCGCTGGCGACCCGTTCGCTTGGCCCGATCCTGTTCGGCCCGGCGCACCCCTATGGCCTGCCGGGTGACGGGCTGGGCAATGCCGCAGCTGTCGGCGCGCTGACTCCCGAGGCCTTACGCGCCGCGCATGACAAGTGGCTACGGCCCGATCTGGCGCAGATCGCGGTGGTCGGCGATGTCACCATGGCGCAATTGAAGCCCGCGTTGGAAGCGGCGTTTGGCGGCTGGCAGGCTCCGGCCTCTGCCAAGCCGGTCAAACCGCTGACCGCCGCCGTCCCCGCGCCGCGCCCGCGGATCGTGCTGATCGACCGGCCCAATTCGCCGCAATCGGTGATCGTGGCGGGCCGGGTTCTGCCGCTGACCGGCCGCGATCAGGGGCTGGAAGCGCTCGATCTCGCCAACGAGGTGCTCGGCAACGGCTTCCTCAGCCGCCTCAACCTCGATTTGCGCGAAGAGAAGTCGTGGTCCTATGGGGTCCGCTCGGGAATCAGCAGCCCGCTCGGGCCGCGCACGCTGAGCGTCGCCGCCCCGGTGCAGGCCGACCGTACCGGCGATTCGATCAAGGTGATCATCGCCCAGATGACTGCTTTCCCCACCAGCAAGCCGGTCGATCCGGTGGAGTTCAACCGGGTGACCGATGGCAATATCCGCGGCCTGCCCAACCGGTTTGAAACCAACGGCCAGGTGCTGGGCGCGGTGCTCAGCAACGATCGGCTGGGGCGGCCGGACGATTACTACGCCACGCTGCCGACCCGTTACCGCGCGATCGATCAAGCCGCGCTCGATGGTGCGGCGCGGACTTACCTGAACCCGCAAGGGCTGGTCTTCATCGTGGTCGGTGATCGCAAGCTGGTCGAACCGCAGCTGCAAGGGCTCGGTCTGCCGGTGGAAGTGATGGAGCCGAAGCCGTAACCCATGGTTGACAGCGGGGCGGCGGGACGCAAGAACCGCCTCCTACTTACCCCCTTGTAAGTTTTGGATCTAAGAGGAGAGCTTCGATGTCCGTTTCCGGCACTTATGA
>CAZVMC010000103.1:0-8561 GCA_964628635.1 uncultured Novosphingobium sp. | reverse complement strand
TACCGTGCTGATCGTCGTGCATCACCGGGATCTTCATCCGGTCGCGCAGCGTCTGTTCGATCACGAAGCATTCGGGCGCCTTGATATCTTCAAGGTTGATCCCGCCGAAGCTGGGTTCCATCATCGCGATCGCTTCGATCAGCGCGTCGGGGTCTTCACTGTTGAGTTCGATATCGATCGAATCGACATCGGCGAAACGCTTGAACAGCACCGCCTTGCCTTCCATCACCGGCTTCGATGCCAGCGCGCCAAGGTTGCCCATCCCAAGGATCGCGGTGCCGTTGGAAATCACCGCGACGAGGTTGCCCTTGGCGGTATATTCATAGGCATCGGCGGGATTGTCGGCGATGGCCTGCACCGGAACGGCAACGCCGGGGGAGTAAGCCAGCGACAGGTCGCGCTGGGTGGCCATCGGCTTGGAGGCGATGATCTCGATCTTACCGGGGCGGATCGTCTTGTGGTAAAACAGCGCCTCGCGCTCGGTGAACTTGACGTTGCTTTCTTCAGACACGTGGCGAACTCCCCAGATCGCCGCAGCCCTAACAAGGCTTGCCGCGACGGGATAGGGGAAAGCGTGGGTTCGGTGCTTCCCGAATCGTTGCTCCGCCCGCTAGCAAGCCAGAATGTCCGCCCCGCAAACTCCCCCAAATACACCAATGATGGCGCAGTATCATGCGCTCAAGGCGCAGGCGGCGGACTGCCTGCTGTTCTACCGGATGGGCGATTTCTTCGAACTGTTCTTTGATGATGCCAAGGCGGCGGCGCAGATCCTCGATATCGCATTGACCAGCCGGGGCGACGGCGTGCCGATGTGCGGAGTGCCGGTCCACTCGGCCGAGGGTTATCTCGCGCGACTGATCAAGGCCGGGCAGCGGGTGGCAATTGCCGAGCAGGTCGAAGCCCCCGAGCAGGCCAAAGCGCGCGGCGGCTACAAGGCGCTGGTCGCGCGCGATATCGTGCGGTTTGTGACGGCGGGCACGCTGACCGAGGAAGCGCTGCTCGAGCCGCGCCGGGCCAATGTGCTCGCGGCGGTCTGCGAGGTGCGCGGTATCTGCGGGATCGCCGGCTGCGACATTTCGACCGGGCGGATGGAGCTCGAGGAATGCCAGCCCGACCGGCTGGGCGCGGCACTGGCGCGGCTGGGGGCTAGCGAGCTGGTGGCCAGCGAAGGCTGGGAGGATGCGCCGCTGGATGTGATCCTGCGTCCGACGGGCGATTTTGCCAGCGACAGCGGCGAGCGGCGGCTCAAGGAAGTCCACGGGGTCGCCACGCTCGATGCTTTTGGCGAATTCAGCCGGGCTATGCTGGCGGCGGCTGGGGGTCTGATCGCCTATCTAGAGCACGTCGGGCGCGGCAACCTGCCGCTGCTGCTGCCGCCCGTGGCGCGATCGGGCGCAGCGCATCTGGCGATGGATGAGGCGACGCGCTCCAGCCTGGAAATCCTGGTGTCCAGCCAAGGCAGCCGCAAAGGCTCGCTGGTTGAAGCGGTCGATCGCTGCGTCACTGGGGCCGGTGCGCGGCTGCTGGCGGAGGACCTTTCGGCCCCGCTGACCGATGCCGCGGCGATCGAGGCGCGGCTTGCGCTGGTGCATTGGCTGCACGACGATCCGTTGCTCCGCGCCGATCTGCGCGCGGTGCTGCGCAGTCTCCCCGATATTGGCCGTGCCTTGGGGCGGGTCGTGGCGGGGCGGGGCAGCCCCCGCGATCTCGGGCAATTGCGCGATGGCCTAAGCGAAGCGCGGCGGATCCACGATCATCTCGCCACCAGGGCCGAGCGGCCTGCGCTGCTTGAAAGCCTGATGCCAAGGCTCACCGGCCACGGCGCGTTGACCGACCTTTATGCCCGCGCGCTGGTCCCCGCCCCGCCGACAGAGCGCGGGCAGGGCGGCTACATCGCCGAGGGCTACGATCACGCGCTCGACGCGCTGCGCCGCACTTCGGGTGATGCCCGCCGCGCAATCGCCGCGCTCGAGGCGCAGTACCGCGAGCGCACCGGGATCACCGCGCTGAAGATCAAGCATAACGGCGTGCTCGGCTATTTCATCGAGGTGCCCGCAGCCAAGGCTGACCCGCTGATGGCGCCCGACTCCGGGTTTACCCACCGCCAGACGATGGCCGGGGCGGTGCGGTTCAATGCGCTTGCCTTGCACGAGGAAGCCAGCCGGATCGCCGAGGCCGGAGGGCATGCGCTGGCCGCCGAAGAAGCCCACTTCGAAGAGCTGGTGAGCGAGGCCATAGCGGCCCGGCAAGCGATCGCGGTAACAGCCGAGGCGCTGGCCCGGATCGATGTGGCATGCAGTCAAGCTGAGCGCGCGGCCGAAGGTGGCTGGTGCCGCCCGGCCATCACCGATGAGCCGGTGTTGCAAATCACCGGCGGACGCCACCCGGTGGTCGAAGCCGCACTGGCTGCCAAAGGTGAGCGCTTCGTGGCCAACGACTGCGCGCTGGCACCGCAGGACCGGCTGTGGCTGATTGGCGGTCCTAACATGGGCGGCAAGAGCACTTTCCTGCGTCAGAATGCGTTGATCGTACTGTTGGCTCAGTCCGGCGGCTTTGTCCCCGCCGCCAGCGCAAGCATTGGCCTGGTCGACCGGCTGTTCAGCCGGGTCGGCGCGGCGGACAATCTGGCGCGCGGGCGCTCGACCTTCATGGTCGAAATGGTCGAAACTGCGGCGATTCTGGCGCAGGCGACCGAGCAGAGCTTCGTGATCCTCGATGAGGTCGGTCGCGGCACCTCTACTTACGATGGCCTCGCGCTGGCCTGGGCGGTGGTTGAGGCAGTCCACGGGGTCAACCAGTGCCGGTGCCTATTCGCGACGCACTACCACGAACTCGCCCGGCTCGCCGACAGCTGCGATGCGCTGAGCCTGCACCATGTCCGCGCGCGTGAGTGGAAGGGTGATCTGGTGCTGCTGCACGAGGTTACCGAAGGCCCGGCCGACCGCTCCTATGGCCTGGCCGTCGCCAAGCTGGCGGGGGTGCCCGCGCCGGTCGTCGCGCGGGCTAAGGCGGTGCTCGACAAGCTGGAAAAGGGCCGCGCGGAAACCGGTGGCCTAGCTGCTGGACTGGGCGATCTGCCGCTGTTTTCCGCCGCGCTCAATGCCGCCGAAGAGCTGCGCGATGCCCTGCGCGACCGGCTGGGCGGGATCGATGTCGATGCGCTCAGCCCGCGCGACGCGCTGGATCTGCTCTATGAGCTCAAGCGGCTGGCGTCGGAAGGGTAAGTTTTGTTTACCTTGACGGGGTAAACTGGGGCCATGTTCGGGCCAAAGCTCAATACGATCTTCGCCAGTCGCTGGAAGGCGTTGTGGTGGGCGGCCGGCGTTATGATGCTGGTCTGGTCGGTCGTGCCGAAAGCCGATGAAGTGCGGGTTGCGGCAAATGCAGACGTGGCGGCTTCGCATCCCGCGCACAAATCACCGTGGGACAAATAGCGATGTACGCAGCCTTCTTTCGCGAATGGAAAGTCGCCGCCTTCTTTGTGGGCGGGATTTGCTTGTTCGTCGCAGCCTATTTTGCCGAAGGTGGCGGGCATGAGCAGCTGGCGATTGGCCGGGAGCAGGCACCGGCCGCCGCTCCGGCAACGGCGGCAGGGGCCCCGCCTGCCGTTGGAGCCGCGCCGGAAGCTGCGCGCTTCACCAGCGATGAGGAACTTCAGGCGCAATTTGCCGAGCCGGAGGAGGCCGCGCCTGACCCCAGTCCAGCGGCATCCGCTGCGCCTGCGCCTGCCGCCGCAGGCTCGGGAACTGGACCAGCAGCCGAAGACGGCGATAGTGCCGCAGCGTCAGCCAGCCTCGATCAAGCGGGCTAACTGCACTTCCATCGCGTTAACAATGGTATCGCGCGACCAGCGCTCGCGCGCGCGGTTGGCAGCGGCCTGACCCAGGTCTGCGCGGCGCTTGGGATCATCGAGCAGATCCGACGGAATTTCGGCCAGCGCGCCATGTCGCCAATGCAGCAGTGGCTCGAGCCGGTGCAATTCAGCCAGCCTTGCCAGCCGCACCCAATCCGCCAGGCCAAAGCCAGCGAAGTCTTGCAGCCGAGCGCCGCCAACCAGTTCGAGCAGCGCCCGGTCAGGCACTGGCGGTTGCATGGGGTCAGTCGCGCTTGGGAACGGTGAAGGTGCCGGTCACGCGCCCGCCGCGCGAAGAGGTGGCCCCGGGCGCGCCGGTTGCGGATGAGCCACCCCCGGCGCGGCCATCGAGGCTCGATACGCCCGAATTGAGATCGATCACCAGCCGCCCGCCGCTCAGCCGGTCGCTGCCGCGGCGCAGCGTGACCCCGCCGACCATGGTGATCACTCGCCGGTCAAAATCGTAGATCGCCACCTCGCCGACCGCGCTTTCGCTGCCGCGCGACACGGCAACACCGCCGGTGGCATCGATCCGGTGCAGCTTGAGCGAACCGGCATCGCTATAGGCCATCGAGGTCCGCGCTGCGCGCAGCGAGAGGCCGGCCTGTTCGATCACCACATTGCCCGACAGCACGACCCGGTCCTGCCGGTCCTGCAGCTCGATCCGGTCGGCGGCAAAGTTGACCGGGGCATCGCTGTTGTGTCCGCCGAGCACCTGCGCCCCTGACGGCGCGATCATCCCCAGCGCGGCCGCGCCGATTGCGAAGCCGCCAACCAGTGAACGCAGCGCCAAGGCCCGAACCGTCAAAGCAGCCATCACGGCATCCTCAATTTGCCGGGCTGCATAGTCAGCCGGGCGTGACCATCGAGCGTGACCGATCGCTCGTTCAGATCGGCAACTATCCGGTCCGCACTGAATGTGCCAGCCGGAACCGCGCCGGTTACTCCGCCCGCGCCGATGACGCGGCGGGTGTTGAGGTCTATGGACAGAGCCGAAGTGGTCATCCGGTAGCCGTCTGCAGCGGAGAAGTTGATCGGCCCCGTCGCGCGGACCAGTTCGGCGGAATAGTCATAGGCGCCGTCAGGGGTGCTGATCTCAGCCGGGCCCTCGGTCAGCTCGATCTTGGCCACCAACTGGCTGAGTTCGACCACGGGGACGCTGGCGGATGCTTGCACCGCGCTGCCCGCGGTGAGCACGAAGGGCCGACCGCGATTGTCCTCGCCGCGATAGGAGGCCTGGGTGACCCGCAGGCGTTCGTTCACCGTATCTACCTTGTTGCGATCGAGCAGGAAGCTGATCTCGCCGCGCGGGCTGAGCGGGGCAAGGATCATCACTGCCGCGACCGCACCGATTGCGCCGGGCAGGATGACCGCAAGTGTGCGGATCAGCTTGTCATGGGCACCGCCAGGGGCAGCCCACAGGCGGCGCTTGCTGCGCTGAAGGTCAGCAGCCTGTGTCATCGCGATTTCATGGCTGCAGGATCATGACTCGTGGCTGAAGATATCCTTGTCGGCCCAGCCGGCAAGGTCCAGCCGCGCACGGTGCGGCAGGTAATCGAAGGCAGCCTGCGCATGGCCGGTGCGGCCTTCGCGTTCCAGTCGCTCGATCAGGATCGCGTGACATTCGTGAAGGTAGCGCACGTCGCTCGCGGCATATTCACGCTGCGCTTCGCTCAGCACCGGGCCGCCCCAATCGCTAGATTGCTGCTGTTTGGACAGTTCCTTGCCCAGCAGCTCGCGCACCAGATCCTTGAGGCCATGCCGGTCGGTATAGGTGCGCACCAGCTTGCTGGCGATCTTGGTGCAGAACACTGGTCCGGCTTCCACGCCAAGGTAGTGCTCGATCGCCGCCAGATCGAAGCGGGCGAAATGATAGAGCTTGATCCGCGCCGGATCGGCCAGCACAGCCTTGAGGTTCGGGGCATCGAACGCCGAATCGGGTCCGAAGCGGACCAGGTGCTCATCGCCCTTGCCATCAGAGATCTGCACCAGACAGAGCCGGTCGCGCGGGGTTTGCAGACCCATCGTTTCGGTATCGACCGCAACCGGGCCGGGCGCGAGAACTCCCGCGGGGAGGTCTTCTTCATGAAGGTAGACAGCCATATGGCGGGAGTGCTTAGGCCGATCGGGCGGCAAGGGAAAGTCCCGCGTTATGGAGGGTGTTGTGCCAAATAGCGATTCCGTCCCCTCAAGCTGGCGCGATGCCTTAGGGCCGGTGCTGGCGAGCCCCAAATCACGCGCGCTGGGCGGGTTTCTGACCAGCGAGGAAGCGGCCGGGAAAGCGATCTATCCGCCGCGTGGAAGCCGACTGGCAGCTCTAGCGTTGACCCCGCTCGATCAGGTCAAGGTCGTGATCCTCGGGCAGGACCCCTATCACGGACCGGGACAGGCGCATGGGCTCAGCTTTTCGGTGCAGGACGGGGTGCGGGTGCCGCCGTCGCTGGTCAACATCTACAAGGAGCTGGAGAGCGACCTAGGCTTGCCCCGCCCGCCATCGGGCAACCTGACCAGATGGGCACAGCAGGGCGTATTGCTGCTCAATGCCGCGTTGACGGTGGAAGATGGCCAACCGGCCTCGCACCAGGGCAAGGGCTGGGAGGAGATCACCGACGCGGTGGTTGCCGCTGTCGCTGCCAAAGCCGAGCCTTGCGTGTTCCTGCTGTGGGGCAGTCATGCGCGGAAGAAGGCGCTGTCGGTGCCGGGCCTGAAAGATGGCCCGCACCTGATCCTCACCGCCCCGCACCCCAGCCCGCTCTCGGCCCATTCGGGCTTTCTGGGCTGCCGCCATTTCAGCCAGGCCAACGCCTTTCTGGAGCGCACCGGACGCGGGGCTATCGACTGGCGGCTCTAGGCTGCTAGGCTGGCAGGCATGGCGTTCGAACTCCCCCTGACCGAAACCGCGCTGCTGCTCCAGCAGTCGCTCCAGCGCTTTGTCGCCGATCACCCCAAGCCGGGCTTTGCTGAGCTCGCTGGACTGGGACTGATGGCGGTAGGGATTCCCGAAGCGGCGGGCGGCGTTGGTGGTGGGTCGATCGAACGCGCGACGATACTGGCCGAGCTTGGCCCCGCGCTGGCCGGATCGGACTGGTTGGCGCAGCATCTCGGCGCATCGCTCCTGGCGCGGCTGGCACCCGAGCACCGCCTGTTGGGAGCTTTGGCCAGCGGTGAGGCGCGGATCGCAGTGGCCTTCGGCGATGGCGGTGACCTGCCGCTGGTGGCGGGCGCGGCTGAGGCGGACTGGCTGGTGCTCGCCGGAAAAGCGCGCTGCCTGCTGGTCAAGGCCGACGCGCCCGGGGTGTCGCGGCGGCGGCGCGCGCTGATGGACGGCAATGTGGCCGCCGATG
Source organism: uncultured Novosphingobium sp. (assembly GCA_964628635.1). Classification (GTDB taxonomy): domain Bacteria; phylum Pseudomonadota; class Alphaproteobacteria; order Sphingomonadales; family Sphingomonadaceae; genus Novosphingobium. Next base: position 1,364 of record CAZVMC010000103.1, on the reverse strand, counting down.
TGGCGCTGAGCGAGGGCTTCGCGGTGGATACCGTGCTGGCGGAAGGCTCCGACGCCTCAGCAGCGCGCGATTGGGCGCTCGATGCCCGCAATGCGGGGCTCTGCGCCGAAGCCGCCGGGCTGATGGGGCGGATGCTGGACGACACCGCCGCCTATCTTCAGCAGCGCCAACAGTTCGGTGTGCCGATCGCCAGCTTTCAAGTTCTGCGCCACCGCCTCGCCGACATGCAGATGGCCGCGTTCAAGGCTGAGGCGCTGACCGAGCGTGCGGTGCTGGGCGAGAGCGAACCCGGCTGGGCGCGGCTGGTCAGCGCCGCCGTGGTCGAGACCATCGACGCGGTCCGCACGGTCGGCGAGGGCGCGGTCCAGCTCCACGGCGGGATGGGCGTGACCGAGGAACTCGCGCTCGGCGGGATGTTCAAGCGTGGGCTGGCGATCGCGGCGACATTTGGCTCACGGAGTGCTCACCTCGCGCGCCACGCCGAATTGGCCTGACTCCTCCCGACTACCCCTTTGCCCGTTCGCATCGAGCGTAGTCGAGATGCCGCGCGCTGCGTCTCGACTACGCTCGACACGAACGGATTTAAGGTCAGGACCGATTAGCAGACTGGGCTAGCCTTTAACCCAGCACCGCCCGTGCAATCAGATCGCGCTGGATTTCGTTCGACCCGGCATAGATCGTCGCCGCACGGCCGTTGAGGTAGCGCGGCAGCGCGGTGGCGAGCAGGTCGGGGCTTTGCCCGTCGGCCTTGGCCCAGCCGGCCAGCCCCGCGATCTCGCAGGCCAGCGTATCAATCCGCTGCGCCGCTTCGGTCCCTTGCACCTTGAGCACCGAGGCATAGAGCGCGGCTTTCGCACCGCTTGCGCCAATCGCTTTCAGCTCCAGCGCCTCCAACGCCTCCAGCGTCACCGCCTCGCGCCGCAACCGGTCTTGCAGCACCGGATCGTCGCCCGCCTCGCCTGCGATCCGCCCCAGCGCGGCCATCAGCCCCGGGGCATAGCGCCCGCCGCGTTCAAAGGTCAGCAGGTATTTGGCGACCGACCAGCCGTCGTTCTCCTCGCCCAGCCGGTTGGCAATCGGCACGCGGACATTGTCGAAAAACACCTGGTTGAGCTCATGCTCCCCGGCCAGCGAAATGATCGGATCGATGGTCAATCCCGGCGTCGCCATGTCGATCAGGACAAAGCTGATCCCGGCTTGGGGTTTGCCTTCGTTCGAAGTGCGGACCAGCGCGAACATCCAATTTGCGTGATGTGCGTGGGTGGTCCAGATCTTGGAGCCGTTGAGGACATAGTGATCCCCGTCGCGCTCCGCCTTGAGCTTCAGGGAGGCAAGGTCCGATCCCGAACCCGGTTCTGAAAAGC
>CAZVMC010000102.1:0-8626 GCA_964628635.1 uncultured Novosphingobium sp. | reverse complement strand
GTGCAGATTGATGGGCGCGCCTATCATCTCTATTTCACCCGCGCGCGCGACGGCCTGAACACCGCCTATCTGGTCACCGAGTTTCCGATCGACAAGATCAAGAGCTGCGAAAGCGCGTTTGAGCAGCAACTGGATGCCGTTGCCGAATCGCTGGGCTTTGCGCCCGACCGTTTGAGCGCCGAACGCGGTGAGCGGATTGCCGCGCTATCGCCCTTCGCGATGCAAGCGAGCTGGGCCGGCGGACCGCGCGGTGAGGATCAATTCGATCTGGCCATCTACGATCCCATCTGGAAACCGCTGGAAAAGCACGCATCCGCCTCCGGCGCGAGATATGCCACGCTGCCAGTCAGCTTTGCTGAGAATCTGCGCCCCCATGCCGCCTATCGCCGCGATCCCTCGGGCAAGCGGATCGACATTTCGGTTGCCCAAGTGATCCAGAAGCTGAACAGTGCGAAGTACACCTGCCGGCTGGCGCTGGTCCGGCAAGGCCCTGGGCCGGCGTCTCCCGCCTATCCGGCAAGCTACACCTTCCCCAAAGACGCAGTGCTGAGCCGAACCGATCTCTGGACCAATATCCGCTTGGCATCGCTCTACGCGATGATGCGCCCCGCCAGCTTCGGAACCCCAGCGCCGTCTGCGGTTCCCGATCGACCGATCGATTTCACCTGCAAGGTCTCCGCCGAGGGTGGCGGGTTGAACGATTGCTATTCCGACGGTGCACGAACCGATCCCGCCAACCAGACAACCTGGAGCGAGCGCCACAGCGCACTCGCCGCATTGTTAAGCGCCCACAACCTGTCCGGCTGGCAATTTGACGCGGACTACCTCACCGATCTGCCCGTGCGAATCCGCTTCGCTGCGACCGCCAGCGACTTTCCGCCAGAGATCGATTGGGACAGCGAGCCGCTGGGTGTGCCATCCAATCTGGTGTTCAATCGCCCTCTGACCATCACCAGCAACGACTATCCCTTCCGCGGACTTCGCGAGGAGCAGGAAGCGACCGTGCTGATGGATTGCATCATCCTGTCCGACCGCTCCCCCTATTGCGGCCGTTTTGCGATCGAGCCCGCCGAGGCGGCAATAGCCTTCGCGCCGGCATTGCGGACGATCCAGCGCCGCGCCGCCGCGCGAACAGCCGAGCCACTGACCATCGATGGCAAGCCTTCGGTTGGCTATCGCTACCGCCAACGCATTCGCTTTCAGATTGCGGAAGACTGACGGTGGCGGCGATCTATCTTCCCCGTGCGATCCGGATCGGCCGCGGCTGCTTGAGCGAGCTGCCGGACGCGCTGGCGCAGCTTGCGCTATCGCGACCGCTGATTGTGACCGATAGCTGGATTGCAAGTTCAGGTGTGCTCGAACGAGTCGAGCACTTGCTGTCGAAGGCGGGTTTCGCGGTCCGCAGTTTCACCGGAGTGGTGCCAGACCCAACGGTCACCTCGGTCGAAGCCGCCACAGCCTTTCTCCGTGAAAGCCAGCACGATTGCGTGATCGGGCTCGGCGGCGGGAGCAGCATCGATACGGCCAAGGTCGTCGCGGTGAAAGCGGTGCATGATTTGCCGGTGCAAGCGCTCAAGGTGCCGCATATGCAGGATGCGCCGGGGCTGCCGATCGTTGCAATTCCGACCACTGCCGGAACCGGCTCCGAAGCAACCCGCGTTACCGTTATTACCGACGTGGAGACCGATGAGAAGATGCTCTGCATGGGTCTGGCCTACATGCCCACTTTGGCGATCTGCGATTACGAGCTGACACTAACCAAGCCCGCGCGCCTCACCGCCGATACCGGGATCGACAGTCTGGTCCACGCGATTGAGGCCTATGTCTCCAAACGCGCCAATCCCTTCGCCGATGCCGCAGCGCTTTCAGCCATGCGGCTCATTTGGCCGAACCTGCCACTGGCCTGCGTCGATCCGGGCAATCGCGCAGCGCGTGAGGCGCTGATGCTGGGTGCGCTGCAAGGCGGGATCGCCTTCTCGAACAGCTCGGTCGCGCTCGTTCACGGCATGAGCAGGCCAATTGGGGCGCATTTCCATGTCGCCCACGGCCTGTCCAACGCGATGCTGATGCCCGTGATCACCCAATGGAGCGCGCCTGCCGCCCTGCCCCGCTATGCCGATTGCGCGCGGGCAATGGGTCTTGCTGATGAAGCCGTTAGCGATCAGGGCGCAGTGGGTCGGTTGGTGGAGGCGCTCCACGGAATCAACGCCGAGCTCAACGTGCCGAGCCCCAGCAGCTACGGGATAGATGCAGCAAGATGGCGAGAACTGTTACCGCTGATGGCTGAGCAGGCGCTCTCTAGCGGATCACCCGCAAACAATCCACGGGTGCCGACAGCTGACGATATCATTGCCCTCTATGCACAAGCCTGGAAGTAGCCTGCCCCTCGACAGCCGCGCAATCCGATTGCTACACGCGGCTTAACTGACCGCTTAACAAGGATCATCCATGCCCATCCCTGCCCCGTTCGATCGTCTCCGCCTGCCCGTCATCGGGTCGCCGCTGTTTATCGTTTCGGGGCCAGAGCTGGTGATCGCCCAATGCAAAGCCGGGATTGTTGGTTCCTTCCCCACGCTCAACGCGCGGCCTTCGGGCGTGCTCGATGAGTGGCTGCACCGGATCACCGAGGAGCTGGCGGCGCACAACCGTGACAATCCTGATCGCCCTGCCGCGCCCTTCGCCTGCAACCAGATCGTCCACAAGAGCAACAACCGGCTTGAGGAGGACATGGAGGTTTGCGCCAAATGGCAGGTGCCGATGGTGATCACCTCGCTCGGCGCGCGGGAGGATATCAACCAGGCGGTTCACAGCTGGGGCGGGATCGTGCTGCACGATGTGATCAACGATCGCTTTGCTCGCAAGGCGGTTGAAAAGGGTGCCGATGGCCTGATCCCGGTGGCTGCTGGTGCGGGCGGCCATGCCGGAACACTCTCCCCCTTCGCACTGATGCAGGAAATCCGCGAGTGGTTCGATGGTCCGGTCGCGCTGTCAGGCTCAATCGCTTGTGGACGTTCGATCCTCGCCGCGCAGGCAATGGGGGCAGACTTCGCTTATATCGGCACCCCCTGGATCGCCACCAAGGAAGCCAATGCGATGCAAGGCTACAAGGACGCGGTCGTCGCCGGAACGGCCAGCGACATCGTCTATTCGAACCTGTTCACCGGGGTCCACGGCAACTACCTGCGCCCCTCAATCGTCGCCGCCGGGCTCGACCCAGACAATCTGCCTGAGAGCGATCCAAGCGCGATGAACTTCGGCTCGGGCGGGAATACCGAAGCCAAAGCCTGGAAGGATATCTGGGGTTCGGGCCAGGGCATCGGCGCTGTGAAGGCGGTCGATAGCGTGGCCGATCGGGTCGACAAGCTTGAGGCGGAGTACAACCAGGCCCGCAGCGAACTGGCTGCCAAGGCCAAGATGACGCTGAGCTAGGTCGCGGTTTGAAGCCAGAGCTGGGCGGCCATCGCATCGAGCACGGCGAAGTCGGCAGCGCGGCGCTGCGGATCACGGCGATTGAGTTGTAACTGCCGCCGCTCTGACAGCAACCGGCGGCGCAAAGCGGATTGCAGCAGCCGCAACCGCTCGAGCGCCTCTATCAGCGCTACCTCGGGTGCGCGGAACCGAACCTGTGCCCAGCGCGCCTCGATCTGGCCGACGCGCTCAAACACCATCGCGTTGTAATCGCGGTGCGGCCCCCGACGCAGCGGCAGTCCCAGCCGAACGGCGGCGTTATCGCTGGCCGGTAGCAACAAGCCGTTGCGGCGAAAGTCGTCGAAACCGATCCGGTCTTGGCCCACCGCAGCGATCAACCGGCCAAGCGAGCGATGGATCAGCAACTGGCGCGGCAAGAGGTGGTGGCGCTGCAAGCCGGGTTGATAGTCTGGGGCTCCAAACCGGTTCACAGCTCGAAAGCGAAGCGACGGCCGCGATCCGTTGCCGGGTTCAGGCGGCATGGCGCTCCGGGGCGGCATGCAGCGTTTGGCCGCCTTGGATGGGTGACACCCGCACTGCAGGCTGGCCTTCAAAGGCAAACGCACGCGGTTCCATCAGCGGGCCAATTGCGACCAGAGCGTCAATCAAGCGGATTGCCAACCGAGCCTGTTCTTCGTCCCTGAGACTATCGACCGGCGCAAGCTCAAGCTCCTGTCCGATAAAAAAGGACAGCCCCTCGGTTCTCAATCCGCCATCGGCACTGGGGCTAACGGCGGTCAGCCCCAATGCGGGGAAAGGCCCGCCGGCAAGCCAGTCGCTCGCGATCCGGTTGAAATAGGCCGGATCCATCGCGCAGCCCGAAGGATGCCAGCAAACCGCAATCGCTCCGGGCATTCGGGCGAGATCGCAGCCAAGCGCCAACAACGCGCGGACAACCGGCCGCAAGGCCGCGCCGCCGGCAATGTGGGGTCCGGGCTGAAGGGAAATAGCCTCTCCGATCGGTGCGCCAGTGAGACCAAGCAATTTGCTGAACGGCGGGCCTGCTGCGGCCGGTCCCGGCGCGATGCCGTGGCAATCAAAGGTCAATCCACTCGACAGCAATTCAGCCCAATTGCCATGCTCGCCCACCCCTTCCAGCGAAACGGCAAAGCCGTGAGCCGCAGAGTGCTTGGCCGCAGCCGCCAGCCGCACCCCATCAGGCCGATCACCCGCGGCAAAAACCACAGACAATAACACCGTGCTGCTCGGGCTATTCATCGGGCGCGGTTCCAAACGATGGAGCGAAGTCCAGTTTCAAATATTGCGCAAAGACTTGCCACCAACCGGACCGGTCCGTCGAGTCCTTGATTGCTAAATGCAACCACTGTGGATGGAAATGCCGAAGCCGTTCAGAAGATCCCCAATCGCACGCCTTCTCCCAAAGCCGCCCCCAATTCGCGACACCGGCCAAGCTGGTCTAGGCCAAGCTGCTTCGGTGCCAGAATCGCCTCGGGCGTCTGCGCCCCGAGATTGACGATGAGCGGCTCCGCAACCCGGCGCAGCCGCCAGCCAGTCGCGATCCGATCAATTTGCCGCTGCGCCCCTTCCCCGTCCGATCCGGCTGCAATCGCGGTGGCATAGCCGCGACCCTCGATTGCGCCGAGCACCGGGTAATAGCAGCGGTCGAACATCTCCTTCATCGCGCCGGACATTGCCGCGAGGTTCTCTGGGCAAACGAAGAGATAGGCGGAAGCAGCAAGCAAATCATCGGGGGTGACATCGATACAGGAAACCATCCGCGCTGCATCACCTGCGCCAGCTTCGGCGGCCTCGGCCATCGCCCGGGCCGCGCCGGTGCGGCTGTGCCAGGCGATCAGCAGCACAAGTCAGCAGCCCGGCTTGATCACACCGCCCAGGATCCCACCAATCCCGCGCCGTGGGCGGCAATCGGCCGGCGGTTGGCCCTCGGTCGAAGCGCCCGGCATCCCCGGCATATCCATCCACGAGGTGAAAGAGCGGTGCCGGATCCGCGCGGTCCATTCGAGGTTCCACGCGACTTTCGGGTCGGCGGGGCGCGGCGGATACGAAAAGTCCTCTTGCGGGCCATAGGCGGTCAGCATGCCCATCCGGAAGTCCGGCGCGGCGGCGCGGACTTCGGCCGGTACGGTGCAGGTGGTGGTTGCAGGGGCAAGCACTGTCTTGTCTCGAACCAGCCCGGCGACCTGCGTCGGGGTGAGCCAATCGGACAATCCGCCGCCGAACTGGCGGCTGGCGCTGCTGGACCACATCACCATATCGCCCATCCCGCCCTCAGCCATCTTGCCGCCGAACAGCATCGCGTAATAGCCAGTCGCATCGGGCACGGCGTTCCATGACAATGCAGTCGAGCCGCTCGGATTTGCGGTATGGTTCACAGTCAGCGGAGCCATGAAGTCCTTGGTCGCGGTGAAGGATATCTCAGGCGAATAGTTTCCCGCGATCCGATGCGCTCCAAGCAGCGAGGTATCGGGCTTGGCATACTTGCCATCTTCTGCCGGCCAGCGCCCAAAGGTACGTGAATTGGCGAGCGTTGGCCCCCAATCGCGCGGGATCGTGGTTGACCACATGCCGGTCGGCACCGATCCCGCCGCAAGCTTGGCCAAGTCGATCACCACTGGCTGGCCGCGCGGGGCCTTTTCCCCGCAACCCCAAAAGATCAGGATCTTGCCGGTCGGGCGGCGGCCGTCGCGCTCACCGGGGAGCTCATCGGTCGGACCACGCTCTTCGCGCGGGGTGACCAGCGCCACCGATTTGCCGAGCTTGGCGCTGGGCGGCATGAAGTGATCGGCTTTGGGCTTGCCATTGGCCGGAGCGCTCGACGAGCCAAGCCGCAGCAGCAGCTCATGCTGCAGGTTGCTGCCGCCCCCGCCCAGCATCTGCCCCAATGAAGGGCGCGCGCCAAAGGCTCCGAAACCAGAAAGCGTTCCGGCCCGCATATCGTAGCGGGCAATCGGTCCGCTGGTGGGTGCGCGCTGCGCGAGGACCGGCACGGCGATCAGAACGGCGGAACAGGCGATGGCAATGGCAGCCTTACTCGAACCCGGCATCATTCGACTCCTCGAAACCCGCGATCAGGCTGGCCTAGCCTCTGCCTCGCCCAATAAATTGTCAATTGCCGACAATCTTTGCGCCTCCCTATGCGGCGGCGCAGCGATCGGCTAACTGCGCGGCATGAGCGCACAGGCGGCAATTCTGGGGGTCGAACGGTCGTTGACTGGCAAGGTCTGGTCCTGGCGCGGCGGCAACATGGATCTGGGTGGCGGCGGTCTGGATTCGGAGACCGAGCTGGTCAATCAGCTGCTGCTGGCGCGCGGTGTTGCTTATGAAGACCTTGATCGCCAGCGCAATCCCTCGCTTCGTACCTTCCTGCCCGATCCTTCGACCTTCCAGGACATGGATGTTGCGGCCGGACGGCTGGCACAGGCGATCATCGCGCGCGAGCAGCTCACGATCTATGGCGACTACGATGTCGACGGGGCGACCAGCGCGGCGTTGCTGGTGCGGCTGGTGCGAATGCTGGGGCACGAAGCGGGCACCTATATCCCCGATCGCCTGCTCGAAGGTTATGGCCCCTCGGGTGAGGCACTGGTGCGGATCGGGGCCGAAGGATCGAGCCTGATCGTCACCGTCGATTGCGGGGCTATGGCACATGAAGCGCTGGGCATGGCGCAGGCTGCCGGGATCGACGTGATCGTGGTCGATCACCACAAGTGCGCAGCGGAACTTCCGCGCACAGTCGCGCTGGTCAATCCCAACCGGCTCGATGAGAGCGAGGCCGGGGCCGCGCATGGCCACATGGCCGCGGTTGGCGTGGCCTTCCTGCTGGCAATTGCTACGGTGCGCGTGCTGCGCGAACAGGGCTACTTCACCGATCGCGCCGAGCCTGACCTGCTGAGCCTGCTCGATCTGGTCGCTTTGGGAACTGTCGCCGATGTCGCCTCGCTGCGCGGGGTCAACCGGGCCTTTGTCGCGCAAGGCCTGAAAGTCATGGCGCGGCGGGACAACGTTGGCCTGGCCGCGCTGATCGACGCAAGCCGCCTCAACCGCGCACCGGTGTGCAGCGATCTGGGCTTCGCGCTGGGCCCGCGGATCAATGCGGGCGGGCGTGTGGGCGAGGCGTCGCTGGGGGTGCGCCTGCTGACCACCGAAGACCCCGAAGAAGCCCGCGCGATCGCCGCGCAATTGTCGCAGCTCAACGAAGAGCGGCGCGGGATCGAAGCGGCCGTGCAGGAAGCTGCCGAGGCGCAGCTGGCGGCGCAGCACAATCGCGCGGTGATGGTGCTGGCCGGGCAAGGCTGGCACCCGGGTGTGATCGGGATCGTGGCCGGGCGGATCAAGGAGAAGACCGGGAAACCCGCGCTGGTCATCGCGCTCGATGCCGATGAACACGGCAATGGCAAAGGATCGGGCCGTTCGATCGCCGGGGTTGATCTGGGGGCCGCGATCATCGCCGCACGCGAGCTAGGCTTGTTGGTCGCCGGCGGCGGCCATGCGATGGCCGCTGGCCTGACCATCGATCCCGCCAAGCTTGATGCTCTGGCCGATTGGCTGGATTCGAAGCTTGGCTCGCAAGTCAGCGCGGCGATGGTTGGGCAGACCGTACCGCTCGATCTCGCACTCGCCCCGGGCGGGCTTACGCCGCCTTTGATTGCGGCCATGGAGCAGGCTGGCCCATTTGGCATGGGCTGGCCGGGCCCCAAGGTCGCGGTCGGCCCGGTGCGGATCGTCAAGGCCGATATCGTCGGCACCCAGCATCTGCGGTTGATCGTGCGCGGCAACGATGGCGCCAGCTTCAAAGCAATCGCTTTTCGCGCGGTCGACAGCGAAATGGGGCAGGCCTTGTTGATGCACGGAAAAGATCGCCGGGTCTGGCTGGCTGGCCGCGCCAAGATCGATGATTGGTCAAGCCGGCCCGCTGCCGAACTGCATGTCGAAGACGCAGCCTGGGCGGATTGAAACTAGTTGGGCACCGGGCTTGACCAGCCAGTCACGCTTCCCTAAAGGCGCGGCCTGCCAAACGGCGCAAGCCGCGATGGCCCCTTCGTCTAGCGGTTAGGACGCGGCCCTTTCACGGCTGAAACACGGGTTCGATTCCCGTAGGGGTCACCACTACCAAGGCCAGGTCGGCCCCTTCGTCTAGCGGTTAGGACGCGGCCCTTTCACGGCTGAAACACGGGTT
>CAZVMC010000101.1:0-8671 GCA_964628635.1 uncultured Novosphingobium sp. | reverse complement strand
CAGCAGCTGCGTGGCATTGCCGAACGGCTGATTGGCAGCGAACCACGCTGGATCGGTATGGCCATGCGGGCTGACGATCGGCAGGTCCTTCACCGCAGTGTAAAGCACGCGGGCGATGTCGCGGATCTTGGGATCGGCCGGAAGCAGCCGGTCGGGATGCAAGATCAAGGAGTGGGCCATGTCAGTCGTCCAGTGTCTTGTATTGAAAGCCGCGAAAGCGCGCCTCGCCTGCCCCGGCGGCATAGAGCCCGGGCCGGAGCGACAGGAAGCCGCCGCGAACATTGTGATGGTATCCCGACACTTCCATCCCCCGGTCGAACCGCTGCCAGGTCTGGCCGTGATCGCCGCTGGTGTGGATCGAGACGATGTGGCGGCGGTTGGTGATTCTAAGGCGCATCCGCTTGCCATGGGGATTGGCCGGGCGAGCGCGCTCGATCCCGTACTGGTGCGTTACGAAGCGTTCGGCGTCGAAACCCAGTCCGCAATAGAGCTTGTCATCGTAGAACAGCACGAGCCCTGCGGTCATGCCGGGATCGATCTCGATATCGCATTCAAAGCTGTAAGCGGTATCGCCGGTATTCAGCAGCAGCGGCGATCCACTTGACGGCGCCGTGCCCTTGCCTTTGAAGCGCAGGATGCCCTGCCCGCTGGTGACGCGGTCAGCCTCGTCCGGAGAAGGTCGGTAAAAGGTCCACTTGGTGCCGAACATCACTGGTGCCGAGAAATCATCGCTAAGTGCGAGCCCATGCGGCACCGCTTCGCCGTCGCGCGGGGCGAGCAGGTGGCGCGAGAGATCGCCGCCGGTCATCCGGAACCAGCCGTCTGCGCTCCACCGCACCGGATCGAGCAGGCATTGCCGCCCCAGCGTCCAGAAGCCCGCGCGGTAGCCGTGGTACAGCGCCCACCATGATCCATCCGGGCCTTCCACCAGCGAGGCATGGCCGCGCGACCACCAGGCTTCGCGCTCTGACCGGGTCCGCACCAGCGGATTGCCGGGGTGCTGTTCCCACGGACCATGGAGCGAGCGCGAGCGAGCCGCGATCACCATGTGCCCGGTCGGTGGGCCCGCTGTGCCGCCCACCGCCGCAATCATGTAGAACCAGCCCCCGCGCCGCAGGATCTTCGGGCCTTCGGGCGAAAACCCCTCCACATCCCAGTCGGGCGGGTAGCGCCAAGGATCGTAAACATGCTCAACCGACCCAGCGATGCGGAGACCGTCTTCCGACAAACGGACCCGGTCTCCACCCGAAAGGAACAGCCAGCGTGATCCATCCTCGGCCACGGCGTGGCAGGGATCGATATGCTTGTGCAGACCCAGCGAGACCGGATCGCTCCACGGTCCGTCGATATGATCGGCCCAACAGACGAAGATGTCGTTGGGCTGGGCCTTGACTGGAATGTACAGGAAATAACGCCCGCCGTGCCTTTCAAGGCTGGGTGCCCAGACCGATCCGATGTTGCGGGTCAAGGCCGGCCGGCGCGGCTGCCAGTGGACCAGATCGCGTGAATGCCAGATCGTCAGGCCGGGATAGGCATCAAAGCTGGAGAAGGTCAGATAGTAATCCCGCCCGTCCTTCAGGATCGCGGGGTCTGGCCGGTCACCCGCCAGTACCGGATTGAGGAACCGGCCCGGGCCCGGCCGCCCCGCCTGAGCCGGAGCGCTGGCGAGAGCCATGGTGCCCAGGGCCGCAGCCTTGATCGCGTCGCGGCGGTCCAGCGGCATCAGCCCAGCCCTACGCTGCGCGCCCAGGCCAGCCACAGCGCGGGCCAGATTGCCACCGGCTTGCCTTGTGCCAGCCGCAGCCCGAAGCCGTGCCCGCCCTGGGCAAACAGGTGCAGCTCCGCCTGAATGCCGCGCGCCAGCAGCGCCGCCCGCAGCCGCAGCGTGTTGGCAACCGGAACCGCCGCGTCATCTTCGGCATGCAGCAGGAAGTGCGGCGGGGCGTCTGGCGGCACGGTCTGGTCAGGGGAACAGGCAGCCTCCAACGCGGCACTCGGGTTCGGCCCCAACAGCAGCGCGCGCGATCCGGGATGGGCAATCGCCGGGTCCATGCTGATCACCGGATAGATCGGCGCGGCGCTGTGCGGCCGGGCAGTGAGTTGGTCTGCCGCATCGACCGGGTCATAAACGCGTGCGGCGAACCGAGTGGAGAGACTGGCGCAGACATGACCACCTGCCGAGAACCCGATTGCCGCGACCCGCGCCGGATCAATACCGTAGCCCGCAGCGCGGTGGCGGATCAGACGCATCGCGCGCTGCGCGTCGATCAGCGGAGTGTCTGGCCCACTCGCCCAGCCCTCGCCCGGCAGGCGGTAAAACAGCACAAAAGCGGTGAAGCCGCGCGCGCTCAGCCAGCGCGCCATTTCATAGCCTTCCTTGTCGACCACGACCCACTTGTAACCTCCGCCCGGCGTGATTAGCACCGCCGCGCCGTTTGGTTTGGTGGGGCGGAACACCGCCATGCGAGGCACGGAAATCCCGAACACTGCACGATCATTGAAGGTCGGATCGGTCGAGCGTTCGTTACAAGTTTCAGCCACAGCGGCAAGCGGCAACATTTTAATTGCTCCCGGCGGCCAAAGGTCGATCGTCTCTTTGGGATCCGGGAAAACCGGATCAACCAGCGCCGAAGCAATCGGCGGCGCTGATTGCGCCCCTGCACGGGTCACCAGACCGGTGGCAAGCCCGACAGCAAGGAGTGTTCGGCGATCGAAGTCCATGCTGGCAAGCTTGCCTTGCGTGGGTCAGAGCTTCAAGCGCACACCGAACAGGATCGTGCGGCCGAAGTGGTTGTTCTCATAATTCCGGTCGGCATCAAAATCGGTGTAACGATAACGATAGGTATCGAGCAGGTTGTTGCCCTCAACCGATAGCTCGATCCAGTCGGTCAGCTTGTACCGGATCGACGCGTCGAGGTTGGTGGTAGCGCCATAGCCTTCGAGTAGATTGCCAGTGCCACTCGCGCCCTCGTGATAGCGCCCGCGATAGCTCAACATAACCCGGGCAGAGAACCTGCCGTCATCGTAGTAGAGCGTGGCGTTGTAGGCTTGCTTTGTCACATTACTGAGCGTGTTGACCACCGTGACGTTGGTAAGCGGACCAAACGCATTGGTGCCCGTCGCTGCAACAGTTACCGGCCCTTGCAAATTAAAAGTCGCATCTGAGCTGATGAAGGTTGCGTTGGCCAGAATACCGAAATTGCCGAGGAACCCGTCAGCAAAGACACTGAACGGAATCTGGGCGGCAAGTTCCACACCGGTCAAGGTCGCGCCCGAGCCATTGACCGTGGTCACCAGCGTCCAGATCGGCTGTGCTTGCAATGCAGGATTGAGCGCTGCCGGCGAGCTGGCCAGCAATACCGATGCCGGCAGACCAGTCTGTGCAAAGGTTGCTCCAGTAACTGATGCCGACTGGGTGAAAGTGTGCACGTCTTTCTTGAAGTAGGCGACCGATAGGACTGCCCCGGGTGCGAAATACCACTCTGCCGAAACGTCGTAATTGGTCGCGCGGAAGGGCTGCAGGAACGGGTTTCCGCTGGTCACACGGAAGTTGAACCCATCGGCACTGCCACCAGGGGTAAGCCCGCCCAGCGAAGGCCTCGTCATGACATCTGCTACTGCGAGGCGAAGCACGACATCTCGATGCGGATAGAGCGCCAAATTCATCGACGGCAGCCAGTCTTCGTAGCTGCGGGTAACCGTGGCGTTTACCCCGCTAACCAAGCCATAGCTCGACTGGTCGGTCTTGACGTAACGAACCCCGGCGTTGAGCGCATACTCAAGCCCGAAAATGTCGCCCTTGGCATCGAACTGAAGGTAGGCACCAAGACTTTCTTCTTCGACTCCGCGATTATTGCCAGCATCGAGTAGCAGTGGCCGCGCATAGAGCTGAGTGAAGGCTGCTGCCGTCGCCAAGTTGGGCACCAGCCAAGAGTTGGTGTTTCCAGCTGGCTGCCCCGCTGCCCCCAAAGTGAACACTTCCGACAATGCCGAGGTGACCGGAAATCCATAGACTGCGGTCGGACCAAACAGGCTGGTTGCCGTGCATGTGATCGTCCCCGAAGTGCTTGTAACAAGGCTGGTTCCGCCATTGCCGCACACAGCAGTGTCGCGAGTGAAAGCAACGATATCGTAGTTGTAGCGCCGCCAGACGACACCCGACTTGACCGAGAAGCCGTCGGTCACTTCCCATTCGGTATTCAGCTGCACCGTCGCGAACTTGTTAGTCACATTCGACGGTCGGTCGCGGATTTCTGCGAGTTGGAAGGTCGCTGGATCGGTGACGCTCGGCGTACCGAAGGTCAGCCGCGGAGACTCCATATTGGTATAATCGAAGCTGTATCCTTGCGCATCACGATCATCGAAGATCAACGTGGTTTCAACCGGAATATCAGCATCCGACTTGGAGAAACCTCCGCGCAGCGTAAATCGGAAGCTGTCGCTCAGTTCCTGATCCCAGGTGGCGCCAACTTGATAGAATTCGGTCGAGCTCTGCCGCTGGTAGCGCTCGGTTCGCACCCAAGCGTCATTGAGGGTGGCCGAGATCATATTGTTGTTGGCGTCGTAAACTGGATTCAAGACATTGATCGAGCGCTCGTTCGATCGCAACAGGACTTCGCCCCAGCGCTCGTCGCGGACTGCATCATACTTCGAATAGAGCACATCGACCGAAAATTTGGTCGCATCACTCGGCGCGAACTGAATTGAACCTGTCAGCCCAAGCCGCTCTCGATCGTGTGCAACTTCACCATAGCGGGGGATGCGTGGATGAAAGGCGAGCGCAGCCCGATCACAAGCGGCACTGGCAACATAAGAACCGCCTGAATTGGCGGTCGTAAAGCAATTGGTCGCGCCGACCCCGTCGAACCGGGCCTGCGCCCAGCGCACCGTATTGTTACCCAGCTCAAGCGTTTCGGTGTGCGAATAGGCTGCGGATACCGCGATCCCAAAGGTCCCTGAATCATTGCGCCATGAAAGCATCCCGGCGGCGCGCGGGCCGACCGTGCCTGCCAGATCGTTGTACGAGCCGACCAGCGATAGCGCGCCTTTCAGGCCCGCCCGACCCGCAAGTGGGTCACCCGTATTGAGATCGACTACTGCCCCCAACGACCCTTCGTCGAGGGAGGCTTCCGCAGTCTTGTGAACCACCAGACTGGAGAACAGCTCTGACGCAAAGACGTTGAAATCGAACGCGCGGTCGCGGTTGGCCGAGGCGCCATCGACCGAAGTGGCAATCGTCTCCATCCCGTTGACCCTAACCCTGGTGAACTGGCTGGACAGCCCGCGCACCGTGATCGAGCGACCCTCACCGCCATCGCGGCTGATCGAGATGCCAGGGATCCGCTGAAGCGATTCGGCGAGGTTCTGATCGGGGAACTTGGCGATGTCCTCCGCCACGATTGCATCAACCGCTCCAACTGACTCGCGCTTCAAATTGATCGCGGCTTCGAGCGATTGGCGGAAGCCAGTGATAACAATTGGATCACCCTCTTCAGCCGCAGGCACTTCCTCAGCGGGAGCTGCCTGAGCCCAGCCTTGAGCTGGGAGCACCAACGCGCTCCCCGCGACCAGAGCGATCTTCAACAGCGACAACCGTGACATGGTGCTACGCATACCTACTCCCTTTGCCGCCTAATGGCGTGCACATATGATACCGGTGTCAAAAAAGAAGGTCAGTTTATCGACGATCCCTTCGCACCTCCACCCGCGCAACGAAACTCCGCCGCGTGTTCCGATTTACGGTAACCGGTGTCATTTTGTATTGCCCGCCCGCAAGCGCTCTGTCAAGAAGGGGATGAGGAGAGACCTGATGCGCGATAGTCACACCCAACCCTTGCATCGCCTGCTCTTAGCAGTCGTGCTGGTTCTGAGCGCATTATCCGTACCGGCCGGAGCGGCACTTGCGCCTTCCAGCATCGGCCAGGTAGGCGTGACGAATGGCGGCGCTGGCGGCCGGGTCATCCGCGTCACCACACTTGCAAAGGATGGACCCGGCAGTCTTGCCGAGGCGCTGGCCGCCAAGGGTCCGCGGACTATCGTGTTCGAAGTAGGCGGCACGATCGATTTCGAACGATCAAGCATTACGATCACTGAACCCTTTTTCACGATCGCCGGACAGACCGCACCCTCCCCGGGCATTACAATCGTGCGCGGCGGAATCGATCTCAAGACCCATGATGCCGTGCTGAGCCACATCCGGGTAATGACCGGAGTCGATGGCCAAGTACCATTCTCGGGCTGGGAAGCGGACTCATTCTCAACCGTGAGCGCCTACAACGTGGTGGTAGAACATTGCTCGTTCCTGTGGGGGATCGACGAGAACATGTCTGCTTCGGGCCCGCGGTTCACCGGTACAACGGTGGCTGAATGGCGCAAAGGCACCAGCCACAACATAGTCTTTCGGGAAAACCTCGCCGCAGAGGGTCTTGCCTATGCCAGCCACCCCAAGGGCGAGCATTCCAAAGGTTCGCTGATCCACGACAATGCGACTGGCATCGTGTTCTACCGCAACGTCTGGGCGCACAATGTCGAGCGTTCACCACTGCTCAAGGGCGGAGTCCAGGCGCTGATGGTCAACAACCTGATCTACAACCCTGGCCACCGGGCGGTGCATTATAACCTTATGGCGCTCGAATGGGCCGGCCAGCCCTATGTTACTGGTGAACTGACCGCAGTCGGCAACGTCATGCGCGGCGGCAATGACACCGATCCCGGCCTTCCGTTCCTGATGCTCGGTGGCGATGGAGATCTCAGATATTACGGTCGCGATAATCGCGCGGTCGATCGGCATGGCCTCGCCCTTCCAGAGTTCGGCCGTTACGGCGAAACCCGAGCGCAGCTGATCCGCGCCAAGACTCCGCTGATGAGCCTCTCGGGATTTCAGGTCCTGCCCTCCGCCGACCTAGAAACCAGCCTGCTCAGCACCGTAGGTGCCCGCCCGTGGGACCGCGCGGCGGACGATATCCGTGTGCTGTTCTTCATCGCCGAAGGCCGCGGCGATATTATTGACGACGAACGCGAGGTTGGTGGATTCCCCAAGATCGCCCCAACTCGCGCGCCGTTTGTGGAGGCAGATTGGGATCTCGCCACCATGACCCCGCGCTCAGGCCGATATCCGGGGCAGAAAGGCCCGATTCAGGAAAACCTCTCCGGCCGCGACCGGGCGATGCGGAGCGGACAATGATTGTTGCCGCGCTCTTTCTCGCTGCCGCAGCGCCAGCCATGGTGGTGATCGACGAGCAAGATGTCCGCCGCCAAGAGCCCCCGCCGCATGGCGCGATCGGCATGTCCACTGCTTATCGGATCAGCGATGCCGCACCGCAGCCGCGCGCGATGGAGTTCCGCCGCCGCGTGCTGCACCCCGGCGCTGCAATCGGCGCGCACCCGATTGACCACGATGAAGTTTACTATGTGCTTGATGGTGAGGGCGAAGTTGTCAGCGACGGAGTTCGTGCCGTGCTTAGGCCGGGCATGGCTGCCTATCTTTACAAGGGCGCCGTGGTGGGCATCCGGCAAGTGGGCGATAAACCGTTGTCGCTGATCATCAGCTATCCCAACCCGCCTAGCGCCCCTTAATTACTTCAACCCAAACCCGTTCGTGTCGAGTGAAGTCGAGACACCACACGCGGCTTATGGTGTCTCGACTTCGCTCGACAAGAACGGGTTTGGGGTGTGGGGGTTATGACCCCGGCTGAATGTAGGGCACCCGCGCGAACAACTCACGCTCCCAGCCACGCGGATTACTCACTTCGCGGCTGGCCGTGTCGAACACCATGGTCTTTCGGGTGCGCAGGTCATAGGAAGACCAACCCGGATTGCCGGTGCGGGCAAAGCGGACGAAGGCGTCCATCATGGTTTCGCTCATGACTTGGCGCGCCAGGGTGGGGTTTTCAAAGGTGCCGAAGGCCAGCCCGATATCGTCGGTGTGCTTGGCCTGTTCGAAATCGAGTTGGTAAACAAAAGTATTACCCCGCCCTGCCCGCGCCCGCGCTTCGACCTCCTCAACCTGTCCGCGCCAGGACCTCGCGGCAGTGACGATGCGGTGGAACAACTGCTCGGGTGAGTCCGCCGGGTAGCGGGCGCGGAATTGTTCGACCACCCATCTGGGGTCGATATCGACCCGCATCTCTGGCCCGGCGCGTTGCGCAAGATTGTGCCAATCAAGACCGTCAAACAGTCGGTGATCAGTCGGAAAGAACGCCCGGGTCTCGGCAATACAATTGCCAAGCAGCATTGGAATGCCGAGCGACTGCGGCGCGGCATCGGGCCAGAACGGGTGACGGTGCAAATTCCGCATGTCAAGCACCGGACCCATGTAAAGCCCGCCGCCCAGGACCGGATCGGTTGCGGAGAGCGCGGCGATCAGTTGCTCAACGGGTGCGGTCGCGGGATCGATTCCCGGCCCCAGCTTGTCGAGAAACGCTTGCGCGCGCTTGCAGGCGTTGAGCGGACCGGATGCGGTGACCTGCTGCCCGCTCATGGTGATCGCCTTGTGGAACAGGCCTTTGGCGGCAGGCATCGCCATCAGCGTCGCGATCTTGGCTCCGCCCCCCGATTGGCCGAACACGGTCACGTTCTTTGGATCGCCGCCGAAAGCCGCAATATTGCGCTGCACCCATTGCAGCGCGCAGATCAGGTCAAGCTGGCCGTTGTTGCCGCTGTCGGGGAAGCG
>CAZVMC010000100.1:0-8709 GCA_964628635.1 uncultured Novosphingobium sp. | reverse complement strand
CAGCGTCATCCGGTCGCTTTCGCCAATGGCGTTGAGTCGGGCCTTGTCCTCTTCCTTGGCGTTCCGCAGCACCGGGGGCAGGGTCCAGACGCCATCGGGCCAGTTGGCGGGATCGGCGCGGTTGGCGTTGGCCTCGCTTTTGCCAACCAGTACGAAGCCATGGAGCTCCATCAGCCGGATCACATCGGCTTCGCGCAGGTAGCCCTTCGAGCCATCGGTGTAGCTGTAGGGCGCATTGGGCTTGGCGCGGTGCTGTTCGATCCCGATCATCCCGCCGTCTTTCAGCAGATCGCGCATCGCCTTGATTTCCCGGTCGGCGATGTTCCAGCGCAGCAGGTTGTGGACCATCCGCATCACCAGAATGCGGTCAAACGTGCCCTTCTCTGCAGCCGGCACCGCATCGAGTGTATAGGCACTGAACCGCTCGGCCGGGATGCCCGACCAGCCCGCAATATCGGCCGGATACTTGGCCGCACCGGCACGAATGCCTGTTTGCTGCGTCTCGTTGAAGGCGCCCGAAGTGGGATCGAAATAGAGCCCAACCAGCTTGCCCTTTGGCCCCAGATAAAGCCCCAACAGCCGCGAGTACCACTCACCGCCGGGAGCATATTCACCCACCTTCATATCCGGCGCGACCTGGAAGAAGGCCAGCGTCTGATCGGGCTTGCGATACTTGTCGCGCGGGCGATCGGCGTCGCGGCGCGGATCGGCGACGGCGGCGGCCAGTTCGGCGTTGATCGCGCTGCGGCCGGGTTTGGCCACCGCGGCGGGCCCGCCCAGCACCGGCAGCGCAAGGCCACCGCCGACCAGCAGGATTGCACCCAGCGCGGCTGTGACGGAAAGGATCGGTCGCATGCGGAATTCCTTTGGGCTGCAGGCATGACAAAGGGGAGGACCATGCCTATCTCGGTGCGCGAAGGAGTAAGGCAAAGATGGCAGTGCAGGCAACGGCGATTTTCGCAGGCGGGTGCTTCTGGTGCACCGAGGCGGTGTTCCGCTCGATCGCGGGGGTCAGCGCGGTGGAAAGCGGCTATATCGGCGGCACCGTGCCGGAGCCGACCTATAAGGCGGTGTGCAGCGGCAATACCGGCCACGCCGAAGCGATCCAGATCAGCTTCGATCCCGCCGTGGTAAGCTATGCCGATCTGCTCGACATCCATATGGCGACTCATGATCCTACGCAGCTCAACCGGCAGGGCGGCGATGTCGGCACGCAGTATCGCGGCGCACTGTTCCCGCTGGACGAGGCGCAACTGGCGGAGGCCGAAGCGGGCATTGCCCGGTGGAACGAGACGCACCCCGGCCAGCGCGCAGTAACCACCATCGAAGGCTTCGCCGATGGCGCTCAGCAGGCAAAGTGGTGGCCGGCCGAGGATTACCATCAGGAATACTGGCAGGGCGAAGGCCAGCGAAACCCCTATTGCCTCGCGGTGATCCCGCCCAAGCTGGCGAAGTTGCAGGCGGGCTTTGCGGAGAAGCTGGCTTAATCGGCGCGCACCACTTTGGTTGCGCGCACCTTGCCCACTAAGTCCTCAGGGTAAAAATAGACCGGCCGCAAGTTCCCCGCCGCATAGCGCACCACCTGATCGGCGAAATGCGGCGAGGCGGGATCGCCGCTTTGGCCGCCGACCATTACCGCACGCGCTTTCACCCGCGGGCCGAACTCCACCACAGCGACGAAGCTGTTGCCGTGGTAGCCGTAGTAACGTTTGGTGCCCGGGCCGCGCTTGCTGCGGAACGAGGCGAGCGAGCCCCACAGCGCCGAGGCGAAGGGTACCGGGGTGCTGGGCCGCGCATCGTCGAAGCTCTGCTGGATCGCACCATTGAGGCGTTGGTAGCGGTTGATTTCGCCCCACGGCACTTTCCACGAACCGAAATCGGCGCTGAGCCGTGCCATCGCTTCATCGAGCGCTTCGAGTTTCTGCTCCGGTGTGGCCCGCGTCACCATCCAGGTCTGGACTGGCATGCGCGCGGCCTCGGCTGCTACCGCACCTTTGGCCCAGAGCGCCTCGGCCCAGAACACCGCGAGGCTCGTCTCGGTCGAGGTCAGGCTGTAAGTGTGGTCCCACTTCTCCAGCAGCGCCACGGCTTCCGCACGCTTAGGATCGAGCGCCTTCCGATGGGCTTCCACCAGCCCAGGAAGCAGCTCGGTGAACAGCGGGAGCCAGGGATCGTAGGCTGCGGCAATCAGGCTTTCGAGCGTGAATTTGGGCCTGCCATCCAGCACGTGCTGGGCATGCGCGGTGCGCGGGTTGTGACCTAGCTGGTCAAAATAGAGGGCGAACTTGTCGCGGCGCGGGCTGTCATCGCCCGCCGCCCACCACGGCCCGTCGTTGACGTTGAACACCCAGCCGAGCTTGGGATTGACGACTTGCGGCAGCTCACTGAGCGGGTGCAGGCCCTGCCAGTCGGCCCGCGGATCGCTGCCGTCCACGGGGCGCGTGTAGTCGAACTTGTCGCTGCGCCGGGGCATGAATTGCGGCAGGAACAGCGCGGTCTCGCCCGCACTGCTGGCAAACAGCGTGTTGTTGGAGGTGTTGGCTTGCAGCGCCGCGACCCGCTTGAAGCTTGCCAGATCGCGGACCTTGGTGCGCAGGAAACTCTGCTGGAGCGCGGCGACCGGGCGGTGCATCAGACTGGTGGCAATCCACTTGTCCCCCTCGGCGCGGGTCACGGGGCCGTGGTGCGTGGCGTAGGTGGTGAAGCTGCGGCGGGCCATGGTGCCGTCGCTCTGGCGATAGGCCAGCGTCACCGGCTTTACCGTGATCGCCCGCCAGGCCGGGCCATAGCGATAGGACCACGCACCGCCGCTGGGGCTGACCGTCTCGGCAAATTCATCGACGTTGTCGACCGTGCTGGAGGTGTGCATCCATCCGGCGTTTGCATTGAATCCCTGATAGACGAAGAACTGCCCCCAGGTCGCCGCGCCATAGGCGTTGAGGCCCTCGCCACTGGTCACTTGCTGTTCGGCGCGGAAGTAGAAGCTGGTGTGCGGATTGATCAGCAGCAGCGCGTGGCCGCTGGCGCTGTATGACGGCGAGATCGCAAAGCCGTTCGAACCGGTTGGTTCGGATGGCAAAAGTCCCCGTTCGGCGGCGGTCATCGCGATGGAGCGCTGCTCGTAGAAGGCTTGCAACTGGCTCAGCGAAACCCGCTCGATATCGCCGCCGATCGAACCCTCGGAAAAGCTCAGCGCCATCCATGGTTCGAATCTGGTAAGCACGCGCGGCTTCACCGCCGGATGATCGGCGAGATACTGGTTGAGCCCCGCCGCCCAGGCCTGCATCAGCTTGCGCAGCCACGGCGGGCTCTTGGCATAGTCCGCTTTGAGCGCCGCCGGATCGATCCACAGCCGTTGGCGCAGATCCTGCCAGATCGCGCGCTCGCCCTCGGCTTCGGCCAGCCGTCCGAGGCTGGTGAGGTAGTTGGTCTCGATCCGGTTGAAGTCATCCTCGGCCTGGGCATAGATCATCCCGAAGACCGCATCGGCATCGGTCTTGCCGGTGATATGCGGAATGCCCCAGTCATCGCGCTTGATCTCGGCGCGGTATGACGCGGCCTGGGCTGTGCTGCCCAGCAGGGCAAGGGCAGCGAAAGCGGCAAAATGGCGCATGGTAAGGTCTCCCACCGCCGGGTCTAGCGGGCGGTCAATCCTTGCGCCAGCGGGCGATGAAGAAGCCGTCGAGGCCGCCGTGCTCGGCCAGCATGCCGGGGTCGGTGCGGAGCCAGCCTTCGGCTGTGGGGGCAAGGCCTGGAACCTCATCGGCACCGACCGGCAGCGGGGTGAGCGGCACGCGCGCGGCCTGCGCCTCGCCCTCCTCCGGCTCGAGCGAGCAGACTGCAAAGACCAGCGTGCCGCCGGGTTTGAGCCATTGGGCTGCACGCTCCAACAGCGCAGCCTGCAAGTCGGCCATCTCAGCGATCTGGCGCGGGCCGATCCGGTGGAGCACGTCGGGGTGGCGGCGGCAGGTGCCGGTGGCGGTGCAGGGCGCATCGAGCAGGACGGCATCGAACTGCTTGTCGCTTTGCCATTCCAGCGCGTCGGCCTGAACCAGTGTGGCGCTCAGCCCGGTTCGTGCCAGATTGGCTTGCATCCGCTCCAGCCGCCGCGCGCTGGCATCGAGCGCGGTGACCTGCCAGCCAGCGCTGGCGAGCTGCATGGTCTTGCCGCCCGGTGCGGCGCAGAGGTCGAGAACGGTCTTGCCCGCGCCATCGCCAAGCAAGCGCGCAGGCAGGCTGGCAGCAAGATCCTGCACCCACCAGGCCCCGGCATCGAAGCCTTCGATGTTCTCCACCGCCGTCCCGCGCGGCAAGCGGACATGGCCGGGAAGCAGCGAGGTTCCGCCGAGCTTCGCGGCCCATTCGTTGGTAGCCGAATGATCGCCCAGCATGAGATCAAGCGGCGGTGGCAGCGCGAGGCCTGTGGCGATCCTCTCTGCCTGCGCACCCCAGCGCGCCAGTACTTTATCGGGCAGCGTCGGCACCGCAGGCAGCTTCGCATCCTGCCGCACCAGCGCCCCGAACACCCCGTGCGCCAGCCGCTTTGGCCCGCCGTCGAGCAAGGGCAGCGCAGTCGCCACCACGGCATGCGGCGGGGTCTCAAGCCGCAGCCAGCCCGCCAACATCAGCCGCAGCACCATCCGCGCCTTGGCATCATCGGCCAGCACTTGCCGGGTCGCCGAATCGATCAGCGCATCGATGTCGGTCAGCCAGCGCAGCGCCTCTCCGGCCAGCGCGCGGGCCAACCCTTTGTCCGCCGCCCCGCGCAAGGCCGAAAGCGCCGATGACCCGGCCTGATCCAGCGTCTCCCCCCGGCGCAGCACCGCATCGAGCAAACGCAGCGCCGCCTTGCGCGCGGGGAGGCCGGGAATGTCCATGGCGTGGCCCTAGGGGCAATTGCCCGATCCCGCCAGCCGGTCCATAACGCCGCAATGACCAAACGCGCGACCAAGCGGCCCGCCGGCTTCCAGAAGCCCAAGCACTGGAGCACCGAACCGGCGCCCAATCCGCAAACTCCGAGTGACGCCGCCGATCCCGACGGCCTCTCCCCCACCCGCTACGGCGACTGGGTGCGCAAGGGGATCGCGGTGGATTTTTAGATTCGCTCCATTTTCGCTTTTCTTCCCCCTTGATGGGGGAAGGATACGGAGATTTGGCCGCGCAGCGGCTTAGTCGGAGTTGGATGGTGGGTGATGTTGCCTCCAAACACGGCGCTCGGACGAGAGATCACCCACCACCCAACCTGCGGTAGATCGCTCCGCTCTCAACCTTCGGTATCCCTCCCCCATCAAGGGGGAGGAAGCCTTCAAACCGCCGCGAACCGCACCTTCAGCCCATCCTTCGGCTTGGGGATCGGCCAGGGCTGCCATTCCGGGTCATAGCCGGGGGCGATTTGAATGTCGTACCGGGACAATAGCTGCGCCATCAAGACCTTGATCTGCATATAGGCGAAGTGCAGCCCCAGACACATGTGCGCGCCGCCGCCGAAGGGCACCCAGGCGTATTTGTGGCGCTTGGCGACCTGCTCCGGGGTGAAGCGCAGCGGATCGAACTTGTGCGGTTCGGGCCAGTAAACCTCCATCAGATGGACCGCTGAGGGGCTGACCGCCACCCCGGTCCCGGCCGGGATCCGGTAGCCGCCGAACTCAAACTCGCGCAGCGCGCGGCGCGGAATTGAAGGAACCGGCGGGATCAGCCGCAGCGCTTCCTTGAAGGCCATCTCGGTCAGTTCCAGCTTGCTCATATCGTCATAGGAGAGCGGGCGGCCTTCCCCACCGGTCACCGCCAGCACCTCGGCGCGCAATTTCTCCTGCCATTCCGGGTGCTTGGCGAGCAGCCAGACCAGCGAGGTGGCGCTGCTGGTGATCGTATCGTGCGCGGCCATCATCAGGAAGATCATGTGATCGACCACTTCGTCGACCGGCATCAGGCTGCCGTCTTCGTGGGTGGCAGTAGCAAACTGGCTGAACATGTCCTGCCCGCCCCCTTCCTTGCGGCGGCGCAGCGTTTCGGCGGTGAACCATTCGACGAGGAACTTCCGCCCCGCGACGCCCTTGCCCATCTTGGTGAACGGCAGCGGCTTGCGCACCACCCCGACCGAGGCCTGGACCATATCGACAAAGGCCTGGTTGATCTTGTCGCTTTCCGGGCCCCACGGCAGACCGATGAAACTGTCCGCCGCCAGATCGAGCGTCAACTGCTTGATTTCGGGATAGAACAGCAGCTGCTTGTCGCGCCAGCTTTCAACCCGCTCCGATATCCCGCGGTTGAGCGCATCCGAATAGTGCCGCATCGGCCCAGGTTTGAACGCGATCGACAGCGCGCGGCGATCGGCGCGGTGGTGATCGAAATCGAGCAGCATCAAGCCGCGCGGGAACAGCAGATCGAGCACCGAGCCCCAGCCTTGGGCGGAAGAGAAGTTCTTCTCACGGTCGAACAGGATCAGCTCGGTCGCGTCGGCCCCGAACAGCTGGACCGAACGCGATCCGAAGGCGCGGTTGCGACAGACCGGACCATATTTGGCGCGCATCCGCTCGCTGAAGCCCAGCGGGTCGGCGAGCAGTTTCAGCGTGTTGCCAATCACCGGCCAGCCATCCTCACCAGGAATGTGATCGAGCGTGCCCTTGGGCTGGCGCTGCGACCAGTGGGTGTAGACGGGGGCTTCGGGTGCGAGCGTGGCCATAATGTGTCCCTCGTTACTGACACTAGTGTAACTTATTCTGCAACGGAAATCCAGTCCAGCAGGATGGCGCATAACGGAAGACCATATGGGTCGGAGGAATGGCCTGAGTTAGCTTGAGGGAGCATGTGCCCTGGGAATTCCCCTAACTTCTTCGCAAGCAATGGTTGCGCCACAATCTCAATAATCGGGAACTTTACAGACATATGGTTGTTGGGTAGCCATGGCGGCGTGGCCTTTGAGAATCCGTAGATGGACCGTCGGGAGTCTTTGACAATCCTTTTGAGCACGATTTTGGCTGTAGAAGGCTGGCTGTTCACACATCTACTCGATCAGGTAAATACAAGTCCGATTCTGGAATACCGGATTGAAGAAAGGAATCTCAATTCCCAAAAAAGAGAAATGATAATTCAAGTTCAGAATCTGAACTTCAACAAAAGCTTCAAAAATGTTGAGCTAATTATTGTTTCTCCGCAAGGCAGTCGAATATTGTCAGCCCTAACAACTCCGGTCGAACCAGCGGATGATGGCTTTGGCGAATTGATTCAGACAGAAAATTCTGCAAGTTTTACAATAGATCAAATTATGCCAAATTCTATCATAAGGACGAGGATTCAATATCAAGGGTCAAGGCCAAATCTGAGGATAAAATCTGATCAACAGGCCATACTCATGATAGAGCCGGGGATCATGACTTCGGTCGCCCGGAATCAGTCCCTATTTTTAATATTGCTCATGCCGCTGACGGCGATAGGTGGTTATTTTATTCTTAATTTTATTAATCGCAATGCTGTCCTATCTCGTAGGCGGAAATCAAAATGAGAAGCTGGAGTCGCTTGCCCACTATCATTCTGGGACTTGCCTTGTTGCCTGAACCCGGAATGGCATCCCCACGAACAGGTATGAATGACTCGATCGAGATTCGGGTAGTGTCACGCGACGCTCGTTCACCAGTCGAAAGTCGAATCGAGTTTAGCAGGGTCGGTGCGCCCGGGACCTGGCTCGTGATTGGCACCACTAGTGGAGGGGTGCTGCGTGCAAGCAACCCGTGTACAAATGGCGGCATGTTACGAGCAAGTCCAACTGACAGGGCTTACCGCCAATCGATCCCTTACGGTTGCAGCCAGACCTCGCTCGTAATTCGATTGCAGCGTCTGGGCAGTTCTGATTTGGCCGTTGTCACGCCCTCGTGCGTCGACAAAAATCTGGCGTTTTCGCGTCGGGCGACTCGTCCGGATTGGAGGATTCAGACCACGCTCATGGTAGTCGGCCAATCAAGCGCCCAAAACGTCTCTCCGTTCAAAAATTGGAGTTTCCGATCTGCAGAAGGCCAACTAGAAACTGGCACATTCCCTGTTGATGTTGGAAATGACCCGACGCTAGACGCCGCACCTGTCTGGATCAAAACGATAATTCCTGCGATCTTGAGGGCTTTTCCTGACGACGCTTCTGAACAGGTAATCTCTTACCCTGTTGGAACGCCCTTGATTCCAACAGGACAGGTAATCGACGATTGGTGGCAAGTTACTGACACATTTGGCCTGGTTCCCGGCTGGATCAGGACCGAGAACTTTATGCTAACGCCCAGTAAGTCTGGACCGCCCCTGGACCCATGTCCGCCTATCCCTTCGGCTCCTATCGGTGCAGCCCCTGAACCTGAGTTGTGAATTTGCAACTCAACTTGGTTTGGCGCTAGCAAGATTGTGTGCCGCCGAGGTGGCAAGAAATCCTTTGACGGGCCAGCCGTCAAATCCACCCCGCAAGTTCGCGCCGCACCAGCGCGTCGAGCATGGCCATCCCGGCATCGCCGGTATTGAGGCAATCGAGCGCTGCAAACTCGGTGCCGCCTGCTTCGACGAACACTTCCTTGCCGCGGATCGCCAGCTCCTCGCGCGTCTCAAGGCAGTCGGCGGAGAAGCCCGGGGCGGCGATGGCGAGGCGTTTGGTACCACGCTGCGCCTCCAGCCGCAGCGTGTCCTCGGTCGCGGGTTCGAGCCACTTGGCGCGGCCGAAGCGTGACTGGAAGGCCA
>CAZVMC010000099.1:0-8744 GCA_964628635.1 uncultured Novosphingobium sp. | reverse complement strand
TCGTTCTGCTTGGCGACCGTCTCGGCGAAGATCTTCGGCACCCGCGCGGGGACCAGCTGACGGCGGCTCTCAGCTATCAGCGCGGGAATCGCCTCCATCCGCGCCGTGGCGCTCTTCAACCGCACATCCCACGGCGCAAAGTCGCGGGCAGCGAGGCCGTAGAGTGCTGTCGCCGCGATGTCGTTGTAATACTGCGGATTCCAGGCCCATTCCTGCAGCGTGTCGATGGTCCAGACGCGATACTGCAGCTCATTCTTGAGCATCGCGTAATCGACCTGATTTTGAGCGCTAAGCTCGGCCGGATTGATATTGCGCATCCAGGCCAACAGCACCTGCCAGGCGATCGATCTCAGCTGCCGGCCGTTGGCCGAAATGTCAGGCAGGCGATCGTCGTAGCGATGTTCGCCCAGCACAGTTGCCTCGGTCGGCGAACTGAGAGTCGCCATATCGATGAACTGAGCGGAAAGCTTGGCAAACTCGGCCTCGGCCGAGGCAGGCGCGACGGCGGTGGTTTGACTGGCCGCTGCCCCCGGCAAGGCCGACATCGCCAGCGCGGCAAATGGCAAAGCGAAATAACGGAACGAGCGCTTCATGGACAGGACTCCCCTTGATCCCGCCTGGCCTATAGCCCGATCAAGCCGGTGTCGATGGCTTCTCACTCCCTCGTGCCAGCACTAGACCTGCGCCGACCAGTACCATGCCCAGCCCGTCCAGCAGGGTCAGCACCTCGCCGAACTGGAACCAGCCGACCACGACTGAGACAACGGGCTGGGTCAGCAAGGCCAGTCCGATCACCAAGGGCGAAAAGTGCCGCAGCGCATAGACCAGCAGCCCCTGCCCGATCACCTGACTGGTCAGCGCAAGCAGCGCGACCGGACCCCAGTGCGTGGGCCAGAACGGCTCGCCCAGCGCCATCGCCACGCCGAAAGTCACCGGCAGGCCCGCAAGGCTCGACCAGAACAGCAGGCTCCAGCTGCCCAGCGTATCGCGGGCGCGTTGGGCGAGGAGGATGTAAAAGGTATAGAGGAACCCGGCGAGCAGGCAGAGCAGATCGCCGATCAAAGTAGTCCGGTCGATCTCCAGGCTGCGGCCCAGCAGGATCGCCGAGCCGACGATCGCGGCGGCGAAAGCCAGCCACTCGTTAACCCGCGGCGCGCGGCGCAGGGTCAGCAGGCCGAAGGCAACGATCAGGATCGACCCGGCATTGCCGAACAGCGTGGCATTGCCAAGCCGGGTCAGCTCGATTCCGATATGCCAGCTGGATAGGTCGGACGCGAAGAACAGCCCGCCCGCCAATACTGCGAACAGCACCGGGCGAGGAAATCCGGTCAGCCGCTGCCCGTTCCATCGCGCCAGCAGCGCAATCGCTGGGATTGCCAGCGCCAACCGCCAAAACGCTGCGGAAACCGGCCCAGAGTCTGCCAGCCGCACCCACAGCGGCCCCAACGCCAGCGCGAAGTTTCCGCCTAGCAGCGCGGCAAGGTGCCACCCGTTCCAGCCTGATCGGGTTCCCCCCGTTGCAATCGCCATGGGCATGCCTTAGCCGGACGATTAAATCCTACCAAACCCAAACTCGAGAGCTTCCATGCACGATAGCCTGTTCCAGCCGATTCAGCTTGGCGCGATCGCAAGCCCGAACCGGATCCTGATGGCCCCACTCACCCGCGGCCGCGCTGATGCGGGTTCGGTCCCCAACGCGATGATGGCCGAATATTACCGGCAGCGTTCGGGCGCAGGCCTGATCATTTCGGAAGCCACCGGGATTTCAGTCGAGGGCCTCGGCTGGCCCGCCGCTCCCGGTGCTTGGAATGAAGCTCAGACCGAGGGCTGGAAGCTGACCACCGAGGCGGTTCACAACGCGGGCGGACGGATCGTGCTGCAACTGTGGCACATGGGGCGGCTGGTCCATCCGGACTTTCTGGGCGGGCAGCCGCCGATCTCGGCCAGCGCCACCCAAGCCAACGAAACCGCACATACGCCGACCGGGCGCAAGCCGACCGAAATGGCGCGCGCGGCGACTTTGGATGACATCAAGCGGATCATCGACGACTACGGCGTCGCCGCTGCCAACGCCAAGGCCGCCGGGTTCGATGGAGTCCAGCTCCACAGTGCCAACGGCTATCTGATCGACCAGTTCCTGCGCAACGGAACCAACCTGCGCGACGATGACTATGGCGGATCGCCTGAGAACCGCACACGGTTGCTGCGCGAAGTGCTGACCCGGCTGATCGAAGTCTGGGGTGCAGACCGCGTATCCGTCCGGCTTTCGCCCAACGGAGATTCGCAAGGCTGTGATGATAGCGATCCGGCCCGCATCTTCGGTGCCGCAGCACAGATCTGCCAGGATCTGAACATTGGCTTCGTCGAGCTGCGCCAGCCAGGGCCAAACGGTACCTTTGGCCGCACCGACGTGCCGCAGCAGGATGGCCTGATCCGCTCAATCTATACCGGCCCGCTAGTGCTCAACAGCGATTACAGCGCCGCCGAAGCTGCCGCCGATGTGGCTTCGGGCCGCTGCGACGCGATCAGTTTTGGCCGGCCCTATATCTCCAATCCCGATCTCGACCGGCGAATCGCACTGGGAGCGGAATTTGCGCCCAATGTTAACGTTCCGAAAAGCTGGTATCTGCCAGGACCGGAAGGCTACATCGACTATCCGGTGCTCGATCTGGTCGAGTAACCGACCATAAGAACAAGGGGGTCGCGCGATGAGCTTGTGTTCTTGGTTGATCGTCCCCGCCGATAGCGAGGGTAAGCTGATCAAGGCCCTCGAAGTAGGGGCCGATGTGGTGGTGCTCGATCTGGCATCATCGGTTGCCCTCGATGCCAAGCCGCGTGCGCGCGAACTTGCCGCCGGCTGGTTGCAGCGGCACCGTGCGCAGGTCACGGCGGAGCGACGCTTTGCCCGCTGGGTGCGGATCAATCCGCTCGACAGCCGGATGTCGCGTGAGGATCTTGCGGCGGTGCTGCCGGGTCAGCCTGACGGGATCCTGCTGCCGCGATCGAGCGGGCCTGACGCGGTCCAGCAGCTCGCGGCCGAGCTTTACGAGCTCGAGCAGCGCAGCGGCGTAACGGCGGGCAGTACCAAGATCATGCCGGTAGCCGGCGAAACGGCCACGGCCGCGCTCAATATTCCGGCCTATGTCGAGGCCTCACTGCCCCGGCTCGCCGGGCTGACCTGGGGGGCTGAGGGCCTCGCCTCGGCGATCGGCGCCAGCCGTTCCCGCAGCAAGGATGGCGGCTGGACGGACGCTGCGCGCCATGTCCGCACCCAAACGCTGCTGGCCGCCCACGCGCGCGGACAACTCGCGATTGATACCGCGCTGTCCGGTACCGATGCCAAGGTCTGCAAGGGCGCCGCCGAAGCGGCGCGGGCCGATGGGTTCACCGGGATGATGGCCACCCACCCGGTTCACGTCGCTGCAATCAATGCTGCCTTCGCTCCCAATGAGAGCGAACTGGCAGAGGCCCGGGCCGTGGTTGCAGCCTTCTCCGGGCAAAGCTCGACGCTCGATCGCCGGACGATCGATCCCGCTCGGCTAAAGTTGGCGCAGCGGCTATTAGGAATCGCCGATTAGCTATTCGGCTGCGGGTTCGGCTGGCTCCTCGACTGGCTCGGGCGAAGCTGCCGGAGCTTCAGCCGCCGGTGCAGAACTTCGGCTAACCGCAGGCTCGCTGCGCGCGCCTTTGTCGGCCGGCCGGCCACTGCTCTCCACCTTCGGGGCCAGCGGCGGCTGCGAACGGACGGTATCGAGCGGCAGCATCGCATCGCTGGTCGAGCCAGGCAGTATTTCACCCCCCGCGGTGCCGCCGGTCGGCTTGGCGGTGTTCTGGTTGCAGGCACTCAGCGCCAGTGCAAGCAAGATGATCCTGAACTTCATTCGGCGACCTCCACCGGGCCATTTTTGATTGGGCAGGGGTTGGCCAGTGCGGCGAGGAAAGCCTCACGCCGCGCCAGCAGCGCTGCATCCCAGGCCGCGCTATCCACGTTCCGCCCCAGCTGCGCAAGACTGGTCACGCCGAACTCTTCGATGCCGCAAGGGACGATTCCAGTGAAGTGTGACAGATCGGGAGCGAGATTGACCGAGAAGCCGTGCATCGTCACCCAGCGGCGGATCCGCACGCCGATCGCGCCAATCTTGGCCTCGCGCCCGTCGGGGGCATTGGTCCAGATCCCGATCCGCCCCGGCGCGCGCCACGCCTCCACATCGAAATCGCCCAGCGTATCGATCACCCAGCCTTCAAGCGCGTGGACGAAACCGCGCACATCACGCGCGCGCTGCTTGAGGTCGAGCAGGACGTAGCCGACCCGCTGGCCTGGCCCGTGATAGGTATACCGCCCGCCACGCCCGGCTTCGACCACTTCAAAGCGGGGATCGAGCAGCTCGGCCGCTGCCGCGCTGGTCCCGGCGGTATAGACCGGCGGATGCTCAAGCAGCCAGACCAGCTCGGAAGCGGCTCCATCAGCGATTCCGGCATTGCGCTCGGTCATCACCGCGAGCGCATCGCGATAGGGCACCAGCGCGCGATCCTGCCGCCATTCGATCGTTTGTGCACCGGCCACTGTCATGGTCCGGATTGCGTGGCGCGGTTTGCTGTGGTTATCAAGGGGCCTTGGCGCAGGAGACTAGGCAATGAAGCTCGATACCAACGCAGCATGGGGCGAAGCCGTCGCATTGGTCAGCGCCAACCGGCAAGTGCTGTGGGCAATCGCCGGGGTATTCTTCGTGCTGCCCTCCTTCGCTTTTTCAGTGCTCTATCCCCAGCCGGAAATCCTGCCAGGCACTGGCCCGGAACAAATTCTCGCCCAGTTCGAGAAAGCCTATGAAGGTGCCTGGCCATTCGTCATCATCTCAGCGCTCTTGCAGATGCTCGGCACTTTGACCGTGCTGACCCTGTTCACCGATCGCACCCGGCCGACTGTTGGTGAAGCGATCAAAATCGCAGCGGTCGGCGTGCCGACCTTTATCGGGACTCAGCTGATCCTGATCGTCGGCGTGCTGCTCGTCAGTTTGTTGATCGGGCTGCTGGTGGCCGGGCTCGGCACGCCTGCCGTTGCTGCGGTCTTGTTGATAGTGGCCCTAGTTGCTTTCATTTATGCTGCAGTCCGACTGGCGCTACTTGGCCCGGTGATTGCGGTTGAAGGCCAACGCAACCCGATCGCCGTGTTGCAGCGATCGTGGGCGCTGACCAATGGGAACGTCGGTCGAATTCTGCTGTTTTTCGTGCTGGTCGGCCTAGCCTTTCTGATCGTGATTAGCTTGATCATGCTGGTCATCGGACTGCTGCTGGCGGTCCTATTGGGCGGCGAAGGCGCGCGGGTCGGCGCGGCCTTGATCTCAGCCATGTTCGGTGCGGCGGCGCAGCTCTATTTCACCGCCATCCTGGCAGCCATCCACCGGCAACTGGCTGGCCCCTCGGCAGAGCGCGTGGCCGAACCATTCAGCTAGGGTCAGGACCTAATCAATCCTTCCAGCCCCAGAATAGCTTGCAGGGCAATACGTTCCAGAATTCAAACCCGTTGTCGATCCGGGTGAAGTGCTTGGCCATGAAATCGCGCGCGGCGGCGGTGAACTGGTAGACCAGAAAGGCCCCGCCGGGGCGCAGCACGCGGTGGGTAGCAGCGGCGATGTTCGCGCCGACCCCATCGGGCAGGGTTGAGAAGGGCAGGCCCGACAGCACATAGTCGGCGTGTTCAAAGCCGTGCGCGCGGACGATCTCTTCCACATCCTCGGCCGAACCGAGCACAGGGATGAACCGCCCGTCGGGGATGGTCGCTTTCAGGTAATCGATGAAAAGCGGGTTGGTATCGATCACCAGCAGCTTGCCGTCGCGCGAAAGCCGATCGAGCACCGGGCGGCAGAATGTGCCTACCCCGGGGCCGTATTCGACGAACAGCTTGCACTCATCCCACTTCACCGGACCGAGCATCTTGGCGATCGTGAAGCGCGATGACGGGATGATCGAACCGACCATCACCGGATGCTCAAGGAACCCTTCGAGGAACACCCCCCAAGGACCCAGCTTGCGCATTACCGCGCGCCGCAACCGGTGGGGCAGCGCCTCTCGGGCAAGCTCGGTAGTCATGCGGGGAAATAATCCGGATTGTTGATCCAAAGCCAGAACGCGTTTGCAAATTTGCCCGCCCATTGCAAGGTTGGACTGGCAAGCCTAGCGACAAAGCGATGTCTGAAGCCGACCTCCCGCCACCGAAACCGGAAGCCAGTACCGCCAGTTTGCCGCGCAGCCGGGTCGCGCTGCTGTTTGTGGTGATGCTGGTGACAGCAGCAGGCAACACGGCAATGCAATCGGTGATGCCCTCGATCGGCACCGCCCTGAAGGTCGAGGATTTCTGGATTTCGCTCGCCTACACCTGGTCGGCGCTGCTCTGGATGATCTGTGCCCCCGCCTGGGCGCGGCGCAGCGATCAGCGCGGGCGAAAGGCGATGATGGCGGTTGGGTTGCTGGGCTTCATTTCCAGCTTCTCGCTGTGCGGGCTGTCTTTGTGGCTGGGGCTCAACGGTTATATTGGGCCGATTGCGACCCTGCTTGTTTTCGCGCTGTGCCGCTCGCTCTATGGCGGGTTCGGCTCAGCCGCGCCGCCTGCGGTGCAGGCCTATGTCGCCAGCCGCACCAGCCGCAGCGAGCGCACCGAAGCGCTCTCGCTCATTTCATCGAGCTTCGGGCTTGGTACCGTACTGGGCCCGGCACTCGCGCCGTTTCTGATCATACCGGCTTTGGGGCTGGTCAGCCCGTTTCTGGCCTTCTCCGCTTTTGCCGTGGTGGTGCTGGTCCTGCTGCGGCTGCGGCTGCCAGACGATGCCCCGGCATACGCCGCGCGCGGCGATGTGATGGCCGCGCCATTCAGTGCCAATTCGGACTCGCGACTAGGCGGAACCAGCGATGCCGATCATCCTGGCAATCTTGAAATCCCAAGGCTGCGCTGGACGGACAGGCGTCTGCGGCCCTGGCTGGTGAGCGGACTGGTGGGTGGCCACGCTCAAGCCGCAATCATGGGGATCGTCGGCTTTCTGGTGCTCGACCGACTGGGACTGCGCAGCGATCCGCTGGCTGGAGCAGGGCCGACCGGGCTGGTGCTCATGGCGGGGGCGATTGCCACGCTTTTGGCGCAGTGGGGGATAATCCCGCGCTTCCACCTCGGGCCACGCTCATGCTGCCTGTGGGGCATGACGCTCGCGGCTTCGGGAGTCGGGCTGCTGTCGGTCGCGGCCAATCTCCATTCGATCACAATCGGCGTCGCACTTGCTTCACTGGGCTTCGGGCTATTCCGCCCCGGTTTCACCGCCGGAGCCTCGCTGGCGGTGACCCGCGCCGAGCAAGGCCAGTCCGCCGGGATTGTCGCTTCGGTCAACGGCGCGGCTTATATTCTGGCCCCGGCGATCGGGGTCTGGCTCTATGGTCACAGCGACTGGCTGGGCTTCGTCGTGGTTGAGCTGCTGTGCCTGACGGTCTTCGTCCTCGCGCTCCGCTCGATGGCCAGCGATGCCGCGTTGACGGCACCGCGCTAGAGGATTTCCAGCACCTTCTCCTGCGGCCGGCAAAGCCGCACGCCCTTCTCGGTTTCCACCAAGGGCCGTTCGATCAGCACCGGATCTGCCGCCATAGCCGCCAAGACGGCAGCCTCGTTCGCTTCGGGCAGCCCTCGCTCGACCGCATCCGTGCCGCGCAGCCGCAACCCCTGCTGAGGAGTGATCCCGGCGTTGCGGTAAAGCTGCGCAAGCTTGTCTGCCGAAGGTGGCTGCTTGAGGTATTCGACCACCGTCAGGTCCACTCCAGCCGTCTCCTGCAGGATCGCCAGAGTCTTGCGCGAGGTGCCGCAATTCGGGTTATGCCAGATCGTCGCTTTCATGGTTTGCGCCTCTAGCCGGTGATCTGCCGCTACGGCAAGCGGGCATACTAATCGCGCGATTAATTCGTCCTTGGCCTTGGCCGGTGGCTCTGGCAGGGATGCAGCAGAGAGTCGGACAGTATCAGGAGAGCGTCATGGATTTCGAACCCACCGAACGGCAGATCTATTGGCGTGACCGGGTCAAGCAGTTCATTGAGAACCACGTCCGCCCGCGCCATCACGAGTTCAAGGCCCAGAAAGCAGCGGGTGAACGCTGGAAGGTGATCCCCATTGTCGAAGAGGAAAAGGCGCGCGCCAAGGCGCAGGGTATCTGGAACCTGTTCATGCCGCCGCAGTCGGGCCGGGCGCATGTCGACGATACGTTCGAGTTCGAAGGCCCGGGCCTCACCAACCTTGAATATGCGCTTTGTGCCGAAGAAATGGGCCGCGCTGGCTGGGCGAGCGAGGTGTTCAACTGCTCCGCGCCCGATACCGGCAACATGGAAGTGTTCCACCGCTACGGCACCCGCGAACAAAAGGAACAGTGGCTGCGCCCGCTGATGAACGGCGAAATCCGCAGCGCCTTCCTGATG
Source organism: uncultured Novosphingobium sp. (assembly GCA_964628635.1). Lineage (GTDB taxonomy): Bacteria > Pseudomonadota > Alphaproteobacteria > Sphingomonadales > Sphingomonadaceae > Novosphingobium. The sequence goes on along the minus strand of CAZVMC010000099.1, from coordinate 302 downwards.
ACCGAGCCGCAGGTTGCCTCATCCGACGCGACCAATATCGAATGCTCGATCCGCCGCGAAGGCGATGAGTACGTCATCAACGGCCGCAAGTGGTGGTCAAGCGGCGCGGGCGATCCGCGCTGCAAGGTCGCAATCCTGATGGGCAAGACCGATTTCGAGGCCAAGCGCCACCAGCAGCAATCGATGGTGATCATGCCATTGGATGCCGAAGGGGTGACGATCGAGCGCTTCCTGCCGGTCTACGGCTATGACGATGCGCCGCACGGCCACATGGAAATCGTGATGAAGGATGTCCGCATCCC
>CAZVMC010000098.1:4805-8907 GCA_964628635.1 uncultured Novosphingobium sp. | reverse complement strand
ATCGAACTCGCCGCGATCCTGTTCCCGCTCAGTTCGCCCTTCGCGATGCTGGCGCGGGCCGCGCAGGACGGCGCGATCTGGCCGCACCTGCTGGCGCTGGGCTGGCAAGTGGTTTGCGTTGCGCTGATGGTGCGCGCGGGCGCCGTGCTGTTCCGCAAGCGGGTGATGCAAAGCGGCAATGCCGGCAGCACCAAACGCAGCTTCTGGCAGCGCGCGACGAACCGGGGCTGAGCTTGGGCCAACGCTATTGACATCGGGGTAAGCAAAGGCAGATAAGTTCCAAGCAGAAACGTATCGAGCCAACGATATTTCGCGAGAGGACCGACCCCCATGGCCACGCTTGCCGACGCGCCCGTAACCTACCGCACTTCGCCCACCGCGACCGAAATGTTCGAGGCCTGGCTGAAGGACAACCCGGGCGCGCTGCCGGTGCACACCGATCCGCGCGATGTCAGCCGTAGCGACATTTACGTTAACGATACTTGGGGTCCGATCTTCGCGCAGATGCGCGCCGAAGCGCCGATCAACAAGGTTGAGGACACGCCTTATGGGTCCTACTGGAACGTCACCACGGTCAAGGCAATCCAGCATGTCGAGGCGCTGCCCGAACTGTTCTCCTCCTCGTGGGAACACGGCGGGATCACGATCGGCGATCCGCCAGACGATATTCCGCCCGAACAGCTCGAAGAGCGCCGTCTGCCGATGTTTATCGCGATGGACCGACCCGAGCATACCGGTCAGCGCCGGACGGTTGCCCCCGCCTTTACCCCCGCCGAGATTGAGCGGATGGCTGTGGAAGTGCGTCAGCGCACCGCCGAGGTGCTCGATTCGCTGCCCTATGGCGAACAGTTCGACTGGGTAGACAAGGTCTCGATTGAACTCACCACCGGCATGCTCGCGCTGCTGTTCGGCTTCCCCTGGCAGGACCGCCGCCTGCTGACCTACTGGTCGGACTGGGCGGGCGATGTTGAGCTTGGCCTGGCGCGCGAACTCAACGATCTGCGCTTCGATATCCTGCGTGAAATGGCGCAGTATTTCGGCAAGCTGTGGTTCGAACGGATGGGCAAGGAACCTACGCCAGATCTCATCTCGATGATGATCCATTCTGACGCCATGAACCACATGAGCCCGCAGGAATTCATGGGCAACCTGATCCTGCTGATCGTCGGCGGCAACGATACCACGCGCAACACGATGTCGGGCATCGTCCAGGCGTTCGACCAGTTCCCCGACCAGCGCGAGCTGTTCGAAAACGATCCCTCGCTGATCCCCAACGCGGTGCAGGAGTGCATCCGCTATGTCACCCCGCTGGCGCACATGCGCCGCACCGCGACCGAGGATACCGATCTGTTCGGGCAGCAGATCAAGAAGGGCGACAAGCTGATCCTGTGGTACATCTCGGCCAACCGCGACGAGACGGTGTTTGAAAACCCTGACAAGCTGGACATCACCCGCGACAATGCCCGGCGGCATCTGGCCTTCGGCTATGGCATCCATCGCTGCGTTGGGGCGCGGCTGGCCGAATTGCAGCTCAAGATCCTGCTGGAAGAAATGCACAAGCGCCGGATGCGCGTGAACGTGACCGGCAAGGTTGAGCGGGTGCGGGCCAACTTCGTCCATGGCCACCGCAAGCTTGAGGTGACACTGAGCAAATTCTGAGGGCTCGGCTGCAACCTTTTGCCCGCGGGCCGCGTATAGTCTCCGAGAGGAGCTGATATGACGGAAGCAAAAGTCGATCGCCGCCGCATGCTGGGCTGGTTCGGCGCTTCGGTGGCGGGGGTAGCGCTGGTCGCCTGCGGAAGCGGGGCCGAGGCGAAGTCCTTTCCGGTGCGCTTTACCGAAGCCGAATGGCGAAAGCGGCTCACGCCAGACCAGTTCTACATCCTGCGCAAGAAGGGCACGGAAACCCCGAACACCTCGCCGCTGCTGCGCGAAAAGCGCAAGGGCACCTTCGTTTGCGCGGCTGACGGCAACCGGCTGTTCGCCAGCGAGACCAAGTACGAAAGCGGCACCGGCTGGCCCAGTTTCTGGAAGCCACTGCCCGGCGCGATCGGCACGAGCGTCGATTACGACGTCGGCTATCCGCGCACCGAAGTGCACTGCGCGCGCTGCGGTGGGCACCTGGGCCACGTCTTCGACGACGGACCGCGCCCGACCGGGAAGCGCTATTGCATGAACGGCGATGCGATGAAGTTTGTGCCGGGTTGACCGCAGTGTCAGGCCGAGTTGGCCACGTCCTCAGCCGCGATTTCGTCACTGGGCAATTGCAGTGCGGCAGCCAGCGCGGCCAGTTCATCCAGCGCGAAGCTCTGTTCGAACACCAGCCCGTGCGCCCGGCCGCGCCGCCATAACACCCGCGCGGTGCGGGCGGGCAGGCCAGGGACGGCCAGACGCACTTTCCCGCCGATCGGCAAGCGCGGCTGGACTTCCACCCGCGCGCCTTGCTGCGATAGATCGTTGAGCGCGCAGCCGCAGGCCGCTCCATCGATCCAAAGCAGCGCGGGCCGTTCAAGCCGCAGGCGGATCTGCCGCTTGGGCAAGGGGCCCGCTTCGGCCATCAGCGCCGCGGCATCGATTGGCCCGTCGGCAAAGCGGAAGCCCACATGGCTATCGCGCGCCCAGACCCGGTTCATCGGATGCTGCACCCCGCTGCCCAGCTCCAGCGTAAACTCATCGCCCAGCGGCAGTTCGTGGAACAAGCGAACCTTGGCCCCAGTGGTCGAAACGTCTCGCAGAATACACAGAAACTCACCGGCCGGGCAGATCAACTTGGCCGCGCGCAGCACCAGAGTGAAACGCTTGGCCGCGCGCTGATCGCCGGATTTCGCTGTCACATTGGAAGGGCTTTGCCCCATGCCCGGCTCCGTTTCCCGCCATGATCAATGGCAAGGACCGGACTAAGCGATCACGGCTAAGGCCGTGCAACCGGCGGCCCTCGTAATATTACGCAGGACACTTGGTGCGGACGGTGGGACTCGAACCCACACGATCAAGGATCAGGGGATTTTAAGTCCCCGGCGTCTACCATTCCGCCACGTCCGCTCCGGACCTTTCGTGATTTGCCCCATGCCGGGCTGCAAATGGCACTATTCTGCGCTTCTGGTGCTCACGACCAGAAGGTCGCTGCGCGCCGGTTCTCGAACAGCACCATTTTCGCCTCGACCTGAGCCAAATCACGAAAGGTCCGGTTGGCCTTAAACGGATGGTTCCGAACACTCCACCCCTCGCTTGCGCTCAAGGAGAAGCGGATAGCGCAATCAATCGCTGTTGAGCCGCGCGCGCATTTCCTTGCCGGGTTTGAAATAGGGCACTTTCTTGCCGGGCACGCTAACCGCTTCGCCGGTGCGCGGGTTGCGGCCTTTGCGGGCTTCGCGTTCGCGCGTGGAGAATGCGCCGAACCCGCGCAGTTCAACCCGGCCGCCTTTGGCCAGACGGTTGGCGATCTCATCGAAGAAGGTTGTCACAACCCGTTCGATTTCATCGGGCTTGAGGCTGGGGTTTTCCTTCGCCAAAGCCTGGAGCAATTCAGACCTAATCATTCTTAGCACGCCTTTCCACAGGTGTTGCAAACCTGTTGGCCATCATGGCTTAAAAGCGCGGCGCTGCTTTCGACCCGGTGCAAGCGGCACGGCACAATGCGGTTTCTGCCAGAGCCTTAGCGCTCGTGCAATCGTGAAAATGAACAAATATTCAGACTGGGACAGTATCTGCGCCGAGCAGTTCGGCCGGTGCGATCCCCAGCCGCTCAATCCGTGCGCGCAAGGCTGGCCATTCGTTGGACAGGAACGCCGCGCGCTCGCTGCTGCGCAGCTTCTCGGCCGCACCGCGCGCGACGAACATCCCGACCCCGCGCTGCACCTCAACCAGCCCATCGAGCTGGAACAGCTGGTAGGCCTTGGCCACGGTCAGCGGATTGGCCCCCTGATCGGCCGCGAAAGCCCGCACCGAAGGCAGCATCGCGCCCTCCGGATAGGTTCCGTCGATAATCGCGGCGGCAATATGCTCGCGCAGTTTCAGGTATACGGGCTGCTGGTTCGATCGCATGCTGGCTTAGTGCCATAATACAGCGCGGCGGGCAATCCTTTTCCGCCTACCGGCGGGC
>CAZVMC010000098.1:0-4705 GCA_964628635.1 uncultured Novosphingobium sp. | reverse complement strand
ATGTCGATAGCGCATCCAAATGGTATTCCGCGCAACAAAGTATCAAATCGAACGAATTTCGCTTCACACGCGCGGATTCGCCATTAGGGTCTCCACCATGACGTCACCCGCGCAAGACGGGTGAATTGGGTTAGTGGGGACTTTCATGAAAGATATGGCAACCTGGAACGAAGGCGATTGGGTCTTCGCAATCGCATTGGTGGTCCTAGCGGCATTTGTCGCCGCCGGTGCGATGATCGCATCGCGCAAGGGCGAGGAATTTGCGGGACATCCGCGCGGGTTGTTCGTGTTGTTTTTCGCCGAAATGTGGGAGCGCTTTTCCTATTACGGAATGCGTGCGATCTTGGTGTTCTACCTAGTGGACAACTGGAAGTTCACCGAATCCCAAGGCAACGGAATTCTGGGCGCTTACGCTAGTCTCGTCTACATTACGCCGGTGCTGGGCGGTTGGCTTGCGGACCGTTATCTTGGGCAGCGCAAAGCGGTGTTGTTCGGCGGCATCCTGCTCGCTATCGGACATACGCTTATGGCCTTTGAAGGTGACGGCACAGCCGGGAACCCGATGATTTACGTGCTTTGGGCAGCCTTGGCGTTCATCATTGTCGGCTCTGGTTTCCTCAAAGCTAACATATCGGTTATCGTCGGCCAGCTATATCCAATGACCGACGGCCGGCGCGATGCGGCCTATACAATCTTTTATATGGGTATCAACGCAGGTGCCGCTATCGGCACACTGCTGGTTGGCTATCTCGGCGAAACTGTCGGCTGGCCTTATGGCTTTGGCTTGGCCGGGATTGGCATGATGATCGGGCTGATCGTCTTCGTCGTGTACAAACCTCTGCTGAAAGGACAAGGCGAAGCGCGCGATCCGCAGAAACTTCAAATGCCGGTCTTCGGGATGCGGCTTGAAACGCTGCTCTACGTTATTGGTGTTGCCTCCGTTGGTGTGATCTGGGGCCTCATCCAGTATCGCGATGTGATCCAAGGCCTGCTTTTGGTCTCGGGGATCGCCTTGCTCGGCTATGTGTTGTTTGAAGCCTTCAAACTCCCCAAAGAACCGCGCGAGCGGATGTTTGCGATTCTGTTCCTGATCGCACTCAACCCGCTGTTCTGGGGCCTGTTTGAACAAGCCGGCGGGTCGATCAACCTCTATACAAAGAAGTTCGTCGATCGCGGCGACGTGCCTGCTTCGCTCTTCCAATCGATCAACCCCATCTACATCATCATCATTGCCCCGCTGTTCGCGGCGCTGTGGACATGGTTGGCCAACCGCAAGCTCGAACCGTCGGCACCGGCAAAGTTCGGTCTGGCGCTGTTGCAAGTCGGAGCGGGCTTTCTGGTCTTCGTTTGGGGTGCTGCAACCTTTGGGTTCACCGGCCAGAACGAAGCAGGTGCCACGGTCAACCTGACCCCGTTAATATTCGTCTTCCTGATCTACCTGCTTCACACCACTGGTGAGTTGTGCCTCTCGCCGGTCGGTCTCTCGGCTATGACGCGGCTGGCACCGGCCTATCTAGCAAGCCTAATCATGGGTGCGTGGTTCTATATGACCGCAGTGGGCAACTTCGTCGCTGGCAAGATCGGCGAAGCCACCGGCGGTCATAGCGGCGAAATGGATCAGGCTAAGACGCTGGAGATCTATGACGAAATCGGCTGGATTGCGATTGGGGTGGGCGTCGTCGTCCTGCTGCTCAGCCCGATCGTCAAACGCTGGATGCACCTCGATACGCTCGAAGACGCGCCGGTGAAGGAGTAAGTGCCAATGGCCCCGCTCCGGCAGCTGCGTTCGATGATGATGGTTGCTGGAGCGGGGGCGCTGGTCGCGCTTGCTTCCGGGCCGGTCGCCGCCAAGAAGGCTCCCCCCGCCAGCCCGGCGGCGAGCTTCAACAAGGACCCCTACCCCAGCACCTACCGTGCCTATCCGGGTGTGCCGACCGTTATCCGCGGCGCGACGGTGTTTGACGGGGCCGGCGGCCGGATCGAAAACGGCACGGTGGTGCTTATGGACGGCAAGGTCGCCATGGTCGGCGACATGACCGTCAAGATGCCCGATGGCGCGGTGGTGATCGATGGCACCGGCAAGTTCGTCACCCCCGGGATCATCGACATCCACAGCCACCTGGGCGACTATCCGACTCCGGGCGTTCAAGCCCATTCCGACGGCAACGAAGGCACCGCTCCGGTTACTGCCGAAGTCTGGGCCGAACATTCGGTCTGGCCGCAGGACCCGGGCTTCAGCCGCGCGCTCGCCAATGGCGGCGTGACATCGCTTCAGATCCTGCCCGGATCGGCCAATCTGTTCGGCGGGCGCTCGGTGATCCTCAAGAACGTCTACGCCCGCACCGCGCAAGGCATGAAGTTCCCCGGCGCACCCTATGGCCTCAAGATGGCCTGCGGCGAAAACCCCAAGCGGGTCTATGGCAGCAAGGGCCGCATCCCCTCCACCCGGATGGGCAACATGGCGGTCAACCGCGCGACCTGGATCAAGGCGACCGAGTACAAGCGCAAGCGCGATGCCGGCAAGCTGGAAACGCGCGACCTGCAGATGGAGACCTTGGCCGGGGTGCTCGACGGCGAGATCCTGATCCAAAACCACTGCTACCGCGCCGACGAAATGGCGCTCGTCATGGATATGGCCAAGGAGTTTGGCTACAAGGTCAGCGCGTTCCACCACGCGGTTGAAGCCTACAAGATCGGCGATCTGCTGAAGGCCAACGGCGTCTGCTCGGCGATCTGGGCCGATTGGTGGGGCTTCAAGATGGAAAGCTATGACGGCATTCCTGAGAACGCCGGGCTGCTCTACAAGGCCGGGGCCTGCGTGGTGATCCACTCTGACGATGCCAACGGGATCCAGCGGCTCAACCAGGAAGCCGCCAAGGCGCAGGGCGATGCGCGCCGCGCGGGGATCGACGTGCCCGATGCCGAAGTGATCCGCTGGCTGACGCTCAACCCCGCCACCGCAATGGGGATCGACAAGTACACTGGCAGCCTGACCGCCGGGAAGATGGGCGACGTGGTATTGTGGAACGCCAACCCGCTTTCGGTCTATGCCCGGCCATCGATGGTCTGGATCGATGGCGCACTGCTGTTCGATGCGGCCAATCCCAAGCGCCGTCCGGTGAGCGACTTCGAGCTCGGCCAGCCCGGCATGGGAGACGTGAAATGAGCGGGCGCTACCTTCTGGCCGCGCTGCTCGCGGCGGTCTCCGCCCCGGCACTCGCGCAGGATATGGCAATCACCAACGCCACTGTGGTGGTCGGCGATGGCTCGGCGCCGATCGCGGGCGGCACGGTGGTGGTGCGCGGCGGCAAGGTGGTTGCGGCGGGTGCCGGCGTTGCCGTGCCTGCGGGGGTCGAGACGATCGACGCGCAGGGCAAATGGGTCACTCCGGGGATCGTCGTTGCAGTCACCGATCTTGGCTTGCTCGATGTCGAAGCGGTTGATGAGAGCAACGATAGCGATGCGGGCTCCTCGCCCTTCTCAGCCGCGCTCGATCTGGCCCCGGCGATCAATCCCGGCGCGCAGCATATCGCGGTGAGCCGCGCTGGCGGGGTGACTCGCGCGGCGATCGCGCCGCTGGGCACCGAGGCAATCTTCGGCGGGCAAGGCGCGATCATCGATCTGGGCGCTGATAGCGACGCGGTGACCAAGCCGCGCGCTTTCCAGTTCGTCGAACTGGGCGAAACCGGTGCGCGCCGCGCGGGCGGCAGCCGCGCCGCGACCCACGCGCTGCTGCGCAACGCGCTGATGGAAGCGCGCGATCTGGCGCGGCGGATCGGTACCACAGTAACCGCGGGCGATCCGCGCCTGTCCCCCACCACGCCTGAGCGGGCCGGCGATGCGCTGCTGACCCGCTTCGATGCTGCCGCGCTGATCCCGGTGGTGACCGGCACCCAGCCGCTATATGTCCATGCAGAACGCGCTGCCGATATCCGCATGACGCTGGCGCTGCGGCAGGATTTCCCCGCGCTCAAGCTGGTGCTGGTCGGCGCGAGCGAAGGCTGGATGGTTGCACGTGAGATTGCCGCCGCCGGGGTTCCGGTGCTGGCGACCCCGCTCAACGATCTGCCCGCCGAGTTCGAACAGCTCGGCTCCACCCAATCCAACGTTGGGCGAATGAGCGCTGCAGGAGTGCGGGTCGGGCTGGGCGCCTTCGGCGATCAACCACGCTATGCCCCGCAATATGCCGGGAATCTTGTCGCGCTGACCAAGGTCCCGGGCGCGACCGGGCTCGATTGGGGCGCGGCTTTCGCTTCGATCAGCTCGGTCCCGGCGGAGATCTTGGGCATGGGTGATCGCTTCGGTTCGCTCCGCCCCGGCCGCGCGGGCGATGTCGTGCTGTGGGACGGCGACCCGCTAGAGGTCTCCTCCGGCCCGGTCGCGGTATGGATCGACGGGGTCAAACAACCGCTGGACAACCATCAGACCCGGCTGCGCGATCGGTACAGCGTGCCGACCGAGGGCGAGCTGCCCAAGGCCTATGAGTGGTAGCTACGGCAGCAGGTAGCCAGAGTTGACTCCAAGATGCTTGCCAATGCTGCGCACAGTGCTAGCTATGTTGACGACGTAAACATAGGGGTTTGACGATGGACCACGCCCTCACCTCGCTGATCGCCGCCAGCATTGCCTTTGTCGGCAGCCACTTCGCCCTGTCGCACCCGCTGCGCGCGGGCCTGGTGGCCAGGCTGGGCGCTGGCGGATTTCA
>CAZVMC010000097.1:7665-9034 GCA_964628635.1 uncultured Novosphingobium sp. | reverse complement strand
GACCGGCTCGCCAAGTACAACCAGCTGATCCGGATCGAGGAAGAGCTGGGCGATGCGGCGGTCTATGCCGGCGAAGCGGCATTCGGGCGATTGGCTCAAGCGAGTAGCTGAGGGAAGGCTAGCCGGTGGAGCGTTCAGCGATCACCGAATATCTCGACCAACTCCAACGGCATTGCCGCGATGTGCTCGGCCCGAACTTGGCGGGCCTCTATCTGCACGGCTCGATGTCGACCGGCGATCCGGCTGAGCGCAGCGACATCGATGCCATTGGTCTGGTTCACGGGCCGGTTACGTCCAGACAACGCGCAGCATTGTTCGCACAGCTTGATCCCTCGACGCTGCCGGTCCCAGCTGCTGGTTTGGAATTGATGCTCGTTCGCGCCGACACAGCTCGCACCCCTCCGCGCGTGCCGATGGTCGAGCTCGCAATTTCGACTGGGTCGGACTGGACAACCGAAATCGAAACCGATGTGGCCTATGAGGAACTACTGATCGATCTGGCAGCGTGCCGCGATCATGGTCGGACGCTTTTCGGCCCGCCGCCAAGCACCGTGATTGGCGCAATTGAGCGAAACTGGCTGATTGAGGTTCTAAGCGCCGCGCTGCACTGGCATCGGACGGTCATACTCGACCAGTATCATGACTATTTGGGCCAGAACGCGGTGCTGAACGCGGCCCGGGCTTGGTGCTATGTGGCTACTGGCCAGTTAGTGTCGAAGGCTTCGGGAGCAGCTTGGGCAATCGAAAACGGCCTTTGGAGCGACACCGTTGCAAGGGCCATGGCCATTCGCAGCGGCACTCTCCGCGCCTCGCTTGAAATCGAGGAAGTCGACGCAACGCTCGCTGAGGCGATTTACATTTGCGACAATGCTCTTGGCTGTGTCGGGCGATAGCCGGTGCAGCACATAAACGTCTGCAAACGGCACAGCGGCTTCGACCAAACCGATTGCCGCGCGCGCCGCGCATTGCCATACCTTCGCCACATTTGGCGCGGGCGAGCGAGTCCCCCGCGCGGTCTGTCTAAGGAATTGGTCATGCGCCTGCGTCCCTTTACCGCCGCCTTGCTGTTGGGCGTCGCCACGGTCACTCTTGGCCCCGTGGCTTGCAAGAATGCAGACAGCGAGGTCGCGATCGGTTCGGGATCGGAGATCGGCATTGCGGCCGCCTGGCTCGACCGGACGGTCAAGCCGGGCGATGACTTCTACGCTTTTGCCAACGGCGGGTGGATGAAGACCGCCGAAATCCCGGCGGACCGCTCCAGCATCGGCGGGTTCACCATCGCCGACCAGCAGACCGAAAAGCAGCTTGCCGAACTGATTGCCGAAATCTCAAATTCCAACGCGTCCGCTGACAGCGAAGAGGGCAAGCT
>CAZVMC010000097.1:0-7565 GCA_964628635.1 uncultured Novosphingobium sp. | reverse complement strand
GTGATGCCTTATCTGCTGCAGGGCGGGCTCGGCATGCCTGAGCGCGAGTATTACCTGTCGGCTGACCCGAAGATGGGCGGCCTGCGGATCAAGTACCTGGCCTACATCGAGCAGCTCTTGGCACTGGCCAAGATCCCCGATGCCAATGCCAAGGCCAAGCGGATCTTTGCGCTGGAAACCAAGATCGCCGAAGCTCATGCGAGCCGCGCCGAGAGCGAGGATTTCCAGAACTCCGCCGCCGAATGGAGCCGTGCCGATTTTGCCGCGAAGGCACCCGGGATCGATTGGGACGCGTTTTTCGGAGCGGCGCAGCTTGGCAGCCAAGGTCGTTTCGCGGCCTACCATGCGGGTTCAATTCCCAAGCTTTCCGCGCTGGTTGCCTCCGAGCCGCTTGAAGCCTGGCAGGATTGGCTGGTGTTCCACCAGATCAACGCCAATGCCGATGTGCTGCCCTCTGCGCTCGATCAGGCCCGCTTCGCCTTTTACGGCACGGCGCTGCAAGGCACCAAGGAGCAGCGCCCGCGTGACAAACGCGCGCTGACAGCCGTCAACGCCTGGATGGGCGATGCCCTCGGCAAGCGTTACGTCGAAAAATACTTCCCCAAGGCCGCCAAGGCCGAGGTGCAGGCCATGGTCGACAAGATCAAGGCCGCCTTCGCCAAGCGGGTTGAGGCGCTGGAATGGATGGCGCCCGAAACCAAGAAAGAAGCATTGGCGAAGGTCAAATCGATCGAGGTCGGGGTGGGATATCCTGACACCTGGCGCGACTATGAGGCGCTCGAGGTCGATCCCGACAATGCCTATGCCAACAAGATTTCGGCGGGGATGGTCGCCTACGGCCAGCAACTCGCGAAGATCGGCAAACCTCTCGACAAACGCGAGTGGTGGATGAACGCGCAGCTGGTCAACGCAGTCAATCTGCCGGTGCAGAACGCGCTGAACTTCCCGGCGGCGATCCTGCAGCGCCCGTTCTTCGATCCCAAGGCCGATCCCGCCTATAACTATGGCGCGATTGGTGCCGTCATTGGCCACGAGATCAGCCACAGCTTTGACAACAACGGTGCAGCGTTCGATTCGACCGGGCGGATGCGCAACTGGTGGACACCTGCGGACCTCAAGCAGTTTGAGAAGGCCGGTTCTGCGCTCGCGGCGCAGTACAGCGCCTATGCTCCGTTCCCCGATCTCAAGGTCAATGGCGAACTCACCCTGGGTGAGAACATCGCCGACGTAGCTGGGCTGGCCGCCGCTTACGATGCCTGGCGCGCTTCGCTCGGCGGCAAGGAACCGGCGGTGATTGACAGCTTCACCGGTGATCAGCGCTTTTTCATCGCTTATGCGCAGGCCTGGGCTACCAAGATGAGGCCCGAGACACTGCGCGGGCGGATCGCCACCGATGGCCACGCTCCGGGGATGTACCGCGCGCTGACCGTGCGCAACCTCGATGCTTGGTACAAGGCCTTCGATGTGCAGCCCGGCGACAAGCTCTACCTTGCGCCCGAGAAGCGCGTCAAAGTCTGGTAGTTGCCAGTCACCGCTTCGTGTCTTAACCGTTCGGTTAAGAACGGGAGCGGAGCGGCATGACGGATTTTCCGGCCAGTCCAGATGCGGTGACTGCCCAATGGCTGTCGGGCGTTCTTGGCTCCAAAGTGTCCGCTCTGCGGTGGGAGCCGATTGGCACCGGGCAAGTCGGAGACTCGGCCCGTTTTCATCTGGACTATGCGGTGGCTGGCGCCGGTCCCGCGACTCTGGCGGGCAAATTCCCCGCCGCCGACACCAACAGCCGGGGCACGGCGGCGGCCTTTGGGCTCTATGCCAAGGAGGTTGGGTTCTACCGTGAGCTGCAACCGCACCTGTCGGTGCGGGTGCCCAGAACCTATGCCACCGAGATAGCCGCGAACCGTACCGACTTCATCCTGCTGTTCGAAGATCTCGGCCCGGCGCGGCAGGGCAACCAACTCGCCAGCTGCACCTTGGCTGAGGCGCAGGCGGCAATCCGTCAGGCAGCCGCAATCCATGCGCCGAGCTTTGAAAACGGTGCGCTCATCGGGCTCGACTGGCTGCAACCGCCGGAGGGGCAGACCGAGCAGATCAAGGCGCTTTACGCCAATGCCCAGGCGATTTTCCGCGAGCGCTATGCCGATAGCCTTGAGCCCGAATTCATGGCGCTGTGCGATGCGCTCGATGCCGGTAAAGACGCATGGTTCGGGCGTGAAGGCGGGCGCAAGTCGATCATCCACGGCGATTTCCGGCTCGACAACATGTTGTTCGATATAAGGGGCGGGGCCGAACCGATCGCGGTGCTCGATTGGCAGACCGTCGCGGTTGGCAATCCGCTGACCGACATCGGTTATTTCCTCGGCACCGGGATCGGCGATGATCTGCGCCGTGCGCATGAGGGTGAGTTGCTCGATCTCTACTGCGCCGAAATGACCGCGCGCGGGGTGCCGCTGACGCGCGACGACGTGTGGGACGATTACGTGATCGGCGCGCTCCACGGGGTCTTCACCGCAGTGTTCAGCGCGGCCTATGTCGAGCGCACCGCGCGCGGCGATGCCAATTTCCTCTCGATGGCGCGCGGTGGCTGCGCGCTGGCGCTGCAGCACGGCAGTCTCGACAAACTGAAGGGATAGACGGATGGTACTGACCAAAGGCGACGACTATCCGCTGCACCAGACTCCCGAGCCGGTCGCTTATGCGGGGACTGACCGCAACTTCTACGACCGTTATTTCTTCAACGGTTATGCGCCCGATGGCTCAGGCTTTTTCGCGGCGGCCTTCGGGATCTACCCGCACCTCAACGTTTGCGATGCGCATTTCAGCGCGATCCGTGACGGGGTGCAGGTCAATCTCCATGCCAGCCGCGAGCTCGGGATGGAGCGGATGGACCTACGGTGTGGGCCGATCCGGATCGAGGTCATCGAACCACTGCGGAAACTGCGGGTGATCGTCGATGGCGAGGGGGTGAAGGCCGACCTGACCTTCACCGGCCGCGCTTTCCCAATCGAGGAGCCGCGCTTCATCCACCGGATCGGCCCGCGCACCTTCATGGACTATACCCGGCTGACCCAGAACGGTCATTACCAAGGCTGGATCGAGATCGACGGAGTGCGGATCGACTGCGCTCCCGGCACCGTCGGCACCCGCGACCGCTCCTGGGGCGTGCGCCCGGTCGGCACGCGCGATGAGCAATCGCACGGCAGCGGGGTGATCCCGGGGTTCTTCTGGCAATGGACCCCGCTCAACTTCGCCGATCGCTCGGTGTTCTTTCACGTCAATGCCGATGCCAAAGGCAACAAGTGGAACACGCGCGCGGTGATTGCACCCGACGGGGTCGATGCCGCAGCTCTGATCGAAACCGAAGGCGAATTGAGCGCGCCGCTCAAGTCCGGCACCCGTTGGCCGGATACGGGCACTTTGGTGATAGAGGGGCCTGATGGACCGGAGACTCTCAGCCTTGAACCGGTCGGCCGCTTCCAGATGCGCGGGCTGGGCTATACCTCGCCCAAGTGGGGCCATGGCCTCTACCACGGCCCGCTTGCGGTCGAGCGTGAGGATTTCGGGCTTGAGCAATGCAGCCCCGGCGCAATGGACAACTTCCACGTCCAGCTGCCCTGCCGCGTCACCAGTGATCGTCACGGCGAAGGCTTCGGCGTGTTTGAGCAATTGATCATCGGCCCCTACGCGCCGATGGGGTTGCGCGAATTCCTTGACCTTGGCTGAAGGCAGCCCGCCCAGCACCGTGCGTCAATCGGGCGTAGCCACCGCCTTGTTGAGCTGCGTGATCTGCTCGGGCATCAGCTCGATATCGACCGCCTCCACTAGCTCATCAAGCTGATCGGGCGTGGTCGCGCTGGCGATCGGGGCGGCGATCCCCGGTTGATCGAGCAGCCATGCCAGCGCCACTTGCGCGACGGTGGCCTCGCAATCTTTCGCGATCCGGTCCATGATTGCGAGCAGGGCAGGGCCACGGTCTGCGTACTTCTTCAGCCGGTCACCGCGCGGGTATTTGTCGAAGTCGGCGGACTTGCGATACTTGCCGGTCAGATAGCCGCTGGCCAGACCGAAGTAGGGTAGCATCGCGACATCGGTGGCGACGCAGAAGTTCTGATAGTCGGCATCGAAAGCTGCGCGTTCGAGCAGGTTGTACTCGTTTTGCAGCACGGTGTAGCCGGGAACGCCAAGGGCTTTGGCAGCGGCAATCGCGCTGCGCAGCCGTTCCTCGGTGAAGTTCGATGCACCGAGTTCGCGCACTTTGCCGGCAGCTACCAACGCGCCAAAACCTGCCGCAACTTCGTCTTGCGGGGACTTGGGATCATCCACGTGGGCGTAGTAGAGATCGACATAGTCAGTTTGAAGCCGCTCCAGCGATGCGTTCAGACGTGCAGCAAGGGTCGCCGGGTTCAGATCGCCGTGATCCTGACCCCATCCAGTTTTGGTGGCGATGCGCATATCCTTGCGCACGCCGCGGTCCTTCATCCAGGCGCCGATCACGGCCTCGCTCTCACCGCCCTTGTGGCCCGGAACCCAGGCTGAATAGACTTCTGCCGTATCGACCATGCGGCCGCCGGCCTCGTAATAGGCGTCGAGCACCTCGAAGCTGGTGTCCTTGTCCGCGGTCCAGCCGAAGACATTTCCGCCCAAGACCAGTTTGAGGCCAGACAGCGCAGGATGGCGGTTCATGCGAATTTCTCCTTGAGGGCGAGGAGGGCAATGGCGGCTTCAGCCGCTTCACCGCCCTTGTTCTTTTGCGCCGGATCGGCGCGGACCAGTGCCTGGGCTTCATTCTCTACGGTCAGGATGCCGTTGCCGATAGCCACGCCGTCCATGGTCAGCGCCATAATGCCGCGCGCGGATTCGCCTGCGACGATTTCGAAGTGATAGGTCTCCCCCCGGATTACCACACCGATAGCGACGTAGCCGTCATAGCGATCGGCCTGATCGGCCAGCGCGATCGCTCCGGGGATCTCCAGCGCGCCGGGAACGGTGATCACTTCGGACTGGTGGCCCGCAGCCTTGATTGCGGCCTTTGCGCCAGTGATCAGCATATCGTTGAGGTGATCGTAGAACCGCGCCTCAACAATCAGAAACTTTGCCATTGGTAATCCTTCAAACTCTGGCTGTCGCCAGGACGATGATCGCCGCGCCCAGCGTGACCAGCACCCCGCCGATCACCCGGCGGCGGCTCAATTCCTCCTTGAGCAGCTTCGCGCCCAAGGCAAGCCCGATGATCACGCTGCCTTCGCGAATTGCCGCAACCGCGCCGACGGGCGCAAGGCGGAAGGCGATCAGGGCGGGAACGAAGGCCAGCATTGCCATGATCCCGGCGAAAATGCCGGTCCGCATTTCAGGCTTGAGGCTTTTCATTGCACCGCGTCCATCGCGGGCCAGCAGCAACAACGGCATGCCCAGTCCATCGATCACGAAGAACCAGACGAGAAAGGTCAAAATATCCGGCGAAAGCCGCATACCTTTGGCATCGATCAGCGTGTAGGCGCAGGTGAGCAGGCCGGCCAGACAGGCCAGGGCAATCCCGTGCCGTGGAATGCCCGAGCCCCAGGCCAGACTGAGCAGTCCGAACGAGACCAGCGCCACGCCGCCGATGGCGACCGGGCTGAGGGTGTCGCCCAGCCAGAGCATCGCCAGCAGCGCGGAGATCAACGGCGTGACTCCGCGAGCAATCGGAAAAGCCAGGGTGAAGTCGCTGACCCGGTAAGACCAGGTCAGCACATATTGATAGATCACGTGAACCAACCCGGCGAGCAGCAGCCAGGGCCAGAGATAGGCTGGCGGCAAGCCAACCAGTGCCGCGAGGGGCAGGGCGACCGCCAGTTCGGTCAGGCGCACCCAGGCCTGCACCGCCAGCTTGTCTTCCCCATGCTTGAGCAAGGCGTGGGCCAGCGACGTGCTCAGCGCGGAAAAGCAGGCCAGCGCGAGGCCGATGGCGGTCGTCGAGACCAGCGGGTCTACTCGCCTGCTGTGCCGTCGATTGGCCGCTCGCCCACGATTGACAAGCCATAGCCGTCGAGGCCCGCCAAGGTGTGGTGGGTGTTGGTCAGCAGGATCATGTCGTGCACGCCGAGCTCCGCGAGGATCTGCGCGCCAACGCCGTAATCGCGCAACTGTTCGATTTCCGGGGCGCCCGCGCTTTTGCCTTCCTTGCGCAGCTGCATGAATCGAGAGACCATCCCGCGCATCGGCTTGTTGATCAGCACCAGCACGCCGCTGCCGTGCTCGGCGATCAGTTCCATCGAGTTGGAAAGCAGACCCGAGCGTTCGTTGGTTTCGCCAAACACATCGACAAACATGCTCATCGTATGCATTCGCACCAGAGTGGGCTTGTCAGGCGAGATCGTGCCTTTGACCAGCGCGATCGTCTCATCGCCGGTCGCCTTGTTGTAGAAAGTCTTGGCGGTCCAGGTGCCGCCCCAGCGGCTCTGAAACTCCATCTCGGCGCGCTGTTCGACCAGATGATCGTGCTTGCGGCGATAGGCGATCAGATCGCGGATTGTGCCCATCTTCAACCCATGCCGCCGGGCGAAGGGCACCAGATCGTCCATCCGCGCCATGGTGCCGTCCTCGTTCATGATCTCACAGATCACGCCCGAGGGGTTGAGGCCGGCGAGCCGCGCGATATCGACCGAGGCTTCGGTGTGCCCAGCGCGGACCAGCACTCCGCCGTCACGCGCGATCAGCGGGAAGACGTGGCCGGGGGTTACGATATCCTGCCGGTTCTTGGTCGCATCGATTGCCACCGCCACCGTGCGGGCACGGTCTCCGGCGGAGATCCCGGTGGTCACGCCTTCGCGCGCTTCGATCGATACGGTGAAGGCTGTTTCGTGGCGGGTGCCATTGGCGCGGCTCATTAGCTCGAGCCCGAGATGCTCGGTGCGTTCGCGGGTCAGCGTCAGGCATATCAGCCCGCGGCCGTGAGTGGCCATGAAGTTGATCGCATCGGGCGTGGCCATCTGCGCCGGGATGATCAGGTCGCCCTCATTCTCGCGGTCTTCGTCGTCGACCAGAATGAACATCCGCCCGTTGCGGGCTTCCTCGATGATTTCCTCGATCGGGACGAGCACGGGTTCGTCATCGCTGTCCCACAGGAAGGCTTCCAGCTTGCGCAGCGTTTCGGCGGTGGGGTTCCAGTCTGGCTCGGTGCAATCACGCAGGGTATTGGCGTGGAGCCCAGCCGCGCGGGCGAGGCCAGCGCGCGACATGCCGCCATCGGTGACCAGACGGCGGACGCGTTCGATGAGATCGGTAGACATGATTCGCGAAATATCACATCTTAGTGTGATACTCAAATCGCCTCACATCATAATGTCAGCACAATCCTTTGCGCCCGTTCGTGTCGAGCGGAGGTTGGGGGTTGTCAGTCGCCCTTGAACACCGGGGAGCGTTTTTCAAGGAAGGCATCGACCGCCTCGCCATGGTCGGCGGTGGCATGGGCCACGGCCTGCATGGCGGCCGACATCTCAAGGATCGTCGCCAGATCGGCGCGGCGCGCTTCCCACAGCAGGCGCTTGGTCATCCGCACGGCAAAAGGCGGATTGGCAGCGATCTTGGTG
>CAZVMC010000096.1:4029-9061 GCA_964628635.1 uncultured Novosphingobium sp. | reverse complement strand
TTTCCGGGCTGGTCCCCTGAAAGCGGAAGATCGCCTGCTTGTAATCGCCGACCACAAATAGCGTACGCAGCTTGTCGGCATGGGCCCCCTCGCCCGCGAAGAAATCGCCGGTCAGCGCGTCGATGATCTGCCACTGCGCTTCGTTGGTATCCTGCGCTTCATCGACCAGGATATGATCGAACTGCCGATCGAGCTTGTAACGGATCCAGTCCGACAACTCGCTGCGATTGAGCAGTTGCGCGGCCTGCCGGATCTGATCGTCGAAATCGATATAGCCCGCGCGCGCCTTTGCTTCGTCCCACAGCAGCGAGAATTTGCGCCCCACCTCGAGCGCAGGAGTGAGGAAATCGGCCAGCTCAAGCAGCGCCTTGCGTTCGCGGACAGCGATACAGCTGGCGAGCACTTCCGCCGCTGCTTCCTCGATGTGCTCCTCAAACTTCAACACGTTCTTGAGATATTTGGGCTGCTCATCCTTGTTGAACAGCGCCCCATAGAGCGTGTCGATCGTGTCGGCGCGCACCTGCGGTTCGGCTGCAAGCCACTCCGCCAGCGGGACGGCGATTTTTTCACCCGATGCCGTGTTCCATTGCCGGTAAGCCGCCAGGCAGCATTCCAGTGCATCGACCGCGAAAGTGTAATCGTCGCACAGTCCGGGAAGCTCGGCAGAACTGGCATCGCTCGGCAACCCCAGTAGCCGCAGCACATTGCCGCGCATCGGGGGCTGCCACCCGCCCGGCCCTTCCCAGGCCTCACGCGCTTTGGCGCAGCGCAGCAGCCAGCTTGGCACAGCTTGCGGCCCCATCTCGACCGAGAGCTTCGCAAGTGCAGCCAGCGTAGCGACATCGTTTTCCTGTTCGGCATCGAGCAGCATCGCGGCCAGCACCTCGCGCAGCAGCAGGTCGCGCTCGCGGTCCTCCATGGCCTTCACACCGGGGAGCAGCCCGGCCTCGCTGGGGAATGCGGCGAGCAGCCACTGCGCGAAGGCGTGGATCGTATCGATCCTGAGGCCGCCGCCCGGGCAATCGAGCACTTCGGCAAACAACCGCCGCGCGCGCTGAATCGACTCCGGCCCGGAGGCCGCGCCGATGGCTTCCAGATCGGCGAACAGCTCAGTCTCGCTCGCGCGGACCCAGTGCGCCAGAACTTCGTTGATCCGGGTGGCCATTTCGGTTGCCCCGGCCTTGGTGAAGGTCAGGCAGAGGACCTGCTCGGGCCGGACATCGGCTTGCAGCAGCAGCCGCAACACCCGCGCGGACAGCACCTGCGTCTTGCCGGTCCCCGCCGAGGCAGAGAGCCAGACCACCTCGCCCGGATCGACCGCGGGGCGCTGATTGCCTTGGAGAGGGTAGACCCTGCTCATGCCGCATCCCCGCGCGCTTGCCATTCGTCGAGGCGCATCAGCTGGTCGAAATCGTTGTAGCCGCCGATGTCGGGGTTGAGCCGCGCGGTGAACGGCCGGTCGCCGGTGATCCAGAATTCAATCGCCTCGCGCAGGTAGCGCTCGGTCTCGCTCAGGAATTCGGCGCGCGGCAGGCCGGCCTTACGGCCTTCGGCAACCGGTTCGTAGCTGTAACCAAACCCGGTTTCGCTCTTGTCACTCTTGCCGAACGACCAGTATTCGAAGCCATCGGGCCTGCCGCTGACCCCGGTAAACCCGCCCGCTGCAGCGATTAGGCCCAAGGTGCCGAGTTGCAGCGCGAAGCCATCCTTCACCTGCCAACCCGAAGGCGGCTTTCCAGTCTTGTAATCGACCACCACCAGCGTGCCGTCGGCCTTGCGGTCGATCCGATCAGCCCGGCCGTGGACCTTTACCCCGGCCAGCGTCATCTCGCCCTTGATCTCGCTGTGCAGCACCGCTCGGCCTTCGCCGCTGTCCTTGGCAATCTGCGCATCGATCCACTCGAGCCCCTTGGCGAGCCGCGGCCACCACAGGCTGCGGGTGACGGGGTGGGCCTGCATCGCCGCGAGCTCTTCCTGCGCGATGGCCAACAGTTCGCCCGCGCGGCCCCCGGCCTTGTGCCAGCGTTCCATCACATTGTGGACCACAGTCCCCTGCCAGGCCGGGGAGGGATCAGCATCGAGCGGATCAAGCCGACGCAGCCGCAGGATGGCCGAGGCGTAGAACTGGTAAGGATCGCCGCGCAGCCGGTCGATCGCGGTGACTGCCAGCGGCACATCGCGCTGCGCAGCAGAAGGGCGCGGCTGCGGGCGCGGATAGGGCGGCGCGGCGGGTGCGGCATCGATCGCGCGGGCCAGAGCTAGCGCCTCCGTCTCGCGGTGCGCGTCGGCCAGATCGCCCAGCATGGCCTGCACCCGCAGCACAAAGCGGCTGGGGATCACCGGGCCGCTCGCGTCGCGCTGTGCCCAACTCAGCACCACTTCGGGTGCGCCCAGCATGCCTGCTAGATCGTGCGCGGCCAGACCGATCCGGAACTCGCCCCCCGGCACGCCCAGTGCGCGCAGCACCGCCGGGGGCAGCAGCGGTTCGGGACTGGGCGTGGCCGGCCAGGTGCCTTCGGTCAGGCCCGCGCAGATCACCAGATCGGCCCGGCTCATCCGGGCTTCGAGCAGGCCGTAGATCGCGACCCGCGGATGCCCGCCCCAGCTGGGCCGCACCGCCACTCGGTCCATCGCGTTGCGCAGCACACGCGGCAAGTCTTCGGGGGAAAGCCGGGTGCCGACCGTTGCGGCTGCCGCGCGCAGCTCTTCCAGCCAAGCCGATAGCGCCCGCCCCCCGGCCTCGCCCCACAGCCCCTCCCCGCACAGGCTTTCACCAGCGACGGCAAGCTGATCGAGTGCATCGCTCAGCCCCGCCTCCTCCGGGAGCTCAAGCAGCGGTTCCAGTGTGGCCTCCAACCCGGCCCACCAAGCGGCGATATCCACGCCGCGTTCGCGTTGGGCAAGCCTGGCAATGGCCGCACGGATCGGTTCTAAGCCGGGCGCAGGCCGGGGACCGCGCAGCTCAAGATCGAGCGCACGGGCATTGTCGAGCCAGGCCGCGCGCCCCTCGCCCCCGCCGACCAGCGGGTGCGTGAGCAAAGCCAGCAGCGGCACGGGCGAGACCTTGCTGGCTGCGACTTCGGCCAGCAGCAGCATCACCCGCGCCGCCGCAGTATGGGGCAGCGGCTGACCGGCGGTATCGTCGGCATTCACCCCCCACCGCTTGAGGTGCGCCACCACCCGCGCCGCCAGCCCGCGATCAGGGGTGACCAGCGCCACGCGCTTTTCCGGCACTTCTAGCGCCTGCCGGATCAGCAAGGCCACCGCCTGCGCCTCCTCGCCCGGATGCGCGGCCTCCATCAGCCGCACGCCAGCGAGCCGTCGCTGATCGGCTTTGAGCGCCACCCAGCCCGCGCTGCCGGCAGGCGGGAGGAACAGATTCGAAATCGCCCGGCTCCGCTCCGGCGGCGCGGCGGAAAGGCCAGCGCGATGCCAGGGATCGACCTCCTCCCGCGCGACGCCCATCCGCGCCAGCAGCAGCTTAAGGTGATACTGCGGATGCACCATCGCATCATCGCGCCCGAACGGCGGATCGTCCGGCGCGGCCGGCGATCCCGCGGTTCCAAGCGAATCCCACGCCGCTTGATCTAGCGCCAGATCGAGATCGGGCAGGATCACCGCGCCTTGCGGCAATTCGCTCACCACCCGCAGCAGCCGCGCCAGCGCGGGTGAGGCATTGGCCACCCCCGCCGCGACCACCGGATTGGCGGGCGGATCCTTACGCCAGCGCCGCGCCGCGTGAGCGAACAGCAGATTGCGCCGCACCGGGGCATCGACCTCGCCGCGCTCGGCCAGTTCGGCCAGCCAGCGCGCTTGTACTCTTGCGAAAGTGCGGGTCGAGGCCTGCCAATGCGCGGCCTGTTCGCCGACGATCCCGGCGACCCGCGCGTCGAGCAGGTCGCCCAGTTCGATCCCCTCAGCGGCAAGCCGGTCCATCGTTCGCCCGGTCTCAAAGGCCAGCCGCAGCAGGCCGGGGGTCTTGGGTGCGTCCTTGCCCAGTTCATCGCGGAGCAGGTCCGCAAGTCGCAGCCAGCGCCGGACCGGATCGGCTGCGGGCGGAATTTCGCTTCCCGCGCCAAGCGGATCGAGCAGCGGCCCTAGCGTTTCATCCAGATCGAGATCGCCGACCATCGCCATGCGCGGCAGCAGCATGCCGCTGCCTGACAGGCGCACAAAGGCCTCGGTCACGATCCGTTCGGCGCGGCGGTTGGGGAGCAGCAGGGTGAGGCGCGCCAGGCCGAAGTCGGGTTCGGCATAACGGGGGATCAGCCCTGCCACGAGCGCATCGGCAAAGCCGCGGTGCGCGGCGATCGAGTAAAGCTGCGGTCCCTTAGCCGCCGACATGGCCAAGCGCAGCCTCGGTCATCGCGATGGCCGCGGGGTAGCCGACATCGAACCAATCGCCATCGTGAACCACCCCGAAGCAGCGCCCCTTTGCGATTGCCCGGTCCCAGAAGACGTTGGTTGAGAAAACATCGGCGGGCGGATCGACAATCACGTGCCTGGCCAGCAGCTGGATCCCCGTCCAGACATAGGGCCGCGTGCGCTTGGGACCCTCGCGCGAGAGGCGGCCCTGCGCATCAAGATCGAAATCCCCCTGCCCTTGTGTGTTGCCAGCATGCTCGAACGGCACGACCAGCATCAGCACGTCCATTTTGGCCGGATCCCAGGCCTTGGCCATCCGCTCCAGCGCATGCTCTTCGGTATCGGCGAACCAGTTATCGGCGTTGATGCAGAAAAACGGATCGGCATCGATCAGCGGCAAGGCCTGAATCAACCCGCCGCCGGTATCGCGGAGCAATTCCCTTTCGTCGGATATGCTTACGTCGAAATCCTGAGCATTCGCCTCAAGATGCCGCTCAATCTGCTCGGGGAAATAATGAACATTGACCACGATCCGCCCCACCCCGGCATCGCGCAGCAGATCGAGCACGTGATCGAGCAAGGTCGTCCCCGCCACTTCGATCAGCGGTTTGGGCCTGGTGGCCGTGAGCGGCATCATCCGCGTGCCCTTGCCCGCGGCCATGATCAT
>CAZVMC010000096.1:1391-3929 GCA_964628635.1 uncultured Novosphingobium sp. | reverse complement strand
GGCGCCAGCGCCGGGTGGCTCAGATCGCGTTCGAGCAGGCCCCAAACGCGAGGGATCAGATCAAGATAGCGGCGCTTGCCGTCACGCTTCCACAGCCGCACGAAAATCCCGACGATCTTGGCATTCCGCTGCGCGCCGAGCCGGGCATAGTCAGCGAGGAAATCATCACCAGGCCCCGCTGACTGGACGTAGCGATCGAACATCGCCGCTTCGAGCTGGGGCGACACATCGCGCCGCGCATCCTGCAGCAGCGAGACCAGATCGTAAGCCCGGTGGCCGTTGAGTGCGTCCTGAAAATCAAGCAAACCTTGTTTCTCAAGACTGCCCAGCAACATGATGTTTTCGGCATGATAATCGCGCAGCACGGCCACACCGGGCCGCTGCCGGGGGAGCAACTGGACCAGCACCTGTTCCCAGGCCGCGCCATATCCAGCGCTATCGACCGCCAGCCCTTGCGCCGGACAATACCACTCGGTCAGCAGCCGGACTTCGCGCATATACTCGCTCAGCGAGTAGTCGAGGAACGGCCCCGGCGGCAGTCGGTGCAATTCGACCAACGCATCGACTGCGGCGGAATATATCGCCACCTCGTCACCCGGCCATTCGTCCAGATAGTCGCGCATCCGTACTTCGCCGAAATCTTCGAGCAGGATCAGCCCGCGTGCAGTGTCTTCGGCATGGATCCGGGGAGCGCGCAGCGCGTTTTCGTCGAGCCACTTGGCCGCGCGCAGGAAGGGTTCGGGATCCTCGTGCGGCGGCGGCGCGTCCATCAGCATCGCGGTTTGCTCGCCCCGGCGGAGCCGGAAGTAACGGCGGAACGAGGCATCGCCGGGCAGCGGCTCAATCGCCGCCTCGCCCCAACCGGCGCGGGCAAGAAAGGCCTCTAGGCCGTCCGGGAACTTTACTTCCATGGCTCGCGCCCTAGCCAATCCGTCCCGGCCCGCGCAATCGCAATCCGCCCCATTTCCGCAGTTTCAAGAACGATAGAAAGACAACCCGGCTCAGCTTCAAATCCGCCCGCGTTTTCAGGCCACTCGGCGATAAGTGCGGCGCCCTCGCGATAATCATCGAGGCCCAGTTCCCTCACCTCATCCGGATGCTCCAGCCGGTAAAAGTCGGCGTGGACCAGCGACAAGCGTACCAGCGGCGGATCATAAGTCTCGATGATCGTGAAGCTGGGGCTTGGCACTTCGCCGGGATGGCCCAGCGCGGCGATCACCGCGCGCGCGAGCGTGGTCTTGCCCGCGCCCAGCCCGCCCGACAGCGCCAGAACATCGCCAGGACGGAGCGCCGCGGCAATGCGTGCGCCGAATGCCGTCATGGCGGCGAGATCGGGCAGTTCGAGCGTCACGGCAGCTCGATGATCGCAGCGGTGCCTTCTCCGGGCTCTGACAGCAGTTCGAAGCTGCCCCCATGCGCCTCGATCAATTGGCGCGCGAGCGGCAGGCCAAGCCCCTGGCGGCGCTCAACCATCGAGCCATCGGCGCTGACCTTGATGCCCTGGAGTGCCCGTGCCAGCGTGGCCGCATCCATCCCCGGTCCATTGTCGGACACGACGATCCGCGCCTTCTTGCGGTGGTGCCCCGCCTCGACCAGGATCCGCCCGCCCGCTGGCGTTGCCGCAATCGCATTGTCGAGCACATGGCCCACCGCCCGCCCCAGTCGCCGCGGATCGCCGATGACCCGCCCCGCGCTCTTGTCGCCGCGCAGATCGAGCGTCAGCCCCGCTGCCTTGATCGCAGGCGCACGTTCTTCGACCAGCTTGGTCACGAAATCGAACACGTCGATTTCCTCGCGCGCCAGCGGCAGCATCCCGGCTTCGCTTTGCGAGAGATCGAGCACCGAATCGATCTGCTCCCCCAGTCGCTCGACTGAGGCAAGAATCGCCTTGAGGTAATCCTGCCCCTGCTCGGTGAGCTCACCACCCAGCCCGGCCTGCAGCAGTTCGGCAAAGCCACCGATCGAGGTCAGCGGGGTGCGGAATTCGTAGCTCATGCTGGCCAGAAAGCGCGTCTTGAGCGCATCGGCCTCAGTCAGCGCGGCGTTGCGCTGCTTGAGCGCTTCGGCGGCCTTTTCGGAATCGGTAATGTCGAGCACGGTCAGCAGGCCATTCCCATCGGGCAGCGGCACGCCCGTGAGCCGCAAGGTGCGGCCATCGGCCAGTCGCGCACGGCTGCTCGATTGCTTGCGCTCCAGCGTGGCGGCGCGGATGACATCGCCCACCGCCTTGGCCAGATTGGGCCGCTTGAGCCGCGCCGCGATCTTTTCCAGCAGCTTGTCGGCATGGGGGTGCGTGTCGAGGAACTCCGCCTCAAGCCCCCAATCCTTGGCAAAGCGCCGGTTCCACAGCTGCATCCGCCCATCGGGAGCGAAGACCGCGACCGATTCGAACAGGCTGTCGAAAGTGGCGGTGCGGGTGCGCAGCAGGGTGTCGCGCGTGGCCGACAGTTTGAGCTGCTCGGTCCGGTCCTCGGCAATCAGCAGCAATCCGCCATCGGGCAGCGGCTGGGCAACGATCCTGAGGTGCGAACCATCGGG
>CAZVMC010000096.1:0-1291 GCA_964628635.1 uncultured Novosphingobium sp. | reverse complement strand
CCGGCAATCCCTTCTTCGCCCAGCGGCAGATCGCTGACCCGCAGCGCGCGGCGCTGACCGTCGATCGTGGCACTGACCACGCGCTCAATCGGCAGGTTCTTGCCCGCCGCTTGCAACGCAATCTGCTGCGCGGTGAGCCCATCGACACTCTCGATCAGCTCGATCTGCTCGCTGACCACCGTGCGCGCGTTCTCGGCCCCGACGGCGGCGACATAGGCCGTGTTGACCAATTGCAGCGCGCCATCGGGTGAACGGAACCACATCGGCAGTGGCGCGGCTTCGATCAGGCCGACCAGCGCCGTGAAATCGCGCCGTGCATGAGCCGCTTCCGAACGCAGCTTGACCAGTTCGCTCTCGCTCTCCGAAAAGTCGAAGACCCAGACCAGCGCAGCGCCGCCGGGTGAGACTTGCGGATCGGCCAGATGCCCGCGCAGAGCGAGGCTGCGGCTGGAGCCGCGCGGGGTGGCAACCATCCGGAACGGCGCGGCGGTCTTTTGGGTCCGGCGCACCGCTTCGGTCAGTTCGGCGAGTTGCTCGGAGTGCAGCCCCCCGCCCTTGCCGTCAGCGCCGCCGCCATCAAGCTCGGTCAGATACTGCGGCACTGCCTCCAGCCCCAGCCAGTTGGCCAGTCGCTGCGGCGCTTCGATCCGACCGTCAACGCGGACCAGCAGCGGCAGCGCCGGACTGTCATCGACCATCCGGCCCAGCCGCTTGGCCAGCCGCTGCGCCGATTCTGCGCGTCGTGCCTTGCGCTGCGCCCACAGCAAACCCCAGACCGCGGCGAGCGTCCAGGCCGCCAGCAGCAGCCCCATGAGGGCCAGCACGGTTGGGGTAAGCGTCATGGGATTAGCGCTATGCGGGGCCGCAAGCGAAGGCAAGCGCAAGGCGATGCTTAAGCCGGCTTATGGCAATTCTAAACCCAATCCTCGCCTTGAGGCGAGGTGGCCGCGCAGCGGACGGAGTGGTGAACACAATGGCTGCGGTAGCAGCCATCGCGCTACCGCGCGCTTTGTTATCACCACTCCGTCATCGCTGCGCGATGCCACCTCGCCTCGAAGGCGAGGATCGAGTGGAGTTTCGCGAAAGCGCTTTAGTAGCGATAGTGATCCGGCTTGAACGGTCCGGCCTGCGGCACGCCGATGTAATCGGCCTGCTTCTGGCTAAGGGTCGTCAGCTTTACGCCAAGTTTTTCAAGGTGCAGCGCCGCGACCTTTTCGTCGAGGTGCTTGGGCAGGACATAGACCTCGTTCTTGTACTCGCTGCTCTTGGTGAACAGCTCGATCTGGGCGAG
>CAZVMC010000095.1:0-9213 GCA_964628635.1 uncultured Novosphingobium sp. | reverse complement strand
TCGCGTGTTGCTGCAGATGGCAGTGGTGCTGACCTTCGCCAGCAAGCAGCCGGTGATCAAGGTCGGGCGGATGGCCGGGCAGTTCGCAAAGCCGCGGAGCTCGCCGGTCGAAGTGCAGGGCGATGTCGAGCTGCCGAGCTACCTGGGCGACAACATCAACGGGATCGAGTTCACGCCTGAAGCGCGCATTCCCGATCCGCAGCGGCTGCTCCAAGCCTATTCGCAGTCTGCCGCGACACTCAACCTGCTGCGTGCGTTTTCAACCGGCGGTTATGCCAACCTGCGCCAGGTTCACCAGTGGACGCTCGATTTCATGGGCCGCACGCCCTGGGCCGAACGCTTCGCCCAGACCGCCGACCGGATTGGCGAGGCGCTCGATTTCATGGAGGCCTGCGGGATCGATCCGCAGACTGTTCCGCAATTGCAAGGCACCAGCTTCTACACCAGCCACGAGGCGCTGCATTTGCCCTATGAGCAGGCGATGACCCGGCGGGATTCGCTGACCGGTGACTGGTACGATTGCTCGGCCCACATGCTGTGGATTGGCGACCGGACCCGCTTCGAAGGCTCGGCGCACGTCGAGTTCCTGCGCGGGGTGGGCAATCCGATAGGGTTCAAGTGCGGACCAAGCCTGGCACCCGACGAACTGCTGCGCCAGCTCGACGTGCTCAACCCGGGCCACGAGGCTGGGCGGATTGTGCTCATCAGCCGCTTTGGCGATGACAAGGTTGTGGCAGGTCTCGCGCCCTTGGTGCGCGCGGTGAAGCGCGAAGGGCATCCGGTGGTCTGGTCGTGCGATCCGATGCACGGCAACGTGATCAAGGCCGACAGCGGCTTCAAGACTCGGCCATTCGACCGAATCCTGAACGAAGTGCGCGGCTTCTTTGCGGTGCACCGGGCGGAGGGGACCCACGCGGGCGGCATCCATATCGAGATGACCGGGCAGGACGTGACCGAATGTATGGGCGGCGCGGTGGCGATCAGCAGCGAAGCACTCGCCGATCGCTATCACACCCATTGCGACCCGCGGCTGAACGCCGCGCAGTCGATCGAACTCGCTTTCCTGCTGGCTGACATGCTCAACCAAGAGGCGGTGGAGCGCTCAGCCCGCGCCGCATGATAACCCGCGAGCTCCTCGGCACCGCTCAGGTTCCTGGCGGCGAGGAACTGAAGCTTTTCGCCCATGGCCGCGACTTCATGATCGTGCTGGGGCACAATGAGCTGATGTCCACCCGGATGCGCGGCTCGGAGGAGGCGCTGGCGAGGCTGTCGCTGGAACGGTTGAAGGGCAACCCTGCGCCGCACCTGCTGATCGGCGGCTACGGCATGGGTTTCACCTTGCGCGCCGCGCTCAGCCAAATGGGTCCTCAAGGGCGGGTGACCGTGGCCGAACTGGTGCCCGAGATCGTCGACTGGGCGCGCGGGCCGATGGCCGAGGTCGCCGATGGATGTCTCGACGACCCGCGGGTGCGGCTCAAGATGGACGACGTCGCCGACGCGATGCTGCTCGCGCCAGAGCCATTCGATGCGATCCTGCTTGATGTCGACAACGGCCCCGATGGGCTCGTGCGGACAGAGAACAATCGGATCTATTCCAAAGCGGGGCTGCACAACGCCCGCCGCGCGCTGGCTCCGGGCGGCATCCTCGCAGTCTGGTCCGCCGCACCCGATCCCAAGTTCGCGCGGCGGCTAGGTGACGTAGGGTTCGATGTCGAAGAGGTAGAGGTGCGGGCGCGCTACGATGCCACCGGCAAGGGCAAGGGCCCGCGCCATGTCATTTGGTTTGCGCGGCCCTAATCTGCGTGTCTGGCTGGGGCGGAAGGATTGTCCTCTACCTCATTCCGGTCGCCTCCGCTGCGCTCCGGCTCGAACCTTGGTCTTTGGTGGCGAAGGTTCGAACCCTTCCGCCCCAGTATCGGGTTTCGTCGAAATCGCTGGCTGGGGCGGAAGGATTCGAACCTTCGCATGCCGGTACCAAAAACCGGTGCCTTACCGCTTGGCTACGCCCCAGCAACGCGCGGCCTCTTAGCAGAGCGACCGGGCTTGGCAACCACCTCCGCTGTCAAAGCGTTCCGGGTTTCAGCTTGTCGAAATCGCTGGCGTCGTGGCGTTCGAGCAGCACCGTGCCTTCCTCACCCTGCGCGCGGTTGACCACCAGCCCGCGGCGCGTGCCGGGGCGGCTGTTGAGTTCCATCACCCAGCGTCCGACGTTGGTATATTCGTCCAGGCTCAGGAAGGTCTTGGCGTCGTTGTAGGCGAGGCCCCGATAGAGCGCGCCGAGCCAGGGGAAAGCAGCGAAATCGGCAATCGTGATCTGGTCCCCCGCCAGATAGGGGACCTCGGCCAAACGCTTGTCGGCCACATCGAACAGCCGCTTGGTTTCCATCGCATAGCGATCAATCGCATATTCGATCTTGATCGGCGCATAGGCATAGAAATGCCCGAACCCGCCGCCGATGAACGGGGCTGAACCCATTTGCCACATCAGCCAGCTGAGGCACTCGGCGCGGCCTTTGGCATCGGTGGGGATGAAGGCCCCGAACTTTTCGGCCAGATGCAGCAGCATTGCGCCGCTTTCAAACAGCCGGATCGGTTCCGGGCCAGAGCGATCGAGCAGTGCCGGGATCTTGGAATTGGGATTGATCGCCACAAAGCCCGATCCGAACTGATCGCCCGCGCCGATGTTGATCAGCCAGGCATCGTATTCCGCGCCGCTGTGGCCCGCCTCCAGCAGCTCCTCGAACATGATGGTCACTTTCATGCCGTTGGGCGTGCCGAGCGAATAGAGCTGGAACGGATGCTTGCCGACGGGCAGCTCCTTCTCAGTCTGCGCGCCCGCGGTGGGGCGGTTGATGCTGGCAAACTGCCCGCCGTTTTCCTTGTTCCAGGTCCAAACGGCGGGGGGAGTGTAAGGGGTGTCGGTCATTGGCTGTCCTTTCGGCAGAAGCTGATTGCGGGTGCGGTGGGCGATGCCGCGCCAGACGGCTGCGCGACAGGCGTGGACCGCTTGGACCACTGTCCTGGTCCAAAAAAGCGGAACTTGCGCAATGCCTGGAAGTTGGATCGGTATTGTTCTGAAAACAATAGGTATTTATTGTGTATACCACCAAATTGACAGGCGATACCGCAGAATGGCGGAGACGCTGTCCATCGCGCTTGCGCAGGTATCGGGCTGGCGTGAATCGGCATGGCTGGCAGCATGGCAGATTTGCCGCGCGTAGGAAAACGCTGACCATCCGCACCTGAAGGGAAGGACTTACTTCAAATCCACTCCCGCCCCACGCAAGTGCGTGCGCACCAGCGATCCGAATAGCAGCAGGCCCAGCAGCATCAGGATCACTGACAGCACAAAAGGCGCGCCGGGCAGGTAGAGTCCAGCGCCGTCAGTAAACGCAGCGAAGACCGGCGGCATGATCAGCGGGCCGCACAGCGCCGAAATGCTAAGGGCAGAGGCGATCGCGCCTTGCAGCTCACCTTGCGCATCGGGATCGACGCGGGCGCTCATCAAGCCTTGGAAAGCCGGGAAGGTCAGGCCGCCAAGCGATCCGATAACCACGCCCAGATAGAGCACCGGCCCCGAATTGGCGAAGGCCAGGATGGCGAAAGCGACGATTCCGCCCAGAAAGCCCAGTGTCGCGGTGCGCACCGCCCCGAACCGGGCAATCGCCTTGCCGGTCAGCCCGCCCTGGACCGCCACCAGCAGCAAACCATAGACCGCCGTGACCACCCCGATGTCAAACGGTGACCAGCTGAATTTCTCGATCAGGTAAAAGGCCCAGGTCGTCATCGTTGCCTGACTGGCCAGATTGGTGAGGAAGATCACGGCGATCAAGCCGATGACCAAGGGCAGTTTGCGCATCTGCAGCAGGGTGCCCAGCGGGTTGGCGCGGCTCCAGGTGAAACTGCGGCGGCGATCCGGCGCAAGGGTTTCGGGGAAGCGGAACCAGCCGATCAGCGCGCCGGCCAGCGCCAGCGTGCCAGCGGCAATGAACGGCAGGCGCAGCCCGTACTCGCCCAGCAGGCCACCCAGCGCGGGGCCAAGCACAAATCCTGCCGCGCCCGCGCCGCCGAGCAAGCCAAACTTGGCGCCGCGCTCCTCTGGCGGAAACAGATCGGCGATGCACGAATTGGCCGCCGCCCAAGTTGCCCCCATCGCGCCCGAGATCAAGCGGCCGATAAAGAGCCAGAGCAGCGTGGGTGCCCAGGCCATTACGAAGTAATCGATCCCCATCGCGGTGAGGGTGATCAGCAGCACCGGCCGTCTCCCAAACCGGTCGCTCAGGCCGCCGATGATCGGCGCGCAAAAGAACACCATTGCCGAATAGGCCAGCAGCAGCCCGCCGCCGATCAAGGCAGCGTGCTGCAAATCCTCGCCCGAAAGCGCGGTGATCAATCCGGGCAGCACCGGAATGATGATCCCGACCCCGGTCATATCCAGAAATACGATCAGCGCGATCAGCGCCAGGGCGGTTTGTCCGGCTGGCTTCACGCCGGTTTCTGTTGCCATTTTCTGCTCCCCTGTGGTGGGCAGCTTAGGCGCTTATGCCATCAATGGGAAATGCGGACGAAGCCCCTAACGCTCAAACGGCGGAAATCGAAGTGTCGGATATCCCAGCTACTGGGGGAGCGCCGCTACAGATGCGCCCACGGCCCCGTGATCGCCAGCGTCTTGGCCGGGCTGTAGAGGTTAACAAACAGCACCTTCCCATCGGGCGAAAAACAGGCTCCGGCCGGTTCGGTCTGGATCGCGATGCGGGCGAGGGGGTAGGGCCTGCCGTCGCGGGTCAGGCAGCGCAGATGGTTGTCGGTCACCTCGGTGTACTGATCTTCGCAGATCACCAGCTGGCCGTCGGGGGCGATGGTCAGGTTGTCGCCATAATTGAATTGCGCCTTGTCGGTCGATTCGAAGAACAGTTGCAGTCGGTCCTTGCGGCAATCTAGCCGGAAGACTTGCCCAAGGCCCGCCGCGCCGCCGCTGGTGCACATGAAATAGAGCTCGCCAGCTCCCATGTGGATACCTTCGCCGCGTTTGAACGTCAGCGCGCCGGCTGCCGCGCCGCGTTTGCGCAGATCGTCCTTGGGGCTTTCAACATCATCGAGATCGATCCAGCGGACTTTGACCCAGCCGCCTGGAGCAGGCACGCCCTTGGCTGGATCGGCGAGGGCAAGCGCTTGCAATTTGCCGCCTTCCGCCAGCTTGCCCTTGGTCTTGGGCAAGAAGCGATAGAGCAGCCCATCGTCGCGGTCCTCGGTCAGATAGACGATGCCGGTACGCGGATCGATGCAGGCGGCTTCGTGGTTGAAGCGGCCCAGTCCTTTTAGCGGCACCGGATCGACCGGGCCGGTGGCAGCGGCGGGTACTTCAAAGACCCAGCCGTGGTCTTTGCCCACCTTGGTTCCCGCCATGGTGACGTCTTCCTCGCAGGTCAGCCAGGTGCCCCACGGGGTGACCCCGCCCGCGCAGTTGCGGATTGTGCCCGAGAGCGAGCGGAATTGCCGCTCGAGCTTCAGGGTCGCGGCATCAAGCACCAAAGTGGTGGTCCCGCCCGGCAGGATCGCACCGGCGCTGTCTGCATCGTAATGGACGCCGCGCGCCCCGCCGCTATCCTTGCCGGGGCGCAGTTCATGGTTGCAAACCAGTGCCAGCTTGCCGCCGGGTAGCGCGAAGCAGCCCATGCCGTCGGCCGCATCGGGGACAGTCCCGCCATCGCTCATCGCATCGCCGAGCGCGGAGACGATCCGGTAGGAGAAGCCCTTGGGCAGGTCGAGCAGGCCAGCGGGATCGGGTACGAGCGGGCCGTAGCCTGCGGCGGATCGCGCGAGGTTGCGCGCGTGGCAGCCGGAGGCGGAGAGCGCGGCGAAGGCCGCGGCGGTGGCGGCGACGAAACGGCGGCGATCAAGCTGGGTCATGCCCGCCAAACTGCCGCAACTGCGTTACGATTGTAAGTCGCTAATCGACCGGCACCACCCAGCCGTGCGCATCGGGTGCGTCCCCGCGCTGGATCGCGACGAGGCGAGCGCGGAGCTTCCCGGTAAGCTGACCCGGACCGCCTGAGCCAATCACGAATTCACCATCGGCATCGGCCACCTTGCCGACGGGAGTGACCACCGCCGCCGTGCCGCAGGCGAAAACTTCGACCAGCTTGCCCGAAGCGGCATCGGCGCGCCATTGATCAAGGCTGTACCGCTCTTCGCGCACATCGAGGCCTTCTTCGCGGGCGAGGGCGATCAGGCTCTCACGGGTGATCCCGGGCAGGATCGTGCCGGTGAGCGGCGGGGTGACCAACGAACCGTCGACGAAGACAAAAAACAGGTTCATGCCGCCCAGTTCCTCGATCCAGTTGTGCTCGGCTGCATCAAGGAACAGTACCTGGTCGTGGCCCTTGGCAAAGGCTTCGGCGGTGGGGACCAGGCTGGCGGCATAGTTGCCGCCGCACTTGGCAGCCCCGGTGCCGCCGGGGGCGGCGCGGGTATAGTCGCTGACCCAGATCGACACTGCCGGCGCGCCGGATTTGAAGTAGTTGCCCGCCGGGCTGGCGATGACGATGAACTTATACTGCTTGGCCGGGCGCACGCCAAGGAAGGCCTCGGTCGCAATCATGAAGGGACGCAAATAGAGCGATCCGCCCTCGACCGAGGGAAACCAGTCGGCATCAGCTTTGACCAGTTCCTTGATTGCCGCGACGAACAGCTCTTCGGGCAGGCGCGGCATGGCCAGCCGGTCGGCGCTGGCGTTGAACCGCGCGGCGTTGGCTTCGGGACGGAATAGCGCGGTGGTACCGTCAGCGCGGCGATAGGCCTTGAGACCTTCGAAGATCTCCTGCGCATAGTGCAGCACGGCAGCCGCGGGATCGAGGCTGAGCGGGACGCGCGGGCCAAGCGTGGCATTGTGCCAGCCGGCCTCCTCGCTCCAGTCGATCGAGATCATGTGGTCGGAGAAAACCTTGCCGAACCCGGGGTCCGCCAGCACTGCATCGCGCACCGCCGCCGGGGTGGGGGCGGGGTGGGGGAGACGGGTGAACTGGGTCAGCGGTTCGGCGAGGGTCGCCATGGATGGGTAGTCCTTCAAAGAGCGAAGCGCGGCACTGAACGATAATTGCGCCAATGGCAAGCGCAATGTAATAAACGGAAAGCCCGCTAACTTTCGCAACCTAGCCCCGCAGGGCAAAAATGAGAAGGGCTGCCCCGGTCAATCCGGAAGCAGCCCTTCGCATGGTCAGCGGCCGACAGGGCCGCTCACGAAACCTCTATCGCTTCGCTCTCAGCGATAATGCTCCGTAGCGCGGATGTCCGACCTCCCTGCTGAACCATGAGACATTGGTCACCTCCTTTCGCGCTATTGAGCCAGGGACTTGCGTTTCACCGAAGTCCGGGGCCACCGGCGATCCCGGCGGGCCTTGCGCAAGATGTGAATCATTCCACGCCGCACAACAAGTCTTGCATTGAAATTTTTTGCTGTCAGAATCCGTGCCTTCGCGCCGGTGACTTTTGGTTTTCCACAGCGGTGCGTTTTCCTGACAATCGAATAGCGAAGCTCCCGACCCAGATCCTCGCCTGGAGGCGAGGTGGCCGCGCAGCGGACGGAGTGGTGCGAAATTGGCTGCGGGAGCAGCCAGCGCGTTGCCGCGCGCTTTGTTGTCACCACTCCGTCATCGCTGCGCGATGCCACCTCGCCTCAAGGCGAGGATGGGTCTGATCGTCCGCGTAACGCTCTACCGACAGTCCTCGATCACCCGGCTGATTTCTGGCCAGGTGGGCGCGATCGACCAATCGGCGCCGTGCTCAATCATGAAGCGGCCGCGGCTGAACGCGATGGCATCGAGCAGCGGATCGCTGGCGGCAAAGGTCACTGCGATGGCATAGGGTGCCGCGCCAGATCCCTTGCCGGTCACAACCCTTCGGGAGGAGGTTGTGGTAATCGTGACCGGCTGTTCGCCGGTTGCGTATGAGGGCTGGCGAAGGGTGACAGTTTTGCGCGCCGGATCGCAGGTCAGGCTGATCCGCTCGGTCCCATTGGGCAAGGTGAAGCGGGCGACCGAAAGCGCGCCTTCGCGCGCCCAGCGCCAATCGCCCGCCATCATCGTAAGATCGCGCCAATCGACCGCAGGGGGGCGAGTGGCTGGCGGATTTGGTCGGGGCAGACCAGCAATCGGAGGAGCCACCGGCGGCGGCGGGGGCGGCGGCGCAGAGCTGCAGGCAGAGAGGACTACCAGCAGCGGCAGAGCGGGATAAATTGCCTTCACCGCCCTCCTATGGAATGAGGCCGGTCCGCAAACAAGCCCCCGGACCAGCCGACCAGCGATGACGAACCCCGCGAAGCCACGTCCTGCCGCGAAAGCGCGCGTCGATCAGCTGCTGGTTGAGCGCGGGCTGGCGGAAAGTCGCGCGCGGGGGCAGGCCTTGGTACTGGCCGGGCTGGTGTTCTCGGGTGAGACCAAGATCGCCAAGTCTGGCCAAACCCTGGCGGGAGATGCGCCGCTGGAAGTGCGCGGGCGTGACCATCCGTGGGTCTCGCGCGGGGGGATCAAGCTGGCCCATGCGCTAGAGCATTTCGGCCTCGATCCGACCGGCGAGACGGCTATGGACATCGGTTCCTCCACGGGCGGCTTCACCGATGTGCTGCTTCAAAATGGCGCCGTGCACGTCTTCGCAGTGGATAGCGGCACAAACCAGCTCGCCTGGAAGCTACGGCAGGATCCAAGGGTGACGGTGCTGGAGCAGACCTCGGCGCGGGTTCTGACGTCAGCCCAGATCGATCGGCCCTGCACCTGGGTGGTCTGCGATGCCAGCTTCATCGGCCTCGCCAAAGTGCTCGAAGTGCCGTTGCGACTGGCTGCACCGGCCTGCACGCTGGTCGCGCTGATCAAGCCGCAGTTTGAAGTCGGGCGCGGGGAGGTCGGCAAGGGCGGGGTGGTGCGCGATCCAGAGTTGCACCAGCGGGTTTGCGCTGAAGTGCGAAGCTGGCTGGAAAGCGCTGGATGGAATGTGCTGGGTATCGTGCAAAGTCCGATCACAGGGCCTGAGGGCAATATCGAGTTCTTGATTGCAGCGCGGCGCGGATAAGCTGCGGGTAAAACGGAGCGGGAGGCCATTGCCTAGCCCGGACTAGCCCGCCACAACTCACCGCAAAGACGAATCGCGGGAGCCGCCGATGACCGAACTTGCCTCACCCTCGCAGCTGCGCGCGGCTTTCCTGCGCTGGGCGCTGGTGCT
>CAZVMC010000094.1:3484-9485 GCA_964628635.1 uncultured Novosphingobium sp. | reverse complement strand
GACCCATCGCAGATCTGGCTGGAAGTAGCGGCGGTCAGCGCACCGCCCTCGTTGATCAGCTTGACCCCGGCGATCCCTTCAAGCGTGGCATCGAAACGGATGCCTTCGTCCACAGTGTGGATCGCCTTGCCTTCTGGGCCTTCGACCTCGATCGGCACGATTTCGTCGGCAAAAGCCCCGGCCTGGGTCGCGGCGATCGCCTTCTCATGGCTGGCGAGCCCGAACCGGTCGAGATCGTCCTTGGTGAAGCCGTGCTTCTTGACCAGCATCTCCGCGCCCATGAACTGGCTGAACATGATCCCGGGATACTTGGCCTCCATCCCGTCGGACTTGTAGTGGCCCAGCCCTTCCTTCATGTGGAACATCGCGTTGGAGCCCATCGGCACGCGGGTCATGCTCTCGATCCCCGCCGCGATCACCACGTCCTGCACACCTGACATCACCGCCTGCGCCGCGAACTGGATCGCCTGCTGCGAAGAACCGCACTGCCGGTCAATGGTTACCGCCGGGGTCGATTGCGGCAGCAGCTTCGAAGCCAGCACGGCGTTGCGCCCCACCTGCATCGCCTGCTGCCCGGCCTGGGTGACGCAGCCCATCACCACATCGTCAACCGCCGCGGGATCGATCCCGGTCTTGCCAACCAAGTGATCGAGCGAGGCAGCCGCCAGATCGACCGGGTGAACCCCGGCCAGCTTACCCCCGCGTTTCCCACCAGCAGTGCGCACTGCGTCCACGATATAGGCTGTCGCCATGATCCAGCACTCCGTCAAAAATGATTTAATCGCCCGATTAAGGAGCGCCCCGGCCAGCGTCAAGCCGAAGCCATGCCATCCGATCCCGGGCGCAAGATTCGTCTATACCAACGCAGGTTTTGTTGTTGTGATTTTGCAACAAGTGCGGCGGAAACGCACGTTTTGCAGATTAACGAATTGCAAGGTTGGCCACCATGGCACAGAGGACGCTATCCGGATTCGTACGCGAGTCCGAGTTGCGTTCGGCATCCAGGATGCGGATCGTTCACCGTTTTTCCCGCGATCCTGCGGGACGTTCAAGGGGCTCTTGAAAATGAAGTCTTTCCGTAATTCCAAGCTCAACCGCTCGACCTGCCTGCAGTCGGCCGCGCTCGCCGCCGCCCTGCTCGCACTCGGCACCTCGACCAGCGCCTTCGCGCAGGATGCCGCTCCGGCTGATTGCGCCGATGCCAACAACGATGGCGTGTGCGATACCGAGCAGGTTCAGTCGAGCATTGTTGTCACCGGTTCGCGCATTGCGCGCCCCAACCTGGAATCGGCTGTTCCAATCACTTCGATCGGTGGTGCAGAGTTCACCAGCGAAGGTGAAACAAACATTGGTGACACGCTGAACGATCTGCCGCAGCTGCGCAGCACGTTCTCGCAGCAGAACCCGGGTCTGGGCATCGGCATCGCCGGCCTCAACTTGCTTGACCTTCGCGGTCTCGGCACCTCGCGTACCCTGGTGCTGGTCAACGGCCGCCGCCACGTGCCGGCCGACATTTTGAACAACGCCGTTTCGCCCGATATCAACTCGATCCCGAACGATCTGATCGATCGCGTCGATATCGTTACCGGCGGTAACTCGGCGGTCTATGGTTCGGACGCAATCGCCGGGGTGGTGAACTTCGTCCTGCGCAAGGATTATGACGGCCTGCAGCTGCGCGCTTCGAGCGGCATCACGGAAGGCGGCTGGGGCGCTGGCCAGTACGTTTCGGCCATGTATGGCCAAAACTTCGCCGATGGACGCGGCAACATCACCGTGCACGGCGAATATGCCCACCAGGACCGCGTGTTCGGTTCGGACATCGAAGTGCTGCGTAGCAACGATGGCTTCGGCACCACCGACCTTGACGTTGGCGGTCTGCCCAACGGCAGCGACGGCTTCCCCGATGCTTCGTTCTTCCGCGATTTCCGTTCGGCTTCGATCCACCGCTATGGTCTGTTCCCGGTTACGCAGCGTACTGCCGCGGTGGGCTCGGGCACTGTCCCGCTCTGCGGCCAAGGCCTGATCGCCACCAATGGCGGCCCCGCTACGTCAAGCGCCACTGCTGTTGGCAACTCGTTCAACTGCACGTTCATCGCTGACTACACCGGCAACGTTGTCGCCCAGACCGGCACCCGGTTCGGTTCGGGGATCATCGGCAGCATCATCGGCGGCAATGGCCAGACCGGTCGTGAAGATCAGCTGCTGTCGATTGTGCCAACCTACGATCGCTACAACTTCAACCTGCTGGGCCGGTTCGAGTTTAGCGAAGCTGCTGAGCTGTTCGTCGAAGCCAAGTGGAACCGCGTGATTGCGCAGGGCTCAAACGCGGCTCCTTCGTTCACGCAGGGCACCCAGACGCAGTTCGACTTCCGTGAACGGATCCGGCTCGACAACCCGTTCCTGAACGCCTCGGCTCGCACTTTGCTGGCCAATGCGATCCTCGCGTCGGGTTGTAACACCAGCTTGACCGTCGCCTGCCCGGCTGCCGGCAACCTGACCGCCGCACAGCAGGCCCAGGTTACCGCCGGGACGTACCGCACGGTGATCGCCAAGCAGTTCCTCGACGTGGGGATCCGCGACGAGCGCTTCCAGCGTGACACTTGGCGGATTGTCGCGGGTCTGCGCGGCACTTTCAATGATGACTGGAACTACGAAGTCTCGGTCAACTACGGCAAGTTCGAAGAGGAAACGATCCAGTCGGGCTATGTCGATCGTCAGCGCTTCATGCTGGCCTTCGATGCCGGTCTCAACCCTGCGACCGGACGGATCGAATGCCGTGCCAAGTTCGATCCGGCTTCGGCGCTGATCCTTCAGCGCGGCGATCTTTCGGCCGAGCAGGTCACAGCACTCAACGCCCGCCTGGCCGCCGATATCGCTGCTTGCGTTCCCTACAACCCGATTGGTGGTGGCGCAGACAACGCGGCTTCGGTTGCTTACTTCGGAGTCAACGCCAGCCACCGCGCCAGCCTTGACCAGCTGATCTTCAACGCCAACCTTGGCGGCGACACCAGCGGGTTCTTCAACCTGCCGGGCGGCCCGATCAGCTTCGCAATCGGTGCCGAATACCGCCGTGAAGCAGCGTTCTATCAGCAAGACGAGCGCACCGTTGGCGGCTACACCAATGCGGTGGTCATCCCGACCTTCGATCCAACTCCGTTCGAAGTGAAGGAAGCCTACGCGGAAGTCCTGATCCCGATCCTGAAGGATATGCCGTTCTTCCACGAACTGACCGCCTCAGGCGCAGCCCGTGTCGCACAGTATCAGGGCGGCACCGGCACGGTCTGGTCCTACAACGGCGGTCTCCAGTGGGCTCCGTTCGATGGCTTGATGTTCCGCGGCAACTATGCCCGCGCGGTTCGCGCGCCGAACGTTTCGGAAACCGCATTCCCGCTGGTGCCGAACTTCGCGCCGGGCTTCTCGGATCCGTGCCGTCCATCGGCGATCAACTCTGGCACGCCGACCCGCGCCGCCAACTGCGCCGCCGATCTCGGCACGCTGCTGGCTGGCATTCCGGACGTGACCTATTCGCTGCCGATCGTCAGCGGTTCGAACCCGAACCTGCAGGCGGAAAAGTCTGACTCGTGGACCTTCGGCGGGGTGTTCCAGCCGAGCTTCGTGCCCGGCTTCTCGCTGACCGTCGATTACTACAACATCAAGGTCAACGGGATCATCGCTTCGGTCGGTGCGCAGGGTATTGCCAACGCATGCTACGATCAGCCCACCCTCAACAACGTGTTCTGCGCGCAGTTCACGCGCTATCGCGGCACGGGCGCCGGTCCGCTCGGCGAACAGCCGGGTCAGATCGCCGGTAACTCGCTGGTCAACGCGCCGCTCAACTACGCTTCGCGGATCCGCCGCGGGATCGATACGCAGATCGCCTATCGCACCACGATCAGCCCGGATGTGAAGATCAGCACGAACTTCCTGTGGTCGCACAACCTCCAGATCAGCAACTTCCAGAACGCGATCTTCCCGACACTGGAAAACCAGATCCTGGGCGAACTGGGCGATCCCAAGAACGAGTTCCGCTGGGATACCGATCTGACCGTGGGTGATTTCGTGTTCGGTTACCGGATGCGCTACATCGGGCCGATGGTGACAAACGCTTATGAGGACTTCAACGTCCTGCCGAGCGCTTGTAACCCTCCGGGTAGCACCACCTGCCCGCCGTTCAACGACGACTCGTTTGCAATTCGTGACTTCCCGTCGGTGTTCTACCACGACATCCGGTTCGAATTTAACATTCCGGAGGGCGGGATCGGCAAGTCGATGCAGTTCTACTTCGGCATCAACAACCTGCTGGATACGGCGCCGCCGCTCGGCTCAACCGCGACGGGTCCCGGTAGCGCGATCTACGAATACGCAGGCCGCAACTACTACGCCGGTATTCGCGCCCGCTTCTGATCCGAAGCCAAGCGACAAAATTGGGGCCGGAACGCTGTTCCGGCTCCTTTTTTGTTGCTAGCGATGGGCGGTGCTCAATTCGCCCTCCGTCGTTGCCCAAGCGCAATCCCTGGCTGCAAGCGGGGGCATAGCTCAGGCCTTCGCCCTGCTCACCCAGGCTGTTACCGCCGGAGATGCCGAGGCAGCAATAACCCTCGCCGATTGGCGCATGGGCGGCGACTTGATCCGCCGCGATCTGGGGCTGGCACGCGAACTCTATGGCCGCGCGGCGGCGCTCGGTCTGGCGGAAGCACGGCCTTACCATATCGCGCTGCTCGCGAGCGGCGCAGGCAGCAGCGGGCGGCGCTGGGGTGAGGCGCTTTCGCAGCTTGGCAGCTTCGCGGCGGACAACCCGGCAGCCGCGCGGCAAGCTGGTTTGCTCGCAGAGATGGAAATCGATTCATCCGGCGATCCGCTGTCGCTTCCGCCGGCGCTACCACTCAATCAGGCACCCTTGGTGGAACGCATCCCCGGCTTCCTCAGCATCACTGAGTGCCAGTATCTGATCGACACCGCAGCGCCGCTGCTTCAGCCGGCGGTCGTGGTCGATCCGCGAAGCGGAGCGATGATCCAGGATCCGGTTCGCCGCGCGCAAGTCGCCGCGTTTGGATTTGTGCTCGAAGACCCGGTCATCCACGCAATCAACCGCCGCATAGCTGCGGCAACCGGCACGACGTGGGAGCAGGGCGAACCGATGCAGGCCCTGTCATATCGTACCGGCGACGAGTACCGCCTCCACAGCGATGCCCTGCCGCCCGGCCACAACCAGCGCAGCCAAACCCTGCTGGTGACGCTGAGCGACGCCTTCGAAGGCGGTGCAACCGTGTTTCCGCGGCTCGGCATCGAGTGGCGCGGCGGCGTGGGGGAAGCGCTGCGCTTTACCAACATTGACACCACTGGCCAGCCCGAGCCACTGGCCTGGCATGCCGGGGCACCAGTGCACAATGGGCGCAAAATGTTGCTATCCAAGTGGATCCGCAGCGCGCCGCTCGATGTGTCGGGGCCCCCGGGCCGCCCGTTCTAGGCCAGAGCCCGCGCCCGGATCGCGGCTTTGACGGTTTCGGCATCGGGGGCATTGGCTGCCAACCATCTTTCGGCTTCGGCAATCTCTCCCCCGATCTCCGCCGCAACCGCTGCGCGCCGCGCAAGCCGGGCGGCGTTGTCGAAGGCATGGGCGGGGTTCTTCGAATAGGTGTTGAACAGTGG
The DNA here is from genome assembly GCA_964628635.1 of uncultured Novosphingobium sp. Classification (GTDB taxonomy): domain Bacteria; phylum Pseudomonadota; class Alphaproteobacteria; order Sphingomonadales; family Sphingomonadaceae; genus Novosphingobium. The sequence goes on along the minus strand of CAZVMC010000094.1, from coordinate 3,836 downwards.
CCCCGCGACCAAGGCCTCGATCTGTGCCGCTTCAACCGACCGCCCAAGCAGCGCGGCGGCGGCCTGCAGGGTCTCGGCGGGCTGTGCGAAGAACCGCTCAGCTTCCAGGCTGCGCGCTCCTGGCCATGCCGCCAGTGCCACCGCGAACCGCCTGAGCTGCGCAATCCACAGCAAGGCCGCCAGTTCACCATCGCTTTGCGGCAGGGGTTCGGCGATCGATGGAGCCAGCAGCGATGTTACATTGCGCAGCCAGGCGCGGTGATTGTCGCTGCGCAGGATCGCCAGCAGGTAATCCTCCAGCGTGCTGTAAAGGAACACCGCCCGCGCGCCGGGCTGGGCGGCTGCAATCCGG
>CAZVMC010000094.1:0-3384 GCA_964628635.1 uncultured Novosphingobium sp. | reverse complement strand
CGCACCCCGCTCGATCCCGCCAAGTCGCTCTACACGGTCGACGGGGGAACCAATGCCTTCGCGCTGCACCCGGAGCTGTCACGCGAACCGTGGAAGCCGGATCTGGCGATGTTCGCCTGCCTTTCGGCCCCGGGCGAAGGCGGGCGCACCTTGGTTTGCGACGGAATCGCGCTGGCCGATGCCCTGCCGGCCGAAGTGCGACGCGGGCTGGAGGGGCGGCGGCTGGTCTACCTGAAGGGCTGCTGGCCTGAGCTGCTGACCTTTTGGCTCGGCACGCCAACACCGGACGATGCACTGCTGCGCAATCCCCCGGCGCGCTGCCCCTACAAGTTCATGCGGCTGAACGACGGTCGCATTGCGCGCTACTTCAGCCGTCCGGCGCTGCACAAGCCGATGTTCGCCGAGCGACTGGCTTTCGGCAACTTCCTGCTGTTCGCACGGTTCAACAACGGGCGCGGCGATTTCCCGCTGCTTGACGATATGCGGCCCGTGCCGGAGGCTTGGCTTCAGGCGATCAAAGCGACTGGTGACAAGCTGAGTTACCCGGTCGAATGGCAGAACGGCGACGTGGTGATGCTGGACAACACCCGCTTCCTCCATGGCCGAACCGCCATTCGCGACGCGGCTGAGCGCCAGATCGCGACCTATTTCGGCTACCTCGACTGCGCAGTACCCGATCCGGAGGAGCCGGCAAACGCGATCTGGCGGCGGGCGGACTTCGATCCGCCGCATCCGCCCGACCACCTCGTCAGGCGAGGCTGATTGTCAGCGCGCCGTCGCCTTCGTCGATCTTGACCGTGCTGCCATCGGGCACTTCCCCACCCAGCAGCTTTTCCGCCAGCGGATCTTGCAGATAGCGCTGCACCGCGCGCTTCAGGGGCCGCGCACCATAGACCGGATCATAGCCGACCCGCCCCAACCAGCGCTTGGCACCATCGGTCAGATCGAGCACGATCTTGCGGTCCTTGAGCAGCTTCGCCACCCGCGCCACCTGAATTTCGACAATCGGTGCCATGTGCTCCTGCGCCAGGCGGTGGAACAGGATGATCTCATCGAGCCGATTGAGAAATTCGGGCCGGAAGTGCGCGCGGACGACTTCCATCACCTGCGGCTCAACGCTGTCCACATCCTGTCCTTCATCAAGGCTGGCGAGGTACTGGCTGCCCAGGTTGCTGGTCAGGATGATCAGCGTATTGGTGAAATCGACCTGCCGCCCCTGCCCGTCGGTCAGCCGGCCGTCGTCGAGCACTTGCAGCAGCACGTTGAACACGTCGGGGTGGGCTTTCTCGACCTCGTCGAACAGCACCACCTGATAGGGGCGCCGCCGCACTGCTTCGGTCAGCACTCCGCCCTCATCGTAACCGACGTAGCCCGGAGGTGCGCCGATCAGGCGGCTGACCGCATGCTTTTCCATGAATTCGCTCATGTCGATGCGGACCATCGCGGTGTCATCATCGAACAGGAAACCCGCGAGAGCCTTGGTGAGCTCGGTCTTGCCGACGCCGGTCGGGCCGAGGAACAGGAACGAGCCCAAGGGCCGGTTCGGGTCCTGCAAACCGGCGCGCGCCCGGCGTACTGCTTTTGAAACGGCAACCACGGCATCGGCCTGCCCGATCACCCGCTGGCCGATCACCTCTTCCATCTTGAGCAGCTTCTCGCGCTCGCCCTCCATCATCCGGTCGACCGGGATCCCGGTCCAGCGGCTGACGACCGAGGCGATATCGTCTGCGGTCACTTCTTCGCGCAGCAGCGCATTTTCGCTGGCACCGGCGGCCTCGGCGAGCTGCTTTTCCAGTTCCGGGATGCGTCCGTAGGAAAGCTCGCCGGCCTTGGCCAGATCGCCAGAGCGCTGCGCCTGTTCCAGCTCGAGCCGGGCATGATCGAGCGCTTCCTTGATCTTGCCCTCGGCCGCGATCTTGTCGCGCTCGCCCTGCCAGCGCACCGTCAGCGCGGCGGACTGTTCTTCAAGTCCCGACAGCTCGGTCTTGAGCGCCGCCAGCCGGTCCTTGCTCGCCTGATCGGTCTCCTTGGCGAGCGCCAGCTCCTCGATCTTGAGCTGGATGATGCGCCGGTCGAGCACCTCGATTTCCTCGGGCTTGGACTCGACTTCCATGCGGATCCGGCTCGCCGCCTCATCCATCAGGTCGATCGCCTTGTCGGGCAGGAAGCGGTCGGCGATGTAGCGGTTAGACAGCGTCGCCGCCGCGACAATCGCGTTGTCGGCGATCCGCACCCCGTGGTGCAGCTCGTACTTTTCCTTGAGGCCCCGCAGGATCGAGATCGTATCCTCGACCGTCGGCTCGCCAACGAAGACCGGCTGAAACCGGCGTTGCAGCGCCGGGTCTTTCTCAACATGCTTCTGATACTCGTCGAGCGTGGTCGCGCCGATGCAGTGCAGCTCGCCGCGCGCCAGGGCGGGCTTGAGCAGGTTCGAGGCATCCATCGAACCTTCGGAGGCCCCCGCGCCGATCAGCGTGTGCATCTCGTCGATGAACAGGATGATCTCACCCTCGGCGCCCTTCACTTCGTCGAGCACGGCCTTGAGCCGCTCCTCGAACTCGCCGCGATACTTCGCGCCCGCGATCAGCGAACCCATGTCGAGCGACATCAGGCGGCGGTCTTTCAGGCTGTCGGGCACGTCGCCATTGGCGATACGCAGCGCGAGGCCTTCGGCGATCGCGGTCTTGCCCACGCCGGGTTCGCCGATCAGCGCAGGGTTGTTCTTGGTCCGCCGGGCAAGGATCTGCACGGTGCGGCGGATTTCCTCGTCCCGGCCGATCACCGGATCGAGTTTACCATCGCGGGCGGCCTGGGTCAGATCGCGGGCGTATTTCTTCATCGCGTCATAAGCGTTTTCGGCCCCGGAACTGTCGGCCGTGCGGCCCCCGGTCAGCTCCTGGATCGCCGCTTCAAGTGCCTTGGGATCGACATTTGCCGCCTTCAGCGCCTGCCCCGCCGGATTGGTCAGCCCCAGCGCCAGCGCCTGCAACATGCGTTGCACCGAAACAAAGCTGTCGCCCGCCTTGGTGGCCAGCTGCTCGGCAGCGTCGAGCACGCGCACGGCATCATTCTCCAGTCCTGGCGCGGCCTGCGCGCCGCTGCCGGAGACTGCGGGGATCTTGGCGAGCGCTTCATCCACCTTGGCAACCGCGATCTGCGGATTGCCTCCAGCGCGCTGGATCAAGCCCGAGGCCATGCCTTCGTTGTCTTCGAGCAGGGCCTTAAGGATATGCTCGGGCGTAATCCGCTGGTGGTTCATCCGCACTGCAACGGTTTGCGCGGACTGGAGAAATCCCTTGGCGCGATCGGTGAATTTTTCGAGGTTCATGGGTGTATCAGCCTCCTGTTACACCGAAGGTAGTGTTGCCATTGCGCAACACAAGT
>CAZVMC010000093.1:0-9757 GCA_964628635.1 uncultured Novosphingobium sp. | reverse complement strand
AATTGACCCGGATGCCCAGGTCCGAAAGGTCGCGCGCCATCGGCAGGACCAGTCCGTTGACCCCGGCTTTGGCCGAGCCATAGATCACCTGCCCGATCTGGCCGTCTTGCGCCGCGACCGAAGCGGTCAGCACAATCAGCCCGCGCTCGCCGTCTTCCAGCGGATCCAGCGCTGCCATGCCTTCGGCCGAGAGGCTGGCGATCCGGTAGCTGGCGACCAGAATGCCTTCGACCCCGAACTGGTAGTCCTCGGTCGGGGTGCGCTTGTAGCCGCCGGAGGCCTTGTCAAAGGCCAGCGTCTTGCCGCGCCGCGCGGTCATCGCGCAGTGGACGGTGATCCGCTCCTGTTCATGGGCGGCTCGTGCCTTGGCAAAGCCATCGATCACCGACTGCTCATCCATGATGTTGACCTTGCAGAAGGTCCCGCCGATCGCCGCTGCGACCGCCGCGCCGCCTTCCTCGTTCACATCGAAGATCGCAACTTTGGCACCTGCCGCCGCCAGCGCCTCAGCGCTCGCCTTGCCCAGACCAGAAGCCCCGCCGGTAACCACCGCTGCCATCCCATCGATTCGCATTGCATCCTCCGTTTAATCGCGCGATTAATGCCGGGGCCATCGGCAAAGGGCAAGGAGGAACGCATGACCAGGACTGTCGAACTCTACTGGTCGATGCGCTCGCCCTATTCCTACCTGCTGGTGCCGCGGCTGATCGCGCTGGAGCGCAGCCACGATGTGAAGGTCGATGTCCGCGTGGTAACCCCGATCGCGGTGCGCCAGCCCGATTTTTTCACCAATTCCGATCCGCTGTGGTTCAGCTATTTCATGCGCGATTGCCACCGCTGCGCCGAGTTTCTGGGCATACCGTTCCGCTGGCCACGCCCCGATCCGGTGGTGATGGATATGGCCACGCGGACCTATCCCAAGGACCAACCCTATATCCACCGCCTCTGCCGCCTGGGCCAACTGGCGGCCGAACGCGGTCAGGGCCTGCCGTTCCTGCGCGCGATCAGCCACACGATCTGGTCAGGCGAGGTCGATAACTGGCACGAGGGCGCGCATCTGGCCGAAGCGGCGGAGCGGGCCGGGTGCGATCTGGCCGAGATGGATGCGACGATCCTGGCGGAGGAGGCGCGGCTTGACGCAGCCCTGCTCAAAAACGAAGCCGATCAGCGCGTCGGCGGGCATTACGGGGTGCCGCTGATGGTGCTGAATGGTGAGCCCTTCTTTGGGCAGGACCGGTTCGACCAACTGGTCTGGCGGCTGGAGCAAAACCCCGGCTGAGGCGCGCTGCCTACCAGCTGACTTTGTCCCCCGGTGCAATCCCCAGTGCCTTGGCGCGGCCACCGTTGATTTCCAGCACAGCCTTGACCGGCCCTTCGGACAAGAGCGGTGTTTCGTTGTAGGGAATCGCATCGGCGGCGATGTTGCTGATCGTGCCATCGGGCGCGACGAAAATCAGATCGAGCGAAATCACCGTGTTGCGCATCCAGAAGCTGGCGCCGCGCGGCGGGCTCATCGGGAAGATCATGCCTTCGTTGGCGCCCATGGCCCGGCGGAACATGAGCCCCTTCGCCTGCTCCTCGCCAGTCGCGGCGACCTCCACCTTGAAAGCGTGGCGTTTGCCCGCTGCGGTCGTCACGGTCAGCGGGATCACATTGAGACCGCTTTCAGGATGGATCGTAGCAGCGACGGTTGATGTCGCGGCATCACCCGATCCAGGGGAACAAGCCGCCAAACCCAAGGCGATTGCAAGTGCCAGTTGACGCATCACTATTCGTCTCCCGCTGCGGCCCACTCTTCAACCGCCTCGATGCTCGCCGCATTGACCAAAAACCGGGCGCTGTCCAGCGGATGACCAGCCCGAAGCATCGCCGCCAGCTGCTTTTCGCGGATCGCGCGGTCTTGGGCCCGATCGCCGGTCCGCTCACCAAAGGGGCCAAATCGACGTTTGCGGGCCAGCGCCAGTGCAGCCGCGCGCTGCTCGGATGGGGGCGCGCGCACTTCCTCGCGCACCTCGGCGGCGATCCCAGCGGCGTTCAACGCCTGATCGATCCGCCGGCCGCCATAGCCGCGCCGCAGCAAGCCCCCGCTCTTGGCGCTGGCATAGGCGCGGTCGTCGATATAGCCCGCCGCGACGAACCGCTCGACCAAGCCCGCAACATCCGCTTCGCGCTCGCCTTCCCAGCCGCGCTCGCGCAGCTTGCGCTTGAGATAGTCGGCAAGCTTGCCCGCCGAGGTCGCAAAGCGTGCGACATAGGCTAGGGCCAGATCGTTGAGCCGCGCCGAATCGAGCGGTTTGGGCGGGCGTCTTTCGCGGCTTCGGGCGGGGGATTGCGGCCTCATTGCCCCATTTGTGCCACAAACCACCGCCTAAGGGGAGCGGGGATGCGGGGGCTTCAAGCAGCCGTATCGGGGTATGGGCCGTGACGCTGGCAAACAGTGCACGGGAAACAACGGGTTAAGCGCTGAATGACCATTGCGACCACGCAGGAGGCTGCCGCCTCTACCGCCTTGATTCCGACTCCCAACCGGGATTCGCTGCCGCGCCGCTTCTCCGATTTTGCCACCTTCGGCGAAGCCTTGGACTATGCCGCGCAAGGTCAGCGTGGCCTCAATTTCCACGATGCGCGCGGCAATCTGGCGCGGGTCTATCCATTCCGGGAGCTGCGCGAAGACGCACTGGTAACCGCGCGCCGACTGATTGCGCACGGGGTCCAAAAGGGTGATCGGATCGCTCTGATTGCCGAGACTGGACCGGATTTTGCGGCGCTGTTTTGCGGCGCGGTCTATGCCGGGGCCTGGCCGGTGCCGTTGCCGCTGCCGACCAGCTTCGGCGGCAAGGAAGGCTATATCGATCAGCTGGCGGTCCAGCTGGCCAGCAGCGATCCGCTCGTGCTGTTTTACCCCGCCGAGCTGGCGGAAATGGCCGGGGCCGCTGCCGCACGGCAGGGCTGCCAAGGCATCGCGTGGGAAGACTTTGCCGAGAACGACGCACCGGACTGCGAACTTCCGCAGGTCGCCACTGACGATATCTGCTATTTGCAATATTCCAGCGGCTCGACCCGCTTCCCGCACGGGGTTGCGGTTACCCATGCTTCGCTGCTCAACAATCTGGCCGGCCACGCCCATGGCATGCAGATCGAGCAGGATGATCGCTGCATCTCATGGTTGCCGTGGTATCACGACATGGGGCTGGTTGGCTGCTTCCTCTCCCTGATCGCCAACCAGATCAGCGCGGACTATCTCAAGACCGAGGATTTCGCGCGCCGCCCGCTGGCCTGGCTCGATATGATCAGCCGCAACCCCGGCAATTCTTGCTCCTATTCCCCCACCTTCGGTTACGATATCTGCGCCCGGCGCATTTCCAGCCAGAGCCACGTTGCCGAGCGCTTCGATCTGTCGCGCTGGCGGATTGCGGGCAACGGGGCGGATATGATCCGGCCCGACGTGATGCAGGGCTTCGTCAACGCCTTTGCCCCAGCCGGGTTCAAGGCGAGTTCGTTCCTCCCCTCCTACGGTCTGGCCGAAGCGACGCTGGCCGTCACCATCATGCCGCCTGGCGAGGGCATCCGAGTTGAGCTTGTCGCGGAAGAACGGCTTTCAGGCACCGATCGCGATCTCAGCCGCCCGGCGCGCTACCGGGCGATCGTCAATTGCGGCAAGGCCGTCAAGGACATGGCGCTCGAAGTGCGCGACGAGCATGGCGCGGCGCTGCCCGATCACACGATCGGCAAGGTTTGGTGCAAGGGCCCCTCGGTGATGCACTCCTACTTCCGCGATCCGGAAAGCACCGCTGCCTGCCTGATCGATGGCTGGCTCGATACTGGCGACATGGGCTATCTGGTCGATGGCTACCTGTTCATCGTTGGCCGAGCGAAGGACATGATCATCATCAACGGCAAGAACCACTGGCCGCAGGATATCGAATGGGCCGTTGAGCAACTGCCCGGCTTCAACCACGGCGATATCGCCGCCTTCAGCATCGAACTCGACAACGGCGAGGAAACCCCCGCCGTCTTGGTCCACTGCCGCGTTTCGGACGAGGACAAGCGGATCGAACTGCGCGACCTGATCCGCGACAAGGTCCGCTCGATCACCGGCATGAACTGCCTGGTCGAACTGGTCCCCCCGCGCACCCTGCCGCGCACCTCATCGGGCAAGCTCAGCCGCGCGAAGGCGAAAAAGCTCTACCTCGAAGGCGCGATCGAGCCGTTCAAGCTGGCGGCTTGATTGTCTTCGTCGCGAAGGATCCACCGCTCGGCCTCAAAACTTCGTCACAAAGGTCAGACTTGGCCCCACGTCGATGTTCGCATGAGATTTCCCGGGCAGATTTGACCAGTTTTTGACGATCACAAGGTTGGTGTTTAAGTCGAGAGCCGGCCCAATCTTCCACGTCAGACCCAACGCAAGCCGTAACTGCACATCCTCGCGGCTGGCAGCGGTGCCGCCCGTGTAATCAGAATAGCGGAGTCGGCCGACAAGTGACCATGTCAGTTCGTTCGCAGCAGGCGCCACGTATGTCAGTTGCAGGTGCGCGCGGTTGAGTTCAGTCGTCACAATTGACGCCTCGCGCCGCATGAGATTAAAATCGACTAAGAGATAGTGGTTCTCGCCAAAGACCAACTTGCGCTCGGCACCTACCCCATAAAGGTGGGTTGAAACAATGTGTTTGCCAAAAACATCCTGATACAATCCGACGCTCGTGGCTTGAATGTAAGGCGTGAGCGCGTCTGTCGGTTTGCCGAACGAAAGCTTGGCATTGGCAGTCCACCAAGATGTACCAAGCTCTGTATGATCGGTCAGAACATCGATATCGGACCGTGCGGTCAATGCCAGACTGGTTCGGGCTGAAAGCGGTACGACCCGCGTCAGGCTGACATAGGTGGTCGAATGGGCCGCATCCAGCTTCCCCGTCTCGGCTAGATTGACGTTGTCCGAATAGGCGAAGGCCGTCTCTGCCTTCAGTGTCCACAATTGCGGTTTGTCCGTTGTCGTTGCAATCGGCTCACCAGTGGACGAAAATACGGTCGCTAGCGGAGTTGCCGAAGCGATATCGGCGTCAACGCCCCGATCGACCCGAGCCTCCGCACGGTCGATCGCCACATCCGGATCGGGTCCGGTCTGCGCGAGCGCAGGCACCGTCACTGCGGCCTGCACCAGAACTACCAGCCCCATTTGCACTATCGTTCGCATTGCGCTTCCCCCCTTGGCAGGAAGGCTGGCGCGACGTTGCGCTCGCGCTGGAGCGGGCGGCGTTATCCTCGCTGCGCGCCACACTGATATCGGCCCGATCGATCGCGACATCCGGATCGATCGCAGCTGCTACCGTGCTGCCCGAGAGCAAGAACGCAGCAATAAAAGCCCGCCTCAGCATAACTTACCTTCCTGTATCGAGCGAGATTGCGCGAATCAAAGGCACTTTCTGTGCGGATTGGTACATAATCAATGTGATCTTGCGCTGGGATGAATTCCGCGCCGGATGCTTTACTGATGCCTAATTGCGCTGGTTCGGGCGGCGGTTCGATACCGTATCGCGGCCCGGCAGACTTACCTTCGCGATGACCCATTTCCCGTCGCGGAAGCGGTAGATATTGGGCGAGATGCAGCGCGATGCCTCGGCGCAGTCGGCGCGGACTGCGGCAGCGAGCTTGTCGAGTTGGGGGCCGTCGGGCAATATTCCGAACACAATCAACCGGTCAGTTGCCAGGGTGATGAACAAATCGGGCCCGACCTCTGCCGCGATCTCGCGCCAGCCCTCAAGATCGATCGCCATGCTGGTCAGGTAGCTATCGCCCTCATAACCCAGCCACTTTTCGCGGAGCGCCGCAGCTGCGGGCAGGCGCGGTACTATGGCCCGGGTCTGAACATCGGCAAGGTCCCAGGCCTGGTCCTCAGTCAGGCCAAGAACGGCCAGCGTACCGGCGTTGACCATCGCGATCGCCTCGGGCGTATCAACCGCAAGCAGCATGAACAGATCATCGCCAATCTGCCGGGTGAAGGCGACTTTCCCGCCGTCCGCAGCTCGCATCTTGCCCAACGCAGCGGCATATTCAGCATCGCGCACAATGATCCGCAGCGCACGCAATTCCGCCTTGGGCAGCGGCTTGATCAAGGTGCGGACAAAGCCCGCCTTTTCAGCCTGGCACTCCTCACGCGGACTGCGCAGACAGAATTGATAGATCCGGTTAAGGTAGGCTTGGAGCGGCTCTTCATCCGCAGCCGATCCTTTCGGCTTGATCCGCAGTAGCAAGGGGTCGGCAGGATCGGTTGTGACAACGGTCTCCGGCTCCGCCTTGCGAACCAGCGCCGCAACCTCGCGCGCGAAATCGGCAGGGTCTGGTGCCGCGAAGGCGGGGCTCGCCAGCCCGGCCAGGACGAAAAAAGCAATCAAGTAGCGCGACATAACGGAAGCTTAGCCCGCATCGCTCGATCAACAAGCCCGTTTTGGCTGCGCAATCGATGATTTCGCGCGAGTCTGTCTTACCCGCATAATACAGCTTGCGCTCGACCCAATCGCATACCATGTTGGGAGCGAAGAGAACCCGAGGGAACGTGCAACCCATGACCGACTCCACCACGACCGCCACCGAAGCGCCCACGCTGACGCTCACCCCGCCCGATCCGGTGCCGATGATCCGGCCCGAGCAGGCCGTCGGACTGGTGCCGGTCACCGATGACAAGAAAAGCAAGCTGGAGCAAAAGGTTGAGGCCTTCGTGGCCGATCTTCTCGCTGCCGATGCCAATTCGCCTGAATTCGGCCAGAAGGTCGATCAGCTCACCAACATGGGCCGCAAGGAAATCATGGCGGCCGCGGGCATGAGCAACCGCTTCCTCGATCGGCCGGTGCGGGCGATGGACAAGGATTCGGGCGTGGGTGCGGACCTGGCCGAACTGCGCCGGGTGATCGAGGAGCTCGATCCGGGCCGCCAGGGCAAGATGAGCTCGGGCCGCAAGTTTCTGGGCATCATCCCGTTCGGCAACAGCCTGAAGAAGTATTTTGACTCTTACCAGTCGAGCCAGGGCCACATTCAGGCGATCCTGGCGCGGCTGAGTTCGGGCAAGGATGAGCTGCTGCTCGACAATGCCTCGATCGATGTCGAACGGACCAAGCTGTGGGAGGCGATGGGCAACCTTGAGCAGATGATCCACATCAGCCGCGCGCTGGATCAGCGGCTGGAGGACAAGGCCGCCGGTCTCGACGCGACCGACCCGGCCAAGGCCAAGGCGATCCGGGAATCGGCGCTGTTCTATGTCCGCCAGCGCACGCAGGATCTGCTCACGCAAATGGCGGTGACGGTGCAGGGTTATCTCGCGCTCGATCTGGTCAAGAAGAACAACGTCGAGCTGGTGAAGGGCGTTGACCGCGCCAGCACCACCACCGTAGGCGCGCTGCGCACCGCGGTGACGGTGGCCCAGGCGATGACCAACCAGCGACTGGTACTGCAGCAGATCACCGCGCTCAACGAAACCACCGCCAACATCATCGATTCGACGGGCACGCTGCTGCGCGATCAGACCGGCAAGATCCACGAACAGGCCGCCAGCGCGACGATCCCGATCGAAGTGCTGCAGCGCGCGTTCCAGAACATCTATGACACGATGGACAATATCGACACCTTCAAGGTGAAGGCGCTGGAAAGCATGAAGACCACTGTCACCACGCTGTCGAGCGAGGTCGAGAAGTCCAAGGGCTATATCGCGCGGGCCGAAGGGCAGGCGCAGGCCTCCAAGGCCGCCGATGCGCCGAGCTTGCTGAGCCTTGAAGGATAACGCATTGCTCGACACGAACGGACCTTTGGCAATGAGTTCACCGTCCCAACAATCGGACCAGATCATCCGCGCCGCTGGGCAATCGCTGGCGCACCAGCGCGCGGGCGGGCGGCGGGTGCGCTCGATCGGGCGCGGCTCGGCTGGGCTGAAGGCCAAACATTTCGGCAAGAAGCTGCGCAATATCTTGCTGGCTATCGGCGGCATCTGGCTGGCGATGACGGTCGCCGGGATCGTGATCGACGGGATCGGGATCACCGGGATCATCATGGGCGTGATCGCCACCGTGATTGCTGTCGGCATCTTCGGGTCTTACCCCAAGATGAAGCTGCCCAGCCGCGCCGACCTTTCGGCCGACAATCGCGACGTACGCCAGTTGGTCGGCCAGACCGAATTGTGGCTCGAAAGCCAGCGCCGCGCGCTGCCGGCCCCGGCGGTCAAACTGGTCGATCATATCGGGCTGCAACTCGACGCGCTGGGGCTGCAATTGCAGGACCTTGACCAGTCGCACCCGAAGGCGACCGAGGTGCGCAAGCTGGTGGGCGAGCACTTGCCCAACGTGATCGACGGTTACCGAAAGATCCCAGAACACCTGCGCCACGAAGAGCACGGTGGTATCGCCCCGGCAAACCAACTCACGGCTTCGCTGACCACGATCAGCGGCGAGATCGATTCGGTTACCCGGCAACTGGCAGCGGGCGCGATCGACAACCTTTCGATCCAGAACCGCTATCTGGAGTATAAGTACGGCGCCGGGCCGGAAGGGGCGAACTGATGCGCTTCGCGATCCCTCACAGTCTGGACAAAGACGAGGTCCGCCGCCGTTTCCATGCCCGCAGCCACGAGATCGCCGACCAGATCCCAGGCGGAATGGCGCAGGTCAGCACGAGCTGGCCGAGCGACGACCGGATGCAGCTGGATGTCACGGCCCTCGGCCAGACCCTGCGCGGACATATCGACATTGCCGAGAGCGAAGTGGTGTTCGAATTCGACCTGCCGCCCGCGCTGAGCTTCGTTGAGCCGATGATCCGCAAAGCGGTGGAAGCCAAGGGGCAGAAGCTGCTAAGTTAGCTCCCTTCCCTACAGGAAAGGGGGACCACCGGAGGTGGTGGAAGGGCTCGCGCGAGTACTCCGTAGGATGAGTAGTCACGCAGCGGCGGGTCGGCGTTGCGTATATCCGAAGCGTCAGGATTACCCGCGCGAGCCCCTCCCCCACTTCGTGGGTCCCCTCCCCTAAAGGGGTAGGATGGTTACAGCTCCCGCTCCAGCTCCAGATAGTCGCGCGGAATCCGCAGTTGCTTGGCGGCCACTTGCGATTCGCGCAGCACCAGCACCAGCGCCCACATCAGCAGGCCAATGCTGACCAGGAAGAACCCCGCCGCGACGACTTGCAGGTTGGCGGCGACCAGTTCCTCCAGAAACAGGATCGCCACCGTGGTGCCAATCGCCAGACCCGAGAGCACCAGCAGCCGGATCGCGCGGGTGATCAGGCTGATCCGGCGATCGATCATGCGGATCTCCAGCACGACCATATCGTGATCCATCCCCTCGGTCTCGGTATGCCGTCCCTGAAGATCGCGCGACCGATCGACCACGCGGCCCAAGCGGCTGGATAGCAGGTTGAGGATATTGCCGATCGCCACCAGCACGAAAACCGGGGCAAGCGCGAGCTGGATGGTCTGGGCGATCATGCGGCGTTCTGTGCGGTGCATTCACTTGCTATTCAAGCCGCAATCCCTAGCTGGCGCGCATGATCAAACGCATCGCCCCGCTCCTCGTCCTTGCCCTGGCACTTGGCGGCTGCGCCGCGCTGGGTCCGAAGCACCCGGTTGGCAATGCCGCCGTGCCGCAGCCGGCCAAGCCGGTCGAGATCGCCAGTTACCTTGGCCGGTGGTATGAGATCGCGCGTTACGAACAAGGCTTCCAGAAGGGCTGCGAAGGCGTGACCGCCGACTATTCGCTGCGCGATGACGGCAAGATCCGCGTGGTCAA
>CAZVMC010000092.1:0-9812 GCA_964628635.1 uncultured Novosphingobium sp. | reverse complement strand
TCGCGACCAGACTGCCGTCCTTGGGATGCTCCGGCACGGTGAGCAGGTGCAGCTGCTCGTCCTTCAGCCCTGCCGCCCTGAGCCGCGCCGCCATCCGCTCTGCCGCGAGCGTACACGAGCCTTCAGACAGCGCCGTGTTGGTTTCCACCAGCTCCTTGTACAACTCCCGAAAGGCCGCCTGATCGGGACGCAGCGCGGTGGCTTGCTGGGCGCCGACCGAGCCGGTCAGCAAGGTTGCGCCAAGCAGCGCGGCAATGGTCTTCTTCATGGCTGTCTCCCTGATCCCGACAGGCGCGAATTGAGCAGGGTTTGGCTGTGGAGGAAAGGGGGAAATGCCTTCCCGTGGGGGCGCGCAAACCCTATGTACTCACCATGTCAGACGAACCTCAAACCGCCCCCGAAAACCAGCCCAACGCCAACGAATACGGCGCCGATCAGATCAAGGTCCTCAAGGGCCTCGATGCGGTGCGCAAGCGGCCGGGGATGTACATCGGCGATACCGACGATGGTTCGGGCCTGCACCACATGGTGTTCGAGGTGTCGGACAATGCGATCGACGAGGCGCTGGCGGGGCACTGCGACCTCGTTCTGATCGAGCTCAACCCCGATGGCTCGGTTTCGGTCGAGGACAATGGACGCGGCATCCCTACCGGGATCCATGCCGAGGAAGGCGTTTCCGCCGCCGAAGTGATCATGACCCAGCTCCACGCGGGCGGGAAGTTTGAGAACACATCGGATGACAACGCCTACAAGGTTTCGGGCGGGCTTCACGGGGTCGGGGTCTCGGTGGTCAACGCACTCAGCGAATGGCTCGAGCTGACAATCTGGCGCGACGGCGAAGAGCACTGGATGCGGTTCGAGCATGGCGATGCGGTCGGGCCATTGGTGGTGAAAGGGCCTGCGCCGGAAGGCAAAAAGGGCACGCGAGTCACTTTCCTCGCCAGCACCGACACCTTCAAGAATGTGACCGAGTTCGATTTCGAAAAGCTGGAGCACCGCTACCGCGAACTGGCTTTCCTCAACTCCGGGGTGCGGGTGCTGCTGCGCGACCGCCGCCATGCTGAGGTGAAGGAGCACGATCTCTATTACGAAGGCGGGATCGGGGCCTTCGTCTCCTACCTTGATCGCAACAAGGCGGCGCTGCTGCCCGAGCCGATTGCGATTTCAGCCCAGCGCGACGGGATCGGAATCGATGTCGCGCTCGAATGGAACGATTCGTACTACGAAAACGTCCTGTGCTTCACCAACAACATCCCGCAGCGCGATGGCGGCACGCACCTGGCGGCATTCCGCGCCGCGCTGACCCGCACGCTCAACGGCTATGCTGAGAAATCGGGCATGCTGAAAAAGGAAAAAGTCTCGCTCACCGGCGATGATATGCGCGAGGGGCTGACCGCGATCGTTTCGGTCAAATTGCCCGATCCGAAGTTCTCCAGCCAGACCAAGGACAAGCTGGTTTCCAGCGAAGTGCGTCAACCGCTTGAAAGCCTGATGGGCGACAAGATGACCGAGTGGCTGGAAGAGAACCCGGCCCATGCCAAGGCGGTGATCCAGAAGATCATCGATGCCGCCGCCGCGCGCGAAGCCGCCAAGCGCGCGCGCGAGCTGACCCGGCGCAAAGGCGCGATGGATATCGCCTCGCTCCCCGGCAAGCTCGCCGATTGTCAGGAGCGCGATCCAACCAAGTGCGAACTCTTCCTCGTCGAAGGCGATTCGGCGGGCGGCAGCGCCAAGCAAGGGCGTGATCGCAACATTCAGGCGATCCTGCCCTTGAAGGGCAAGATCCTGAACGTTGAGCGTGCGCGGTTTGACCGGATCATCAGCTCCAAGGAAGTCGGCACGCTGATCCAGGCGATGGGCACCGGCATCCGCGACGAGTTCAATCTTGAGAAGCTGCGCTATCACAAGATCGTGATCATGACCGACGCCGATGTCGACGGCGCGCATATCCGCACCTTGCTGCTGACGTTCTTCCACCGCCAGATGCCCGAGATCATCCGCGCCGGGCACCTGTTCATCGCCCAGCCGCCGCTGTTCAAGGTCAGCAAGGGCCGGAGCGAGGTCTACCTGAAAGACGCGGGCGCGCTCGATCGCTATCTGGTTGAAGCGGGAACTTCGGGCCGCGTGCTGGAAACGGCAGGCGGAGCGCGCAGCGGGACGGAGCTGACCGCACTGGTCGAGCACGCGATGCGGCTGCGCAGCCTGATGGGCTTTGTGCCCAAGCGCTATGATCCGGCGATTGTCGAAGCACTGGCTATGGCCGGGGTGCTCAATCCGGATTCGTCGCGCGGCGATCAAGCGGCGGCGCTGGCGAAGGCGGCGGCCTGGCTCAATCTTGGCGACCGCGAGGCGACCTGGACAGCCGAACTGAAGGCCGATGGCGCAGTGCTGGTTCAGCGGCTGTGGCGCGGGGTGACCGACGCCTATCCGATCGAAGCCACCTTCCTGACCAGCGCCGAAGCGCGCAAGCTGGCCCGGCTCGCGGCAGAAAATGTCGAAGTCTATGCCAGCCCGGTAAGGCTGGTCCGTGCCAGCGAGGCGGTGGAAGATACACCCGAGCCGGAAGTGGCCGAGGACGACGTACCGGCGGCGCGGCCCACAGCGGTCAAGGATCAGATCACCCGGCCAAGCGAATTGCTTGAGGCCGTGCTGGCGGCGGGCCGCAAGGGCCTGTCGATCGCGCGCTACAAGGGCCTGGGTGAAATGAACGCCGAACAGCTGTGGGAGACCACGCTCGATCCGGACAATCGCGCGCTCTTGCAGGTCAAGGTCGAGGATGCCGACGTGACCGACGAGATCTTCACCCGCCTGATGGGTGACGTGGTCGAACCGCGCCGCGATTTCATTCAGGAAAACGCGCTCAACGTTGCCAATCTGGACGTGTGAGGCCGGCTGCTGGCGTGGTCAGGCCGCGCGCAGCCCGGTGACGGCCATGGCCCCGCGATCGGTTGCCGAAAGGCCATCGAAGATCGCATCGATGATCCGCGCCAGCTTCGCTTCGGATAGCTTGGGCATCAGGTACTGCATGACCCCGATGTTGCAATAGTTGCTGACCATCTGGTTGATCAGGCTGATCGTCTCGTCCACCTCAAGCCCGGCGAAGTGGCCTTCGGCCATGGCCTCACCGATCAGTTCACCCAGATAGTGATCGCCCAGATCGACGTAGGAGCGGATCACTTCGAAGTTCTCATCGCCCAGTTCGCAATAGGTGCGGAACACCACCGGATCGCGATCCCACATGGCCTTCACCAGCTGGAACCGCCGGGCGTAGAATTCGAACATCTTGCGGCGCGGCGGCAGATCGCTCGCGACAACCTCTTCCATGATCGCGACCTTGGGGCGGAACCAGCGTTCGGCAACGGCTTCGATCACCGCCTCGCGGTTTTCGAAATAGCGATAGAGGTTCGATGGCGACATGCCCGCGCGGCTGGCGATTTCGGTTACGGTCAGCGCCGAGGAGCCGCGCTCTTCGATCAATTCCATCACCAGATCGACCAGACGCTCGCGCCCGGCCTCGATATCGGTCTGCGGCCGCGCCATGGCGGTTCTCCCCACATGCTGTTGAAGGCTATCTAGAAGCTTTCGGTGACACTTTCAATAAACTGTCTTGTTTGCATAATACGCATGGCTTGTTGCGCGCGGCGCATCGGCTAGGACTGAGCCCATGAAGAATCACACCCTGCTTGCCCCATTCGCCCTCGCGTTGCTGGCCTCCTGCGCGACAGCACCGCCTGCACCGAGCGCGCCGATCACCATCGGGATCGCTGCGATCAACGATTTCCACGGCAATCTGGAGCCGCCCAAGCAATCGGCTATGGTGCAAGATGCCAATGGTCAGGTGGTCGGACTGCCGGCGGGCGGCGCGGCCTATCTGGCCTCGGCGCTCGACTCGGTTCGCGCGCGCTATCCCAACAATGTCACCGTGGCAGCGGGCGATTTGATCGGCGGCACCCCGATCACCTCGGCACTGTTCGCCGATGAACCGGCGATCGGCGTGCTGAGCCGGATGGGGCTGGAGTTCGCCGCCGTCGGCAACCATGAATTCGACGGCGGCGTGGCGGAGCTGCGCCGCAAACAGTTTGGCGGGTGCGAGAAGTTCACGACGCGCCAGCCATGCCAGGTCGAGCAGTTCACCGGGGCGAGCTTCAAATACCTCTCCGCCAATGTCACCACGCCCGATGGCAAGACCCTGTTTCCGGGCACCGGCCTCAAGAGTTTTGGCAGCGGGCGAAACAAGGTGACGGTTGGCTTTATCGGCATGACCCTCGAAGGCACCGCCGCGCTGGTCCCGCCCGAGGTGTCCAGGGATGTGCGCTTTGCAGACGAGGCGGACACTGCCAACGCACTGGTCGATGGCCTCAAGGCGCAGGGGGCAGATGCCATCGTGGTGCTGATTCACGAAGGCGGTCGCACCACCGGGGCACCCAACCCGGATGGCTGCGAGGGCCTCAATTCAGACATTCGCCCGGTGCTTGACCGGCTCGACAGCCGGATTGACGTGGTCGTCTCGGGCCACACCCATTGGAGCTATGTCTGCGACTATGCGGCCTACAACCCGGCCAAGCCCTTCCTGCTGACCAGCGCCGGGGTCTGGGGCGGGTTCGTGACTGACATCGCGATCGAGATCGATCCGGCCACCCGCAAGGTGGTGGCCAAGCGCGCGCGCAACATCGCCGTTCAAAGCGAGCCCTATGTTGCCGGGCGCGGTCCGGTGGCGATCGATCCGCGTTTTCCCGCCTTCGCGCCGCGCGCCGATGTGAAAGACTATGTCGCGCGCTATGTCGAAGCCGCGCGCGCCTATTCCTCGCGCCGGGTCGGCTGGCTGGCCGCGCCGGTGCTCAAAAGCGAAGGCGATGCGCAGAACCAGGGCGGGCCGCTTGGCATGTTGATCGCCGACGCCCAACTTGATGCCACCCGCGGCGCAGGCGCGCAGATCGCACTGATGAACCCCTTTGGCGTGCGCCGCTCGATCGCGCCCGGGGCGGACTACAGCGTCACCTTCGGCGATATCTACGCGGTCCAGCCGTTCAACAACGACCTGTTCACGCTGACCTATAGCGGGGCCGAACTGAAAGCGATTCTGGAGCAGGGGTTTGACGGCAGCGGGCCCGAACAGATCCTCACCCCCTCGGCCGGCTTCGCTTATAGCTATGATCGCAGCCGCCCGGTGGGCGACCGGATCGTGGCGATGACCTTGGGGGGTAAGCCAATCGATCCGGCGGGCCGCTACCGGGTGACGGTGAGCAACTTCCTGGCCAACGGCGGCGACACTTTCACCGGCTTCACCGCTGGGCGCGATCGCACGCTGGGGCCGTCCGACATCGTCGCCTTTGAGGCCTGGCTTCAAGCCAAGCCGCCGCGCGCTGCGCCGAGCGAGGAGCGGACCAAAGACCTCAAGCCCGAACTCAACACCACCCGCTCAACCACCCCGCCGGGGGTGCGGTACCGGCGCTGAAACGAAAAGGGCGGCACCTTGCGGCACCGCCCATTCGGCTTTGCTTGGCGCAAAAGGCTTAGGGAGCCTTGGTCCACAGCTGATCGGCGGTGAAGCCAGTGCGCGGCGCATCGTTGCTGGCGAGCTTGTAGACCCCGCCATCGGCAATCGCGAAGACGGCTTTGCCGCCAGCCGCATCGAGCAGGATCGTGCTGCCATCCTTGTACCAGCTGAACTTGCCCTTCACTTCCTTGCCGTCTGCCCCGGTCCAGGCATAGGTGCTGTCAGCATTGAGGCTGAGCGAGGTGCTCTTCCCGTCGGCTCCGGTCTGGTTGTACTTGCCGACGTAGCCCGTCCCGGCGCGGGCATTGGCGGTCAGCGCGGGCATTGCAGCAGCGGCAGCAGTGGTAGCAGCGGCAGCCGCTTCGCTGCCTTCGGCGGCCGGGGCTTCGGCCTTCTTGCAGGCCGAGACCATGGCCAGAGCAGCAAGCGGGAGGATCAGACTGCGCATAGAGAAAACTCCTTCAGGAAGCGGCGGCGCGACCATGCCCGCCGATTCTTCCAGCTTATCGCACTCTGTGCGCTATCCGCCAACACCGTGTTTCGGTGGCCACGGGAAAAAGCCCGAAGTTCTCGCCACATAGTCGGAATATCCGGGCCGGGTCTTGGCGAGACCCTTTTCCAACAGCGGCTTGCCCGACCACTTGGTCAGCGTGAAGGTCAGAAACAGCGGACCCGGCAGGCTGGCCAGCGCGACAATCCAACCCGTCTGCGCCGCCGCCAGCCAGATCCCCCACCAGACGCAGGCATCGCCGAAATAGTTGGGATGGCGGGTATAGCGCCACAGCCCGGTGTCGAGCACTTTGCCTTTGCTCGCGGGATCGTTGCGGAAGGCCTTGAGCTGGGCATCGCCGACCACCTCGAAAGTCATGCCGACCAGCCACAGCGCGAGACCTGACCAGGCCAGTGGACCTAGCGGCGCCGGCGCGGCGCTGCTCAAGATACCGAGCTGCGCGGGCAGGCAGGTAATCAGCAGCAGGACGGCTTGTGGGCCAAACACTTTGGTCAGGGCCGCGCGGTTCCATTGGCCCGCCTCGCGCGCTTTGGCGAGCATCCGGGCATAACGCACATCCTCGCCGTGGCCACGCCAGCGGGTATAGAGGTGCCAGAACAGCCGCAGGCCCCAAAGGATCGCCATCGCCGCAATCAGATGCGCGCGGGTGCCCGGCTCGGGCACTTGCCACCAACTGGCGAGCGCAGCCACTGCCATGCCCCCGCCCCAGATCGCATCGATGAACGAAACGTCCTGAATAGCCACCGCCACCCGCCACAGCGCGAGCATCAGCAGCGCAATCACCAGCAGGTTGGTCAGCAGACTTTCAGCCATCGCCCTTCTCCACCATGGCATAGAGTTTCGCGAGCTTGGGGTGGTCGGGCATCTTCGAGCGATAGAAATCCGCGATCTTCTTCAGATCGGCCAGAAAGTTCCCGGTGGTCGGGATTTCCGGGCCGATGCCGCCCCGCATCGTCGCATTGTCTACCCAGGCCGGCACAATCGGCACCCCGGCCCCGTGAGCTATATGGTAGAAGCCCGAGCGCCATTTCTCAATCGCTCCGCGGGTACCTTCCGGCGCGATCACCAGATGGAAATCGCGCGGCGCGTTCTTGAAAGCCGCGATCACCTGATCGACGTAATTGTTGCGCTTGGACCGATCGACCGGGACCCCGCCCATATCATACATGAAACGGGTCAGCGGCCATTTGAACAGGCTGGTCTTGCCCATGAAGCGCGGACGGATTCCGATATCCTGCGTTACCCCCAAGAAGAACACAAAGTCCCAATTAGACGTGTGCGGCGCGCCGAGGATCATCGCCTTGGGCGAAGCGGGTGCCGACCCTTCCAGCGCCCAGCCTTTCCAACGGTAAAGCCACATCAAAATCGCCTTGACCAGGCGCGACAACAGGGTTGGCGGCCGTTCGGCCATTAGGCGATCCTCTCTCTATCCCGTACCATGTTTCGCACGGCATAGCTGGCTGGACAAGTTCAGAAACCTACCCCTTCGGGCCACGAAGGCGCGGCCAGCCCCATGACCTTGAACAGCAGCCCCATCTGGCCTTCGCCGATCAGCCGGTCTTTGGCCGTGCGGATCGCCACGGCATGCTCCGGCGCATGCGCAGCCAGCGCATCGGCGCGGGCCTCGATCCCCAGCTCGCGCAGCCAACGCCCTTGCGGCACGGTGCCCAGCCACTTGCAGCCCCGCGACTGGACGATTGGGGCCAGCGCGGCAAAATCGACATGGGCAGTCAGATCGGCCTCGCCCGGATTGGCAAAGGGATCGACCTTCAGGTGCTGGCGCACCGCCTGCAAAGTCGATCCATCGCGCGGTGCATCATGGCCATAATCGATCAGCAAGGCTGCCCCGCCCTGTTCAACCAGCCGCCCGGCAACTTCGTAGGCAGTAGCGGCAGCGCCGGGGCAAAGTTCGTAGATCGTCCCGACCGGGGCATCGCGCCGCGCTTCGGGTACGGCCGGGTCCATCGGCTGGGTTCCGGCGACGCAGACGAAAGTCGCTCCGCCCACCTGACTGGGGGCCGGCGCCACCATCCGCTCACGCCAGCCATCCTCGGTCTTGACCAGTTGCCGCACGGGCAAGGCATCGAGGAACTCATTGGCGACGATCAGCAGCGGGCCATAGGGCGGCACGGTCGAAAGATCGTGATGCCACTGCGCTCCCGGCATTGTGGCGAGCTGGATGTCCTTGAGCGCTGTCGAAGCTTCGACGAAATGGACCTGCGGATCGAGACCATAGCGCTTGGCCGCCTTTAGCGCGTCGCGCGCCAAAGTCCCACGGCCCGGGCCAAGTTCCACATAATGAACCGGCTCCTCCCGCCCGGCACGAATCCACATATCGGCCAGCCACAGCCCGATAAGTTCGCCAAACATCTGGCTGATTTCGGGCGCTGTGACGAAATCGCCCGCCTGCCCCAACGGATCGCGCGAGGCATAGTAGCGGGCGTTGCTTTCACCCATGTAGTGCATCAGGCTGATCGGCCCGGTGGCCGCAATCAGCCGCCGGAAAATCGCGCCAAGACTGTCGCTGCCCTCGCTCACGCCGTGCGGATCACTCGGGTGCCGGCGTGCCGCTGTTCAACTCCGGCCGCTGCAGTCCGCGCATCAGGAAGAACATGCCGACCAAAATCAGCGGGATCGTCAACCACTGCCCCATCGATAGCCCGGTCCGCTGGGCGAACTCCAGCAGCTGCGAATCCGGTTCGCGGTAGAATTCGATCACGAAGCGGGCAACGCCAATCGCGGTGGTGAACACCCCCACCAGCAGGCCGGTGCGCCAGCGCGCCCGGGTCCGCCAGAACAGGTAGAGCATGACCAGCAGCAGCAGCAGGCCTTCAAACAGGGCTTCGTAGAGCTGGCTGGGATGCCGTGGGTAAGAGCCGGCCGATCCGGGGAAGATCATGGCCCAAGGCACCGGGCTTTCGACCACCCGGCCCCACAGCTCACCGTTGATGAAGTTGGCCAGCCGCCCCAGCAGCATGCCCATCGGCACACAGACCGCGACATAGTCTGCCACCCGCACAAAGTTCAAACCGCCGCGCCAGCAGACCCAGGCCATTGCCACCAGCACTCCGACCAGCCCGCCGTGAAAGCTCATCCCGCCTTCCCACAGCTTGAACACGTCGAGTGAGGTGAACAGCTCTGGCCCGTAGGCGGCGGCGTAGCCCAGCCGCCCGCCGAGAATGATCCCCAGTGTGCAGTAGAAAAACAGATCGTCGGCATGGCGCTGCGCCAGCGGCGCGCCGGGGGCCTTGATCATCCGCGACATCTGCCAGTAACCGATCAGGATGCCCGCCAGATAGGCCAGGCTGTACCAGCGCAACTGGAACGAGCCGATCTCAAACAGATAGGGCTTCAGGCCAAGGCTTTGCCAGACGATCGGGGCATTGGCAGAGGCATCTGCAGCCGCGGCGGCAAGTGTTAGTGACAGCAAGTGGCGAACCCCCTAAACGATTCCCGACAGTTGGACGGGCGAACTGAATCGCGCGCCTTCTGGCATAGAGCAAGCCGGGATACAAATTCGGCAAACCGGCACGAGAGGGGCGTGACCGGATCAGGGAAAGAGGAACGCAATGGCGAGTGAACTCGATACTAGCATCCAGAACGTGATGGAGCGGCTGACCGCCCCCGGCATGCCGCTGGAAACCGTCCCCTTTGAGCGCTTTGGCCGCACGCTGCCGATGCTGAAGGGCGCGCCGCCGACACTGGTCCACTACATTGATCATTTCTGCGCGCAGCACGGCGACGCGGAATTCATCGTCGATGGCGATATCCGCCTGAGCTTCAAGCAGATCCACGCCGCCGCGC
>CAZVMC010000091.1:0-9893 GCA_964628635.1 uncultured Novosphingobium sp. | reverse complement strand
CGGACGAAACCGTGACCGGCCAGTACCGCGCCGGGGCAATCGCCGGCCAGCCGGTGCCCGGTTACGACGAGGAGCTGGGCAAGGATTCGGACACCGAAACCTTCGTCGCGATCAAGGCGCATCTCGACAATTGGCGATGGAAGGGTGTGCCGTTCTACCTGCGCACCGGCAAGCGCCTGCCGCAGCGCAAAACCGAAATTGTTGTGCAGTTCCGCCCCGTCCCGCATTCGATCTTTGCCGGACGCGGCGCCAAGACGGTTCCGAACCGGCTGGTGATCGGGATCCAGCCGGAAGAGAACATCACGCTCAGCCTGATGTCCAAAGTGCCAGGGCTGGACCGCGACGGGGTGCGTCTGCGCGAGGTTCCGCTCGATATCCGCATGGCCGATGCCTTTGCCGGGCCGACCAAACGGATCGCCTACGAACGGCTGCTGCTCGATCTGATCGAGGGCGATCAAACCTTGTTCGTCCGCCGCGACGAAGTGGAAGCCCAGTGGGACTGGATCGACGCGATCCGCGCGGTCTGGACCGAAAATGGGCTGGTTCCGAAGACCTACACCGCCGGGGCTTGGGGGCCGAGCGCGGCAATTGCACTGACCGAACGCGATGGAGTGCACTGGCATGAGTAAGCTCCACCCCGCTATCGAGCGCGTCACCCAGCGGATTATCGACAAGTCGCGCGATAGCCGCCGACGCTATCTTGAGCTGATGGAGCGCGAGGGCGAGCGGTTTCCCAACCGCAACGCCCTGTCCTGCTCAAACCTGGCGCACGGCTTCGCCGCTTCGCTGGAAGACAAACCGGCGATCAAGAGCGGACGCGGGCCAAATCTGGCGATCGTGACTGCCTATAACGATATGCTTTCGGCGCATCAGCCCTATGGCCGCTATCCGGAGGCGATGAAGCTCTACGCCCGCGAAGTCGGCGCGACCGCGCAGGTTGCGGGCGGGGTTCCGGCGATGTGCGACGGGGTGACCCAAGGTCAGGACGGGATGGAGCTCAGCCTGTTCAGCCGCGATGTGATCGCGCTTTCCACCGGAGTGGCGCTGAGCCACGCGATGTTCGACGGCATGGCGCTGCTCGGCATCTGCGACAAGATCGTCCCCGGGCTGGTGATCGGCGCGCTGCGGTATGGCTGGCTGCCGGCAGTGTTCGTGCCTTCGGGACCCATGCCTTCGGGGCTGGCCAACAAGGAGAAGCAAAAGGTCCGCCAGCTCTATGCCGAGGGCAAGGCCGACCGCGCCGACCTGCTCGAAAGCGAGAGTGCGAGCTATCACAGCCCCGGCACCTGCACCTTCTATGGCACCGCCAATTCCAACCAGATGATGATGGAACTGATGGGGCTCCATGTGCCGGGTGCAGCCTTCGTGCCGCCGAACACGCCGCTGCGCTCGGCTTTGACGCGCAAGGCCGTACACCGGCTGGCGGAGATCGGTCGCGAAGGATCGGACTACCGACCGATGGCGCGGGTGGTTGACGAGAAAGCGATTGTGAATGCCGCGGTGGGCCTGCTCGCCACCGGCGGATCGACCAATCACGCGATCCATATCCCGGCGATGGCGCGCGCAGCGGGGATCACGATCGACTGGCAGGACCTTGACGAGCTGAGCGCCGCGGTGCCGCTGATCGCGCGGGTCTATCCCAACGGTGCCGCCGATGTGAACCACTTCCACGCCGCTGGCGGCATGGGTTTCGTCACCCGTGAGCTGCTGGGTGCCGGGCTGATCCATGGCGATGCGCTGACAGTGGCTGCGGGCGGGATGGCGGCCTATGCCGATGAGCCGTTCCTCGATGGAGAGGCCTTGGCCTGGCGCTCCATTCCGGCGGAAAGCGGCGATCCCGCGATCCTCGCGCCGGTCTCCGCACCGTTCCATCCAGACGGGGGCATGCGGCTGGTCCAAGGCAATCTGGGACGCGGGACGTTCAAGACCTCGGCGGTCGATCCAGAGCGGTACACCATCGAGGCCCCGTGCCGTGTGTTTGACAGCCAGGAAGCTGTCCAAGCCGCGTTCAAGGCGGGCGAACTTGACCGCGATGTGGTCGTCGTCGTGCGCTTCCAGGGCCCGCGCGCCAATGGGATGCCCGAGCTGCACAAACTGACCCCGCCGCTGGGCGTGCTGCAGGACAAGGGCTTCAAAGTCGCGCTCGTCACCGACGGACGGATGAGCGGAGCCAGCGGCAAGGTTCCGGCGGCGATCCACGTCACCCCTGAAGCGCTCGGTGGTGGACCGCTGTCGCAAGTGCAGGACGGTGATGTGATCCGGCTCTGCGCCGACACGGGCAGTCTGGAAGTGCTGGCGGACTTGTCGGGCCGCGAACCGGCGGTGCGCAGCGAAGCCATGCAAGGGCTGGGGCGCGAGCTCTTCGCCATGTTCCGCCACCACGCCGACAGCGCCGAACAGGGCGGCTCGGCGATGCTGGCGGAGGCGGGGCTGTGAAGCTCGTCACCGTCGATATCGGCGGCACTCACGCCCGCTTCGCCATCGCCGAGATTAGTGCCGATGGCGCGATTGCACTGGGCGAACCCGCGACGCTCCACACCAAGGATCACGCCAGCTTCCAGACCGCGTGGGAGGACTTCGCGCGGATGCAAGGCGGCGTGCTGCCCGATGCAGTGGCGATCGCTGTGGCGGGGCCGGTCGGAGGCGAAGTAATTCGCTTTACCAACAACCCCTGGATCATCCGCCCCGCGCTGATCCCCGAGAAGCTGGGCGCGGAACGCTACACCGTGGTCAACGATTTCGGCGCAGTCGGCCATGCGGTGGCGCGCGCCGGGGCCGAGCACTTCGTTCACCTGACCGGACCCGATGTCTCGCTGCCCGCTGAGGGAACGATATCTATCGTCGGCCCCGGCACCGGCCTGGGCGTGGCCCATATCTGGCGCGATGGCGCGGGCGCTTACCGGGTTCAGGCGACCGAGGGCGGGCATATCGATTTCGCGCCGCTCGACACCATCGAAGACGCGATCCTGGCCCGGCTGCGCCAGCGCTATCGCCGGGTTTCGGTCGAACGCGTCGTCTCCGGCCCCGGGATCGTTGATATCTATGAGGCGCTCGCCGGAATGGAAGGCCGCCCATTCCAACCGCTCGACGACCGGACGATCTGGGCCAAGGGCACTTCGGGTGAGGACAGCCTGGCCGCCGCCGCCGTAGACCGCTTCTGCCTTTCGCTCGGCTCGGTCGCGGGCGACATTGCACTGGCGCAGGGTGCCAGCGGGGTGGTGATTGCGGGCGGGCTCGGTTTGCGGATCAAGGACACCCTGCTGCGTTCCGGATTTGCCGAACGCTTCCGCGCCAAGGGCCGGTTCGAAGCGCTGATGGCGGCGCTGCCGGTCAAACTGATCACCCATCCGCAGCCGGGCCTGTTCGGAGCGGCTGCTGCATTTGCCAAGGAACACTGTTCGTGAGCCCAGTCGAGAACTTGATGCGCATGGCTCCGGTCATCCCCGTGCTGGTAATCGAAGACGTTGCCCATGCCGCGCCGATTGCCCAGGCGCTGGTCGCGGGCGGCTTGCCCGTGCTCGAAGTTACCTTGCGCACCGCCGCCGCGCTCGATGTGATCCGCGAAATGAAGGCGGTCCCCGGCGCTATTGTCGGCGCTGGCACCGTGCTCAACGAGTATGCCCTCGAAGATGCGCTGAATGCAGGCAGCGAATTCATCGTTTCGCCGGGCCTGACCGACAGTCTGGGCAAGGCTGCGATTGCCGCCAAGGTGCCGTTCCTGCCCGGCATCGCCAATGCGGGCGACATCATGCGCGGGCTCGATCTCGGGCTCGACCGGTTTAAATTTTTCCCGGCCGAGGCCAGCGGCGGGATCCCCGCCCTCAAAGCCATCGCCGCCCCGTTCGGGATGGCCCGGTTCTGCCCGACTGGGGGGATCACTGCCGCGACTGCGCCCGACTGGCTGGAGCTCGATGCGGTGCTGTGCTGCGGCGGCTCATGGCTGGTCAAGGACCCCAGCGATGTCGCCGCGATCGAAGCGGCGGCGCGGGCGGCGGCGGCGCTGAACCAGTGAGCGAACTCGCCGCCCTCCATGCGCGGCTGCAGGAACTCCATGTCCGCACGGCGGAAACCCCGCTGTTTAATCCCGTGTTCCAGCTTGGTCTCGAACTTTCACGGCGGATCGAACGCGGAGAGCTGACCCTCGATGCAGTCGCCGCGCTGATCGCCGAACTCGAATGCGAAGGCCTGCAAGCGCGTGCAACACGGCTGGCGCGGCTGCTGGCGCCGGTCGGATTGGCGGATAACGATGCGCGGATTGCAGCCCTTGCCGACAGCGCTGAAGACTTCGCCCACTTCGCGGCCAGATGGCAACATCCCGCAGCCCACGTCGTCTTCACCGGCCACCCGACCTTCTTGCTGAGCAAGGCGCAAGCCGACGCGGTTGCCGCCTCGGCCTCCAGCGGCGAGATTGGTGCTGGCACCACATGCGTAGCCCCGCATGCCCGCGATGCGATCACGCTCGATAGCGAACATGCTGCCGCTATGGCTGCAATCGCCCGCGCCCAGGCCGCGCGTGACCGGATTGTCGGCACCCTGCTCGATCGCGCCCAGTCGCGTTGGCCGAATGAGTGGCGCAAGCTGCAGCCCATGCCGCTGCGCTTTGCGACCTGGGTCGGCTACGACATGGATGGGCGCACCGACATCTCCTGGGCCACCTCGCTACGCTACCGGCTGGCGGAGAAGTCAGAACGGCTGGCAAGCTATGCCGCGCAGCTTGCCGATACGGCACCTGAAATTGCCGCGCGGCTCAGCCGAGCGAGCGCCTATGCCAGTGGAATGGCACAGCGCTTTGCGGGTGACCTGTCCGATCCGGCGATGCTGTCCGAAGCAGCCAATGTCCTGACTGCCGATCATCCCGACAAGCTGACCAGTCTATCGCCGATCCTGGCCGAGATTGAGGCCGCCACCACCGTAGACGATGCCGCCGCCCGCGCGCTGCTGGTCGCCGCAGCCGCGATGCGCGCCGATGGGCTGGGGATGGGCTGGATCCATTTCCGAGTGAACGCCAGCCAGCTGCAGAACGCGATCCGCCGTCGGATCGATCCGTCGGGCAAACTCGATCTTGCCAGTCAGGCGGCGCTGGTGCGGATGCGCGAGCTGCTGGCTGAGGCCAAGCCGCTGCGCAGCAACTTCGCTGCGCTGGCAATCGAAAACAGCACCGCGGTGCGCCAGTTTCTGGCGATGGCCCAGATCCTGCACCACGTCGATGCCGAAGCGCCGATCCGGATGCTGGTCGCCGAATGCGAGCAGCCCAGCACGGTGCTGGCCGCGCTCTATTTCGCTAAGCTCTTCGGCATCGACGGCAAAGTCGATGTCTCGCCGCTGTTCGAGACCGAGAGCGCGCTCGAGCATGGCGGGCGGTTTCTCGACGCGCTGCTCGCCGAGCCAGCCTATCGCGAATATGCCAAAGGGCGCGGGCGGGTTTCGATCCAGACCGGCTTTTCGGATGCGGGCCGCTTTGTCGGGCAGATCCCGGCAGCGCTGGCGATCGAGCGGTTGCAGGGGCGGCTTTCGGAAGCGATGGCGGCCAATGGCCTGAGCGATGTCGCCGCGCTGGTGTTCAACACTCATGGCGAATCGATGGGGCGCGGCGCGCATCCTTCCTCGTTCGCGGACCGGCTCGAATGGCCGCTTTCGCCCTGGGCGCGGCGACGGTTTGCGCGTGCCAGCATCCGGCTTGAGCCTGAAATCAGCTTTCAGGGCGGGGACGGCTATCTGTTCTTCGGCACGCCGGAACTCGCGCTCGCCACGCTCAGCCGGATCGCCGAACTGGCTCCCGCCGAAGCCGATCCCGATGCCGCGCCCGATCCGTTCTACCGCCGCACCGACCTCAGCCTCGATTTCTACCGCGCGATCCGCCGGGTCCAGCAAGGCTATCTGACCAGCGCGACCTACCCGCGCGCGGTCACCGCGTTCGGGCTCGGCCTGCTCAACGATACCGGCAGCCGCAAGAGCCGCCGCCAATCCGATCTCGCCGCAGATCGGACAATGAGCCTGCGCCAGATCCGTGCGATCCCGCACAACGCGGTGCTCCAGCAGCTTGGTTACCCGGTCAACGTGATCGCCGGGTTCGGCACCGCCGCCGAAGGCAATTACGAAGCGCTGGCCGAGCTACTGCGCGATTCGCCGAGGGGTCGCCAACTGGTCCGGCTGGTCCGTGCCGCCAACGCGCTTGGCTCAATCAAGACTGCTGCGGCCTATGGCGAGTTGTTCAACTCCGCCTACTGGGCGAGCCGCCCCTATCGCGGGGATGAGGAAGGCATCGCCGAAGCCTGCCTCAGCCTCGCCGAATACCTGACCAAGGACGATCGCACCGGCGTGTTCCGCCGCCTCGCCTCGCGGCTTAGGGTCGATGCGCTCAAGCTGCACAAGCTGCTGGCCCTGGTGCCCGATGAAGCCCCCTTGCCCGACCGTGAGCATACCCGCCGCCAGCTTGGCGTGCTGCAAGCGCTGCGGCTGGCGCTGATGCAGCACATGTTCCTCCGCGCCGTCTCGATCCCGGCCTTCAGCCGCGCCAACGATATCAGCCGCGACGACGTGCTGGAGATGGTCTTCACCTTGCGCGTTGATGATGCGCTGGACCAGTTGCGCCGCGCCTTCCCCGTGCACTTCCCCTCGATTAGTGATTTCGCCGTGGCCGAGCCGAGCGATTACCCGGACGAAGCCGCAACTGGCTATGAAGCGATCCACCGCGACTTCATCGACCCGATCGAGCGCGCCAATGCGCTGGCGTTGCGGATCACCACCGCGATCGCCAACGAATTCGGCGCGCATGGGTAAATAGGGACAGTCCCTATTTAAATTCCGCTACCCGCGCTCCGTGTCTTAGCAAGCCGACGGCACCATCAGCCAGCCTTAGCCCCGCCTTCGCGCGAAAGGCCCGCCAGCGTGAATGGTCCGCTGCCTCTGGCGCAACCGCGCCTTCGCGCAGCGGGACCAGCACTTCCGCCTCAAAGGCGGCCACCAGCGCCGCATCGCGCACGATCGCGACATATTCCGAATTGGTCCGGTTGCTGACGAAATCGAAGTTGCTCGATCCGAAGATCAGCGTCTCGCCATCGATCAGCGCGGCCTTGGCATGGGTCATCATCGGAGTCAGCCGCAGCTCGATTCCCGATTGCCCGGCGACCGCCAGCAGATAATCGCGCACGATCGGCTTGTTGTTGGGGCGCGGGGTGTAGAGTCTGACCGCCGCTCCGCTCTGCGCGGAAACCGCCATGGCATCCACGAAGGGAAAGGTCGGATAGGCGCTGATGACTTCGAGCGAGCGCTTGGCCGAAGCCAGCGCTGCGATCACTGGGGCGAAAGCCGCCGGGTTGCCTTGCCCGGTGGCGTCGATCAGCTCGATCCCTGGCAAAGACTCGGCGCGGGCCTGCGGGCAGCCGGCCCAATCCGCCTCAAATCCCGCCGCGCACCAGTTTGCGACCGCCGGATCGGCAATCCGCACCATCAGATCGTGCCATTCGAAATTGTGGTCGGAAAAGTTGATTCCACCCAGATAGGCCGCATCGTCGATTACCAGCAGCTTCTTGTGGTTGCGCAGCGGATAGCGCAGCGGGTTTCGCCCCACCGGGTTGGTCGAACGCACTGCGGTTCCGCCTGCGATCAAACCGCCGAACATAGCCTTGGTTGCTGCCGCTTCGGCATGGAGCACCGCATCGCGGGTCATGGCCAGGAACCGATCGTTGATCACGTGGGCGGTATAGTCATCGACCAGCACCCGGCGGTCCGCCGCGCCGCTGGCACCGATCGCCGCGGCCACTGCCTGCCCTGCGGCATCGCCTTCAAAGGTCATCGCCTGAACCAAAACCCGGGCCTTGGCTGCCGCCATATCCTGCCCGGCGCGGGCCAGAAAAGCGCCAGATCCCACCAGCAATTCGTATTTCGACATGGGCCCCCGGATGCGATGGTGAATCTTTGGAGAGCAGCCGTTAACGCTTGTCTGGCACAAAGTCCCGCGCTGAAACGTGCTTCGCGCGGCGCTGGCTTTTGGCCAAGCGGCGGGGCATCAGACAGGATCGCAAAGGACTGAGGGTAGCATGGGCAAGAAAGCCTTGATGGGGTTGCTGGCGCTGTTCACCGGATTGGCGGTGATTGCCGGGGCATTGCTGTTGCAGGCCAATCCCGGCACGCCCGAAGCGCGGATAACGCTGGCCGCCGCCAAGCCTGCGCCCAAACCTGCTCCCAAGCCCGCCCCCACTCCCGTGGATGAGCGCTTTGTGATCAAGTCGATTCTGCCGATCGACGAGCCGATCAAATATGGCGAATGGCACTGGAATGAGGATGCTGCGCCCAAGGAAGGGCCGGTCGTGATCACGGTCGATCTGGAGGCGCGGGTGATTTCGGTGTTCCGGGCCGGGCATGAGATCGGCGCTTCTGCCGTGCTGCTCGGCACGACCGAGAAGCCTACGCCGCTGGGCATCTTCCCGGTGATCTGGAAGAAGAAGGACCACTATTCCAGCATCTATGACAACGCGCCGATGCCCTTCACCCAGCGCCTGACCAACGATGGCATCTCGATCCACGGCACGACGGTGGAACGCGGTTATGCCAGCCACGGCTGCATCGGCACGCCCAACGATTTCGCCAAGAAGCTCTACGCCGTAACCAAGCTCGGCGACAAGGTTTACATCACCCGCGGCAAGAAGATCGGCATGGGGGATTCGCTGATCTGACCACATTAGATTCTTCCCATTTTGCGAAGCCAAATGGGGAGGTGGCAGCGCGAAGCGCTGACCGAGGGGCAATGCTGATAGGCCGAAACCCCTCCGTCTGGCCCTGACGGGCCATCCACCTCCCCATTTGTGGCATTCGCCAAAAATGGGGAGGACCTGATCAAGCCAACCCCTTGTCCAAACTCCGCCGCGTCGCATCGCCCAGGCTACTGCCGCCGTCGATATCCAGTATCGTGCCCGTAACATAACGCGCCGCATCGCTGCTCAGATAAACCGCCCCTTCAGCGATCTCCTCGATCAGGCCCCAGCGCTTCATCGCAATCCGCTCGTAATGCGCCGCCTTGGTTGCCGCATCGGGGGCGAGGCGGGCCATGCCTTCGGTGTCCTCGATCGGCCCTGGCGAGATTCCGTTGACGCGCACATCCGGCCCCCATTCCAGCGCCAGCACGCGGACCAGCTGGTTGATCCCGGCTTTGGCAGCACAGGCGTGGGCCTGAAGCTGCATCGGGTTGACCGCCTGTCCGGCCGTGATCGCAATCAGCGAGGCGTTCGGGGCAAGCAGATCGTGGCACCCCCGGAAGACGTTGAAGGTGCCGAGCAGGTCGATATCGACCACCGATTTGAAGGCATTGGCGCTCATCCCCAGCACCGGCGCGAGGAAGTTCCCCGCCGCGCCCGAGACAACAATGTCCATCGGCCCCAGCTTGGCGCGGACTTCCTCCATCGCCGCGCAGATTGCGCCGTAATCGCGCACATCGGCGGTAAGGCCCAGCGCGCCAATCGATTCGGCTGCTACTGCCGCCTTTTCCGGATTGCGCCCCAGCACCGCTACCTTGGCCCCCAGTTCGGCATAGCGCCGCGCGATGCCCAGATTGATCCCGCTGGTGCCGCCAGCCACGAAAGCAACCTTGCCTTCGAAAAGTCCGTCCCTGAAAGGCGATGCCATGACCAGTATCCTTAGCGCGGGGCCATGCGGATCGCGCCGTCAAGGCGGATGCACTGGGCGTTGAAATAGGTGTTGCGCGCCAGTTCGCAGACCAGGCTGCCAAACTCCTCCGGCTTGCCCAGCCTTTTGGGGAACGGCACCGAAGCGGCCAGACTGTCTAGCACCGGCTGCGGCGCCCCCAACATGAGCGGCGTTGCGAAGATTCCGGGCATGATCGAATTGACCCGGATGCCCAGGTCCGAAAGGTCGCGCGCCATCGGCAGGACCAGTCC
>CAZVMC010000090.1:0-9974 GCA_964628635.1 uncultured Novosphingobium sp. | reverse complement strand
TAATCCGCCTTCTTCGCCACCGCCACCATTGCCGGCCGCAGCAGGCGGTCCTTGATCGTGTATCCGGCCTGCAATTCCTGCACCACGGTCCCTGGCGCGACATCGGCGTTGGGAACTTCGAGCATGGCCTGATGCTGGTGCGGATCGAGTGGCAGGCCCATGGCGGCGATGCGGACGATGCCGTTGGCGGCGAAGGCCTTTTCCAGCTCGCGCTGGGTCGCTTCGATCCCGGCGATGAAGCTTTTGGCCAGCTCATCCTCGCGCAGTTCGGGGCTCACCGCGCCTAGAGCGCGCGCCAGATTGTCCGAAACCGAGAGCAGATCGCGGGCGAATCCGGTGGCTGCATAGTCCCGGGCATCGGCCTTTTCCTTTTCCAGCCGCCGCCGCACGTTCTGCGTTTCGGCCTTGGCGTAGAGCACTTCCTGCTTGGCGGCTTCGAGGTCCTCGCGCAGCCGGTCAAGCGCTTCGCCCAGCTTATCGCCCGGTTCATCGCCGCCTTCGCGCAGGTCTTCGGGCACGCCGGCCAATTCGGCTTCGACCTCAGGATCGACCTGCGGTTTCGATTCGTCGCTCATTTCTTCAAAAATTCCCGGTTATCCGATGAGTTTGCCCAGAGATTGGGCCGTGAAATCCACCATGGGGACGAGCCGCGCATAATTCAACCGCGTCGGCCCGATTACGCCCACTACACCGACCACCCGGCCGTCGCGGTCGCGATAGGGTGAGGCGATCACCGAGGAGCCGGAAAGCGCGAACAGCCGGTTCTCCGCGCCGATGAAAATCCGCGTCGCCTCGGCCTCGCGCGCCGAATCGAGCAGCGCGGCGACTGACTGCTTGCTCTCAAGATCGTCGAGCAATTGCCGCACCCGCTCCAGATCGCCGAGCGCGGCCTCATCAAGCAGGTTGGCCTGGCCGCGCACGATCAGCACCGGCTTGGCAAGCGCATCCTCGCTCCACACCGCGAGGCCGCGTGCTACCAGATCTTGCGCCGCAGCATCGAGCGCCGAGCGGCCGGAGGCAATCTCCGCCTCGATCGCGCGCACTGCCTCACTCAGCGAACGACGCGAGAGGTGTGCGGTGATGTAGTTCGAGGCTTGCTCGAGCGCGCCCGGCGGCAGTCCCGAGGGCAGCTCGATTACCCGGTTCTCGACTCCACCATCCTCGGCCACCAGCACTGCCAACGCCCGGCCAGGCGCGAGCGAAACCAGTTGCAACTGCTGGAGCCGCGCCTCGCGCTGCGGCACCATTACCACCCCGGCGCAGGCTGAGAGGTCCGAGAGCACCGCCGACGTGGCCGCCAGCGCCGCCTCAATTGGCCCCGGCTGTGACAGTCCCCGCTCGATCGCCGCGCGCTCGTCGGCAGTCGGCTCGGCTACTTGCATCATCCCGTCGACAAATAGCCGCAGCCCTTGCTCCGTCGGGAGCCTTCCCGCGCTGGTATGCGGCGCGGCGAGCAGGCCGAGGCTTTCAAGCTCGTGCAGCACCGAACGGATTGAGGCGGGCGAAAGGTTGACCCCGCCGGTGGCGAGCGTCTTCGAGCCAACCGGCTGACCCGAAGCGATATAGCCTTCGACCACCAGCCGGAAAATCTCCCGGGCGCGCAGCGTTAGTTCGGTGATTGGGGGGCTGGGCATACCTGCATTGTATCGCTTGCCCTTGCGACCTCAAGCTTGTTGCTCCACAGAACCGAACCAGACCTTGCCGTTCGTGGTGAGGAGGGACTGAGCCTCGGCGAAGGCCCGTCTCGAACCACCGCCGCGCTGCGGTCCTTCGAGAGGCGTCTTCGCATTTGCTCAGCCGCTCCTCAGGACGAACGGGTTCCTGTCAATGGAGTTTTTATGCGACCTTCCGGCCGCGCGCCCGACGAGATGCGCGCTTTGTCTTTTGAAACCAACTTCACCATCCACGCGGAAGGTTCGGTGCTGGTCAGCTTCGGCAATACCCGGGTGCTGGTCACCGCCAGCGTCGAAGAAAAGATCCCGCCGTTCCTGCGCGGCAAGGGCGAAGGCTGGGTGACGGCGGAATATTCAATGCTCCCGCGCGCCACCCATACCCGAGGAGCCCGCGAGGCAGCGAAGGGCAAGCAGTCCGGGCGGACCCAGGAAATCCAGCGACTTATCGGCCGCTCCTTGCGCGCTGTCACCGATATGAAGAAGCTTGGTGAGCGGCAGATCGTGCTCGATTGCGACGTGATCCAGGCCGATGGCGGCACGCGGACGGCGGCCATTTCGGGCGCATGGGTCGCACTCAAGCTCGCTACCAATGGCTTGCTCAAGAGCGGGGCGATCGCGGAGGATCCGCTGACCCGCAAGGTTGCGGCGGTAAGCTGCGGAATTTTTCAGGGCACCCCGGTTCTCGACCTCGACTATGATGAGGACTCGTCAGCCGATGCCGATGCCAACTTCGTGCTGATCGAGGGCGGCCACATCGCCGAAGTTCAGGCCACTGCCGAAGGTGCGACCTACGATGAGGAAGCCCTGCTCCGATTGCTGCGGCTGGCGCGGATCGGCTGCGACCGGATCTTCGCGGCGCAGGACAAGGCTATCGGCTGATGCCGCGCAGTCTCGGCTCCGAAACCCTGGTCATCGCCACGCACAATTCGGGCAAGCTTAAAGAGATCTCATCTCTGCTTGCACCTTACGGCTTGAACTGCATCTCCGCTGGGTCGCTCGGGCTGGCCGAACCCGCGGAGACCGGAAAGACCTTCGTCGAAAACGCGCTGATCAAGGCCCGCGCTGCTGCCGAGGCTTCGGGATTGCCTGCGCTGGCGGATGATTCCGGGCTCTGCGTCGATGCCCTCGATGGCCGCCCCGGAGTTTACACCGCCGACTGGGCTGAGCGGCAATGGTTCGAAGGACCGCCGGGGCGTGACTGGTACATGGCGATGGGCAAGGTTGAAGGCATGCTTGCCGAGCTCGGTGCTGACATCGACCGCAGCTGCCACTTCGCTTGCGTGCTTGCGATCGCTTGGCCTGATGGCGAACACGCCGTCTATGAAGGCCGCGCCAATGGCACGCTGACCTGGCCGCCGCGCGGCACAATGGGTTTCGGTTATGACCCGGTCTTCGTGCCGCTGGGCGAAAGCCGGACCTTTGCTGAGCATGACCCAGCCGAAAAGCACGCAATCAGCCACCGCGCCGCTGCTTTCGCCAAGCTGGTCGCGGCGCAATTTGGCTAAGGGACCTTTACCCCGTTGATGTTGCCGGCCGGCCAATAGCGGCAGACAAGCACTTCATGCGTGCTGCTGCGCCCCAATGCGCAGCCGACTTCTCGGGTGTCGGGCCAGATCAACTGGGTATAATGGCCCACCGCGTACCAGTTGCCCGTAGTCGAAACATTGGGGAAAGTGCCCGGCCGGAAGTGTTGCCGTTCGCTCACGAAGGCACCGATCATGTCTTCGGGCCCATAATAGCCGGGCGCGCTCATCCAGAGGTTTTCGCCCGAGAGCCCCCGATCCGAACGCGACGAATGGACCAGCTCGCCGCGCTGCGCCAGTTCATTGGCCCAGGATTGCGCTTCGCTCGCCAGATCGTTGTTCCAGCTCAGCGGTGCGACACCAGCCGCTGTTCGTGCGGTATTGTGGGCACTCAGCAAGCGCGCGGCGATCTGCGGTTCGACTGCCTGTGCAGCGCCAAAGCTGACTGCCAGCAGCGCCAGGGTAGCCCCAATCACAATGAACCGTTTGCCAATCACCCGGCAAGTCTTGACTTTGGACCATTAAGACTTGCTGAAAGGCACTATGGCCCGCGCGCTTTATATCCATTGGCCGTTCTGCCTCGCGAAGTGCCCCTATTGCGACTTCAACAGCCATGTTCGCGAGCAGGTTGAACATGCCCGGTGGGAAGCGACGCTTTTGGCAGACTTGCGGCACGAGGCGGCAGTGGCGGGCGGAGAGCCGCTCGACAGCATATTCTTTGGGGGGGGTACGCCCTCGCTGATGCCGCCCCAGCTGGTCGAGCGACTGCTGCGCGAAGCCGAAACACTGTGGGGGTTCGCACCCGGGATCGAGATCACGTTGGAAGGCAATCCTTCCTCGGTTGAGGCAAGCAACTACCGCGATCTGGCGCTGGCCGGCGTCAACCGGGCCTCGCTCGGTTTGCAGGCACTCGACGATGCGACGCTGCAATGGCTCGGACGGCTCCACGGCGCTGCCGAGGGGCTGACCGCGGTCGAAACGGCGCAAGCTGTATTCGAACGGGTGTCGATCGATCTGATCTATGCGCGGCCGGGGCAGTCGGTCGAACAATGGGGCGATGAACTGCAAGCCGCATTGGCGTTAGGCACGAGCCACCTTTCGCTCTACCAACTGACTATTGAGCCGGGGACCCGGTTCGAGAGCATGGTCCGGCGCGGTGAGTTTGTTCCGCTTGACGAGGACGCCTGCGCGGATCTGTTTGCTTTGACCCGAGAGCTAACCGAAGCGGCGGGCCGTCCTGCCTATGAGATCAGCAACCACGCCCGTTCCGGCGAAGAGAGTCGCCACAACCTGGCCTACTGGCGGTATCAGGATTATGCCGGGATCGGCCCCGGAGCGCATGGGCGGCGCGGCGGTACAGCGACGGTGCGGCACAAGAAGCCGGAGAATTGGCTCGCGGCAGTAGCTGAGCGGGGCCATGGGATTTTGGAAGAACGTCCGCTTGGTTTGGCCGAACAAGCCAGCGAGGCTCTACTGATGGGGCTGCGGCTTGGTGAGGGGGTGGACCTGGCGGGCATGGGAAAGCGGTTCGGGATCGCTGAGGCTGACTTGATCCGGGCTGACAAGTTGGCGTTCTATAGCGAGCGCGGGCTGGTTTTGCGCAATGGCGCGCAGATCAGGGTTGCGCCAGAAGGTATGCCGCTGCTCGATGGCTTGCTGGGTGAACTGGTTCCGGCGGAGCTGGTGGCGGGGTGAGCCCTTCCCTGTCCCCAACCCAAACCCGTCACCCTGAATTTGTTTCAGGGTCCATTCCTCGGCTTACCCGGCGGTGTCGTGCGAATGCAAACCAAGAGGCATTGCTTCAAAACTACGCTTCGGGTCAGGCGGCACAATGGACCCTGGAAGCGAAGCTGAACTTGTTCAAACAAGTTCAGGGTGACGGGGTGTGTTTGGAGATGTGGGTATGACTACCCCCATCCTCACCCAGTGGCACGATCATCTCGCCCTTGCCCGCCGCCGCAGCCCGCACACCGTGCGCGCCTATGTTGCGACGGCGGAGCGCCTGATGGACGCGACCAACCTTAGCAACTGGCCCGAGCTCGCCCGGATCGACGCAGCCGCCCTCCGCGCGCAACTCGCCCGCCGCCGAGCCGAGGGACTGGCCAACACCTCCGCCGCGCGCGAGCTGTCGGCGCTCAAGGCCTTCGTCAAATTCGCCCGCGAGCAAGCCGGGATGGCCGACCCCGCCCCGCCCCGGATGCGTGGCCCGCGGATCAAGAAGGGCCTGCCGCGCCCGGTGACGCCGGATGAGGCGGTAAACTTGGCAGTCGCGGTTGAGGAGAACGCTGCGGAAGGGTGGATCGGCGCGCGTGACCGGGCGGTACTACTGCTGCTCTACGGCGCGGGGCTACGAATTGCCGAGGCGCTCGCGCTCCCCGCCAGCGTCGTGCCACTGGGCGAGCGGCTGACCGTCACCGGCAAAGGGGGCAAGCAGCGGGTGGTTGCGGTCTTGCCGATCGTGCGTGATGCGGTGGCGGATTACGCCAACAAATGCCCCTGGCCGCTCCAGCCTGATGAACCGCTGTTTCGCGGGGCCAAAGGCGGGCCGCTCAACCAGGGGCTGGTACAGCAGGCGATGGCGCGGGCGCGGACGGCGCTGGGCCTTCCCGCCACAGCCACCCCGCATGCGCTGCGCCACTCCTTCGCGACGCACCTGCTCAGCGCGGGGGCTGACCTGCGCAGTCTGCAGGAATTGCTGGGCCATGCCAGCCTGGGGTCGACGCAGATCTATACCAAGGTCGATGCGGCGGTGCTGCTCGACGTTTACCGCAACGCCCACCCGCGCGAGGCGGACTAACCCTTCGGTTTCCAGGTGATTACACGCCATGCATAGGCGGCCACTGCCAGCAGGACGAACCCGGTCACCAGCGGTCCGATCAGTTCCTGCTTGGTCGCCAGCCACTGACCGCCGAGGATTAGCGCCGAATTCCACACCGCCGAACCGGCAAAGGTGAAGACCAGGAACCGCGTGTGGCCCATATGCGCCAGCCCGGCCGGGATCGACACGACCGTGCGCAGCAACGGCGAAAAGCGCAGCGCAAAGACCACCCATTGGCCGTGGCGGCGGAAGAATGCGGTGCCCTTCTCCACATCCTCCCACTCCAGTGTAAGCCAGCGCCCCCAGCGCGCCACAAACGGCTCCAGCCGCCGATAGCCCCAGCGATCACCAATCAGAAACCACACGTAGTTGCCCAGCGTCGAACCGATCGTGCCGATCAGCAGCAGCGGCCAGAACGAAAAGGCTCCCCGCGCCATGCCAACCCCGCCCAGCCCCATGATCACTTCGGAAGGGATTGGCGGGAAGATGTTCTCAAAGAACATCAGCAGCGCAATCCCCCAGTATCCGCCCTGCTCAATCAGGCGAAGCATCCATTCGTGCATTGAGGGGCCTTCTTGTGGTTCTTAGGTTGGAGGTGACGGGTTCATATTTGGCCTACTGGTCGGGTTCGACCAGCCACGCCGGGATATCACGCTTTGCGTTCAACACGCGCCAGACAGCGATGTGATTCTCATGCTCGACAAAGAACACGAGCCAGGGAAACCCTTTGAGCGTCCAGCTTCGCAGGCCCGGCAGGCTGAGTTCGTGGGCCCAGCGCGGGGAGCCAGCGGCGGGGTTCTTGCTGATAAAAGCATAAGCGCGTTCAAGCGCGCTGATAAAATTGAGCGCAGTGTCCCCACCGGATTCGGTCAGATAGTGGTCGATGGCCATTTCAACGTCATCGACCGCCGCCTGGCGCGGAATGACGGGCTTCGATTTCACTTGGCCGCGCGCTTGACCCGGCCACGCAGGCTATCGAAGTAGGCGGCATCGACCGGCTTGGTCGACGGCGAATTGGCCCCCTCAAGC
The DNA here is from genome assembly GCA_964628635.1 of uncultured Novosphingobium sp. Lineage (GTDB taxonomy): Bacteria > Pseudomonadota > Alphaproteobacteria > Sphingomonadales > Sphingomonadaceae > Novosphingobium. The sequence goes on along the minus strand of CAZVMC010000090.1, from coordinate 2,931 downwards.
AGCAAAGTCCGCAGCCGCTGCACGTCTTGATCCTTGCGGATCAACTCACGAACGTATTCACTGCTGGTGCCATAGCCGCGCGTGTTGACCTGCACATCGACGAACGATTTGAGCGAGTCGGGGAGCGAGATGTTCATGGTGGTCATGACTATGGACTAACCATCATGCCAATTTTTGGCAAGATCGTGTTTGCACCTTGCTCTGGGATGCCACAGGAATTTACGGAGAAGCATAAGGCCTACTCGCAAAATTCCAAAATCTCGCAAGTGACCTATGGCCCAAATAGCAGTCAAAATCACGCTAGCCGAGTTGCAGCACTAAATCCGCTGAACTGTTTTCGAGCAGCGTTGAGTCAAATTGCCAAATAACCCACGCCGAGTATTGTTGGCGCCCCGGATCAGCCGGGTCGCAAGTGGAGATGAAAGATGAAAAGAACACGCAAGATTCTGACTGCATTGTTCGCCTTGTCGGCGCTTGGCACCGCAAGTGCACCTGCTCACGCGGACAACGGCATCATCCGAATCGGCGATAACTGCTACATCGACATCGGCTTCTATTTGCCAGTGCCCTGTCCGCGCGAAGTCAGCGGCGAGTAGCTCGAAATATCGGACCTCCGATCTGGGGTGCCCCCCAAGTCGGAGGTCCGTTTTAGAATGTTAGCCGCCCCTCGATCGCATCCCAGATCAAGCCCGGCGTATCGGTACCGTTGAACCGGTCGATCGCCACAATCCCCGTCGGCGAGGTCACGTTGATCTCGGTCAGCCATTTGCCGCCGATCACGTCGATGCCGACGAAGATCAGGCCGCGTTCCTTCAGCACTGGCCCCAGTGCGGCGCAGATTTCTTCCTCCCGGGCAGTCAGTGTCGTCGCTTCGGCATAGCCGCCTTGCGCCAGATTGCTGCGGAACTCGCCCGCGCCGGGGCGGCGATTGATCGCGCCCGCCACTTCGCCATCGACCAGCACGATGCGCTTGTCGCCTTCGCTGATCTCGGGGAGGAAGGGTTGGAACATGTGCGGTTCGACCCAGGCGTTGTCGAACAACTCGATCATCGCGCCGAGGTTGGAGCCATCCGCCGGGATCCGCACCACGGCCTTGCCGCCGTTGCCGTGGAGCGGCTTCATCACGAGGTCGCCGGGATGCCGCGCATGAAAATCGCGCACGTCCTCAATCCGGCGGGCGATCAAGGTGGGCGGCATGTAGCGCGCGAAATCGAGCACCATGATCTTTTCGGGCGCGTTGCGGACCGAAGCGGGATCGTTGACCACCAGCGTCGTGCCGTGGAGCCGCTCAAGCAAATGGGTTGCGGTGATGTAACTCAGATCAAACGGCGGGTCCTGCCGCATCAGCACCACGTCGATATCGCTGGCGAGGTCGATCCGGCGGTAGTCGCCGCGCTGGAAATGGTCGCCCTCCACACGCTGCACCGTCACCGGCGCAGCCCAGGCGGTGAGCTTGCCGCTTTCGTAGGCCAGAGTTTGCACGCCATACTCGAACACCGTGTGCCCCCGCGCCTGCGCGGCTTCGATCAGTGCAAAGCTGGAATCCCCGGCGATCTTGATCGATTCCAGCGGGTCCATCTGGACAGCGACGCGGAGGGGCATGCGGGGTTCGCCTTTCGGTTGATTTGGTGCGGGTTAGGCTGGCGTAGCCTATCGCTCAAGCTGTTCAATGATTCGCGCGAAGACGCCAAGACGCGAAGATGGAGCGATAGCGGCGCAGCCGCCACGAATTTCAAGCGTACCGAATGAAGCCGGTCAAAATGTGCCTGGTTGCCTGCGGCGCAAACTGACTTCTTTGCGTCTTCGCGTCTTCGCGCGAAAAAATTCACGCGCTCGCATTCTCGATCCGTCGCGGCCACTTGCCCGGAGCAAGCAGCAGCACATCGATCCGCTGATCGTCACCCGGCTGAACGAAACGATGCCCCACGGCTTCGGCTGCGGCGACAACACGGCGCAAGCGCCAGGGGTCGATTGCATCGGCCAGTTCTGCGCCGGTGCGGCGCCACTTTACCTCGACGAAGGCCACCACCCGGCCCCGCCGCGCAATCAGGTCGATCTCGCCGCGCGGAGTTTTGACGCGGCGCGCCAGAATGCGCCAGCCCGTCAGGCGGAGATACCAGGCCGCAAGCACCTCGCCGCGCCGCCCTTGCGCCTCGCGTTCAGCTCTCGTGCTCATTTGAGTTCAAGCGCGCGGGCATAGAGCGCCTTGCGGTCCTGCCTGGTGATCCGCGCGACCGTTGCTGCGGCTTGCGAAGGCTTGCTGTTCGCCAGCTCGGCCCGCAGCAGCGCGTCGAGATCATGCTCCTCCCCGGCCCCCGCCGCCGGCGGCGCGATCACCAGCACGATTTCGCCCTTCGCTGGGTGCGCGGTGTAGTGCGCGATCAGTTCGTCAGCCGAACCGCTGCGGCATTCCTCGAACCGTTTGGTCAGCTCGCGCGCCACTGCCACTTCGCGCTGCGGCAGTTCCGCGCCGATCGCCGCCAAGGCATCGGTCAGGCGCGGCGCAGTTTCGTAAAGCACCAGCGTCGCAGGAACTGCCGCCAATTCGTGCAGGGCCGCGCGCCGCGCCTTGTCCTTGGCGGGCAGGAATCCGGCGAACAGGAACCGGTCGCTGGGCAGGCCAGACAAGGTGAGTGCCATCACCGCCGCGCTGACACCCGGCGCGGAGGTTACCGCGATTCCCGCCTCACGCGCGGCGCGCACCAGCTTGTAGCCGGGGTCCGAAATCAGCGGCGTTCCGGCATCGCTGACCAGCGCGATCGGCTGCTCGGCCGCCAAGCGCAGCAGATAATCGCGGGTTACTTCGCTGGCGTGATCGTCATAGCGGATGAGCTTTTGCTTGATGCCGAGATGGCTGAGCAGCTTGCCGGTGACCCGGGTATCCTCACAGGCTACCGCAGCCACGCCACGCAGTGTCGTTATGGCACGGGC
>CAZVMC010000089.1:0-10374 GCA_964628635.1 uncultured Novosphingobium sp. | reverse complement strand
TGCAAGGCCAGGGTGTCGACATCAATCCGCAGAACCTGCAAGTGGCGGAAAACGCCCCGCTGATCCTGCCGTTCCACCGCGATCTCGATGGGCTGCGCGAGGATGCCAGCGGTGCGGGCAAGATCGGCACCACCCGGCGCGGGATCGGCCCGGCCTATGAGGACAAGGTCGGCCGCCGAGCGATCCGGGTGTGCGATCTCGCGCATCTCGATGATCTGGAGCCGCAACTCGACCGGATCTGCGCGCACCACGATGCCTTGCGCGCCGGGTTCGGCCAGCCGCCGATCGACCGGGCGCGATTGCTCGCCGACCTGCGCGAGATCGCGCCGGTGATCTTGCCCTTCGCGCAGCCGGTCTGGCGCACGCTCGATGCGGCGCGCAAGCGCGGCAAGCGCATCCTGTTCGAAGGCGCGCAAGGGGTGCTGCTCGATGTCGATCACGGGACCTATCCCTTCGTCACCAGCTCGAACACCGTGAGCGGCACCGCGGCGAGCGGATCGGGCATGGGGCCGTCTGCGCCCGGTTTCGTGCTGGGAATCGTAAAAGCCTATACCACTCGCGTTGGCTCAGGTCCGTTCCCAAGCGAGCTGGACGATGCGACGGGCCAGCGGCTGGGCGAACGCGGCCACGAATTCGGCACTGTGACGGGGCGCAAGCGCCGCTGCGGCTGGTTCGACGCGGTGCTGACGCGGCAAAGCTGCACGATCAGCGGGGTCACCGGCATCGCGCTGACCAAGGTCGATGTGCTCGACGGGTTCGAGACGGTTAAAATCTGCACCGGCTATAAGCTGCGCGGTGAAGTGCTCGATTACTTTCCCAGCCACGCCGCCGATCAGGCCGCAGTCGAGCCAGTCTATGAGGAAATGGAAGGCTGGAGCGGGACCACTGCCGGCGCGCGCTCATGGGCCGATCTGCCGGCGCAGGCGATCAAATATATCCGCCGGATTGAGGAACTGATCGAAACCCCCGTGGCGCTGGTCAGCACCTCGCCCGAGCGTGAGGATACGATCCTCGTGCGCGATCCGTTTGTGGACTGAATCGTTGCGGCGGCGCTTGCTTCTGGCACTGCTTGCACTTACCGGGCTGCTCTTTGCCGCATGGCTGCTCATCCCAAAGGAGCCGCCGCTGAACCTGCCGCAGCTCGACCGCATCGTGGTCTACAAAGCCGCGCGACGGATGGAGCTATTCGCGGGCGGTAGGCTGGTTCACACAATCGGTGGTATTCAACTCGGCGACGAGCCTGTTGGCCACAAACAGTTCGAAGGGGATGAACGGACTCCAGAGGGTCGCTATACCATCGATCTGCGCAATCCGCGCAGCAGCTATCATCTCTCGTTGCGGATTTCCTATCCGGATGACACCGCGCGTGCCTTCGCCGCAGCCCGGCAGCGCAGCCCCGGCGGAGATATCTTCATCCACGGCCAACCGAATGCAATGCGCTTCGGTCGCATGGTCGGCGATTGGACCGATGGCTGCATTGCGGTTTCCAATCGTGAAGTGGAGGCTCTGTGGCGTGCAGTACCTCTGGGGACCGTGATTGAGATTCTGCCCTGATACCTTCCGCAATAGCCGGTTAGCTCGGGACAGCCTGCGGAGGATAGGCGGTGGCCAGCGTCGAGGCTGCTCGCTGAATGAAATCGCTTTCCGAAATTCGCTTGGCCAGCTCGCGACCCGAGAGCCAGGCGCATTCGACCCGCGGACCGAGCAGCCAATCGCCGCAGGCTCCGATCCGCAATTCGGGGTTCCAGAGCGCGCCCAGTCCAGTCCCGGCCGATAAGGCAAAGCGCCAGCGGTGGGCGGTGAAGGAGATTACCAGCGGGAGCGGCGTGGCGACTGCAGCGGCGAAAGCCTCCAGCAATTGCGGCGCGATCGCCTCGGGAGCTTCCTCCAAATGCGCGGCGGACCAGGACGCGTGGGCCTGGACCACCCAGCATTCGCCGGGGCCGCGACCAGGCTTGGCATTGTTGCGCGCGGCCCAGGTAAGCGCACCCACGTCGCGGATCACATCGGCGCCAATCGGCACCGGCGCGGCGAAGCTGAACATCCCGGTCCAGCACGGCTGCGAGCGGGCGTGGAGCGCGGTGCGCGCCATGGCGAAATCGTGCAGCGCCAGGATCGGTGCAGCCTGTTCCGCCGGAACGGCGATGACGACCGCATCGAACGGACCTCGCTTGCCGCGCTCGCTGCCAATCGTCCAGCCGTCCGCACCGCGCAAGATTGCCTTGGCCAGATATCCGAACTCAACCGCGTGGGCGGAAGCCAGATCGCGGATCACCGCGTTCATCCCTGGCACGCCGACCCAGGCATCGCCGCCAGCCTCGGGCCAGCGGGCGGCAACCCCGCGCGCCTGCCAATCGACCGCGACTTGCGCGAAGGCCGGATCGCGAACGGTGAAGTACTGCGCGCCGTGGTCGAATGCCGCAGGGCCGGCGCTGGTCTCGATCCGGCGGGTCGACATGCGCCCACCGGGCCCGCGGCCCTTGTCGAACAGTTCGACTGCATGGCCGGCTTTGACCAGCGCATCCGCGCAGGCCAGCCCCGCCATTCCGGCACCGATGATCCCCACCTTCATCTGGATCGAAACCAGCTCAGCAACGACCCATCAGCGCCAGCACTTCCTTGCGGCTGCTGGCATCGTCCAGGAAGCAGCCGAGCATCCGGCTGGTGACCATGCCCACCCCCGGAGTCCGCACCCCGCGCCCGGTCATGCAACCGTGCTGCGCTTCGATCACGACGGCCACGCCGTGTGGATGGAGGTTGTCCCAGATGCACTGCGCGACCTCTGCAGTCAGCCGTTCCTGCACTTGCAGGCGCTGGGCATAGCCATGCAGCACGCGGGCGAGCTTGGAGATGCCGACCACCCGGTCCTTGGGCAGGTAGGCGATCGAGGCCTTGCCGATGATCGGCGCCATGTGGTGTTCGCAGTGCGACTGGAAGGGGATGTCGCGAAGCAGCACGACCTCGTCATAGCCACCGACTTCCTCGAAAGTTCGCGACAGGTGCAGACCGGGGTCCTCGCGGTAGCCTTGGCAATATTCTCGCCACGCCCGGCCGACCCGCGCTGGCGTATCGAGCAGGCCCTCACGCTCAGGGTCTTCGCCGGCCCATCGCAGCAGTGTGCGCAGCGCATTCTGGACATCGTGCGGGACGACCAGCTTGCCGTCTTCACCGACAGCGTCGAAATCATGCGTCATTACGTTCATCAGCCAGTTCCTTCGCTATCGATCAGGTGGACGCCGCAAGTCCGCCGAGCAGGGCAATCGCCAGTATTGCCAGCCCTTGGAATAAAACCCGCTGGCTCATCATCCGGTTCTGCTGCTTACCGCGCTGCAGGTCCGCGTCGTTCGAACCGCTGCGCAGCGCCTCCGCATCGCTGTGGAAGGCCATCAGTCCGCGCACGAGCGCAGTCGCAGCGGCAACAGCAAAAACGGCAACAGCGAGCGCAACAATCCAAACCATGGCTGGCATCTGTCGATTGCGCGGCGAAGCAACAACCTGCCCGAAGGTGCATTGATCGAAGCCGACTTAACGCGTTACAGACGCTGCCATGGATCCCACCGCGATGATTCAGTCCAGTCCGATTGCCGCAGTGGTCAGCGATCCGCGCTTGCCGGACAACCCGATCGTCGCGTGCAATCAGGCGTTCTGCGATCTGACCGGGTTTGACCGCGCCGAGATCATCGGGCGCAACTGTCGCTTTCTGGCGGGTGAGGATACCGAACCCTGGCTGACGGAAGCTCTGCGTACCGGGATTCGCAACCGTGAGCCGGTCCTGGCCGAGATCCTCAACTACAAGAAAGACGGCACGCCGTTTCGCAACGCGGTCATGGTCGCGCCGATCTTTGGCGCCGATGGCGAAATCGAGTACTTCCTTGGCTCACAGGTTGAGATTCCCGAAGAGCAGGCCGAGGCCAACCAGACACGGCGCAAAGAAGCGCTTGAGCAGGTAAACCGCCTGTCGCGGCGGCAGCGCGAGATTCTGATGCTGATGGCTGCAGGCAAGCTCAACAAGCAGATCGCCTACGAACTCAAGCTCAGCGAGCGCACCATTAAGATGCACCGTTCGGCGCTGTTCCGGGCGCTCGGTGTGCGCACCACTGCAGATGCGATCCGGGTGGCGATCGAGGCAGGTTTCTAATTACCTGCACCAAGGGGCAGGTTTGCCGTCGGCGCGAAGAACACTAAGCCTATAGCAACGGTCGGGACCCTCCCTCCCCCCTTCATCCTGACTGTGGTCGCGGTGCGGACTCAGGCCTTCCCATGGGCCGGGTCCGCACACTCGTTTTAGGGGCTGTAGACGACCGATGACAACTTCGCTTCTCTGGCTGCGGCAGGACTTGCGCCTGCACGATCATCCCGCACTACTGGCGGCAATCGCGGATGGGGCGGTCGTGCCGGTTTATGTCCTCGACGATGAAGCCCCGGCCGAACACAGGATCGGCGCGGCGCAGCGCTGGTGGTTGCACCACAGCTTGACCAGCCTGGGCGCGGCCTATGCCGCATGCGGCAACCGCCTGATCCTGCGCCGGGGCCGGGCAGAGGATGTACTGGCTGCGCTTGCTATGGAAGTCGGGGCGACCCGTGTTCACGCCTTGCGCCACTTCGAACCGTGGTGGCAGCGTGCCGAGACCGAACTTGGCACCAGGATTGACCTGCGATTGCACGATGGCAACCATCTGGCCAATCCGCGCACTGTTCTTAATGGTTCGGGCGAACGCTACCGGGTCTTCACGCCATGGTTCAACAAGCTGCTCGAGCAAATGCCGCCGCGCGCGCCGCTGCCTGCGCCGGAGGACATTCCGGCCCCGGCAACGCTGCCCGATAGCGACCGGATCGAGGAATGGGATCTGCTGCCGACCAAACCCGACTGGTCCGCTGGTTTTGCCGTCTGGACGCCGGGAGAGGACGGCGCGCGCGCTGCGTTCCGCGCGTTCCTGCCGCTAGTGACGGCCTATCGGGAAGAACGCAACTTCCCAGCGCGGCCCGGCGTCTCGCGCCTTTCGCCGCATATCCACTTCGGCGAAATCTCCCCCGCAACGCTCTGGAACTACGCCGCGCGCGAAGGGCGCGATGCGGCACGCAGCTTCCTCAGTGAGATTGCCTGGCGCGAACACGGGCTCAATCTGGTCGACCAGTTCCCCGCCTATGCCACCACCAACAGCCGCGCGCTGTTCGATCGCTTTCCGTGGCGTTCCGGCCCCGAGGCCGAAGCCGATTTCGCGGCTTGGACCAAGGGCGAAACCGGCTATCCGGTAGTCGATGCCGGGATGCGCGAGCTGTGGCAGACCGGGTGGATGCACAACCGGGTCCGGATGATCACCGCCTCGTTCCTGGTCAAGCACCTGCTGATCGATTGGCGGCGCGGTGAACAGTGGTTCTGGGATTGTCTGCTCGATTCCGATCTGGGGGCCAATGCCATGAACTGGCAATATGTCGCCGGATCGGGGGTCGATGCGCCGGTGTTTTCGCGGATGATGGCTCCGTTCATCCAGAGCCCCAAGTTCGACATGGCGGGCTACATCCGTCAGTACGTGCCCGAGCTGGCGCACTTGCGCGATGATGAGATCCACTATCCGCACCTCACCGGTGTTACTCCACCACGCTATCCGCTGCCCCTGATCGATCACGAGGCGGCTCGGGCACGGGCGCTGGCGGCTTGGGAGGATACACGCAGTGCTGCTGGCTGACAGTGAATGAAGCGCGCGGTGGTCTTCGGTGCCTCCGGCGGGATCGGCGGGGCGCTGGTAAGCACATTACGGAGCAGTGGGGCTTATCAGGTTTGCGCAGGCTCCCGTTCCGGCGATGCCGATTTTACCTTCGACCAAACTGACGAGAGCAGCATTGCCGCTGCCGCCACACAAATCGGCAACGAAGGTCCGCTCGATCTTGTCATCGTCGCAACGGGACTGTTGCATCGCGGTGATAATATCACGCCCGAGAAGAGCTGGAGCGCGCTCGATCCCGCAGTCATGGCGGAGGCCTACGCGATCAACGCAATTGGACCGGCGCTGATCGCCAAGCACTTTCTGCCGCTGCTCCAGCGTGATCGGCGCGCAGTGTTTGCCGCACTATCGGCGCGGGTTGGCTCGATTTCGGATAACGGCTTGGGCGGTTGGCATTCTTACCGGGCATCGAAGGCTGCGCTCAACATGTTGATCCGCAATTTCGCGCTGGAACTGGCTCGGCGCAACCGCAATGCGATTGCCGTCGCGCTCCATCCCGGCACGGTTGACACCGAACTGTCCAAGCCTTTTCAGCGCGGTGTTGCGAGCGGAAAGCTGTTGAAGGCCGAGCAGAGTGCCGTCGAACTGCTCACGGTGATTGACGGCCTGACCCCGACGGACAGCGGCGGGCTGTTCGCCTGGGACGGTGCGCGGATCGCGTACTGACCCTCCGCCATGGCTATGATGCGCAAGAAATCAGACCTGCCCAGCAAACTCTGCGCGGCATGCGGCTTGCCCTTTGCCTGGCGCAAGAAGTGGGCGCGCGATTGGGAGCAGGTGAAATTCTGTTCGCACCGCTGCCGCTCAGCCAAGGCTGGCGAGAAAGCGGGCTGAATCCTCCGCGATCTCGGCCTGGCGTTCCGCGCTGAACTTGTCCCAGGTCCGCACCATCTGTGCCATCCGCGGGTTGGACTTGATCCGATCGCGGTGGCGCGCGATGAAATCCCAATAGAGGTAGTTGAACGGGCAGGCCTTCGGGCCTGCCTTGGCCTTCACATCGAAAAAGCAATTGCCGCAATAGTCCGACATCCGGTCGATATAGGCCCCGGAGGCCGCGTAGGGTTTGCTCGCAAGCAATCCGCCATCGGCAAACTGGCTCATCCCGATTGTATTCGGCAGTTCTACCCACTCATAGGCATCGGCGTAAACCGCCAGATACCATTCGTGCAGCGCGTGCGGATCGATCCCCGCCAGCAGACCAAACAGCCCGGTGACCATCAGCCGCTGGATGTGATGAGCATAGGCTTCCTCGCGGGTCTGCGTGACGCAGTGGCGCACGCAGGCCAGATCGGTTTCAGCCGTCCAGTAGAATTTGGGCAAGGGCCGCGTCGCGCCAAGTTCGTTGCTTTGGGCATAGTGCGGCATCTTCAGCCAGTAGATCCCGCGGACATATTCGCGCCAGCCGATGATCTGGCGAATGAAGCCTTCGGTCGCGTTGAGCGGCGCGCGTCCGGAACGGTACTCCGCTTCTACCGCTCGGCACATCGCCAGCGGATCGAGGAGACCGCAATTGAGATAGAGCGATACCACGCTGTGGTAGAGGAACCTCTCACCTACCAGCATTGCGTCCTGATAGTCGCCGAACCGGGGCAGGGCAGTCTTCAGGAAATGGGCAAATGCCGCCTCGGCCTCGCCGCGTGTGGTGCCGAACCAGAACGGGGTCAGGTCGCCAAAGTGATCGGCAAACCGCTCTTCAACCAGTTCCAGAACTGCCGAGGTCACAGCATCGGGCGCAAAGCGCAACGGCTGCGGCATGAGCAGGTCGCGCTGCGCCGGTTTGCGGTTGTCGGCATCGAAATTCCACTGTCCGCCCGCCGGCTGGTCGCCGTCCATCAGCAGACCGGTCTTGCGGCGCATCTCCCGGTAGAAATACTCCATCCGCAGCGCCTTGCGCCCTTCAGCCCAGGCGGCGAATTCGGCCTGGCTCGTCAGGAAACGATCGTCGGGCAGTATGGACGTCCCCGGCCATTGGCGCATGTCATCGAGCAGACGCCATTCACCGGGCTCGGTGATGATCACGCGATTCGCTCCATGGCGGGTCCTGGCTCGGGCTACCTCACCCGCCAGCGTTCCGGTGTTGGCGGGATCGTCAAGCTTGACGTAGTCAATGGTCCAGCCGTGCTCGCGCAGCTCTTCGGCAAAGTGCCGCATCGCGCTGAACAGGAAGGCGATCTTCTTCTTGTGGTGCCGCGCGTAAGTCGCCTCGGCCGAAACTTCGGCCAGCAGCACAACGACATCGCTCTTGTCCTGACCACGCAGCGCACTTAGCGACGGCGAAAGTTGATCGCCGAGGACGAGGATCAGTGTCTTGGCCATTTCAGCCAGCGATCAATGCATGCGCGATACGGCGAACCGGGTCAGATCGCGCAACGAAGTGGCCTTGGGGCCAAACGGATCGAGCGCCTCGTGGCAGGCGCTTTCCAGCTCGCTGGCTTGCTGCGCCGCGCCTTTGAGGCCAAGCAGCGCGGTCGCACTGGCGCGTCCCGCCGCAGCATCCTTGTCCAGCGCCTTGCCCACAACCGCAGCATCGCCGATCGAATCGAGCATGTCGTCGCGGATCTGGAAGACCAGGCCCAAATTTTCGGCAAAGCGCAACAGCCGCGCGCGCTCAGCCTTGCTGCATTGGCCAAGCATCGCGCCGCCCTCCACCGCGAAGCGGATCAGTGCGCCGGTCTTGCGGCTTTCACAGGCAAACAAATCGGCCTTGGTCGGCATGGCCGGTGGATAGAGGTCCATCATCTGACCGCCCGCCAATCCGTCCTGGCCAACCGCCTTGGCGAGCGCGAGGACCAGCCCCGCGCGCACGGCGGGATCCGGGTGGGTCGCTTCCTCTGCCAGCAGTTCGAAGGCCAGCGCCAGCAGGGCATCTCCCGCCAGCACCGCAGTCGCCTCGTCGAACTTGCGGTGCAGGGTCGGCCGGCCGCGGCGCAGATCGTCATCGTCCATACAGGGCAGATCGTCGTGCACCAGCGATTGGGCGTGGACGCACTCGATCGCCGCGCCGACCCGCAAGGCCCGCGCGTAGGACCCGCCGACCAGATCGGAAACCGCCGCGACCAACAGCGCGCGGAACCGTTTGCCACCGCCGATCACGGCATAGCGCATGGCGTCAGCCAGTCGCCGATCGCTGCCTTTTGCGCTGGCGATTGTTTTATCGAGCAGCGCATCCAGATCGGCGCGGATCTTTGCCAACCGTTCTTCGAGGTTGCTCGGGTTGGCGCCGCGCTCCAGCGGATCAAGCGGAACCGGGCGGAAACGCACATTCTCAGTTAGCCCGTCGAATTCTTCGAGCGCGAACCCTGCTGCGCCAAGGGCATCGCAGACGCTCCGTACGGCGCTTTCCGGTGTGGAGGCGGCGGCGGTGAGGCCGATCACATCGCAGGCCTTGATCAGATCGAATGGCAACGTGTGTGAGCCCTCAACGAGCAGTGCCTTTGGGCAGCCCGCCGCTTCAGCTACTTCAACCAGTCGCCGCGCATTGGATGACATCGGATCGCCCACGACCAGCACTAGCTCCGCCTGCGGAGCGATTGCCTCGATCGCGGCCTGACGGTTTGAAGTAGCATAGCAGATGTCGCTGGCGCGGGGGGCGGCGACATCGTCGAAACGCGCCCGGATCGCTGCGATCAGCGCTTCGGCGTCGCGAACTGAAAAGGTGGTCTGCACCGCGTAGGCGACCGCCGTATTGCGACCCAGCTCCAAGGTGTCGAGGTCTTCCGGGCGCGAGATCACCGAGACGGCGCCAGCCGGAACCTGGCCGAGCGTACCGACGATCTCGGGATGGCCTTGATGACCGATCAGTAGAACGTGCCGTCCCGCGCGATACCACGCCTCCACCCCGGCATGGACCTTGGCCACCAGCGGGCAGATAGCATCGACCAGCCGCAGGTTGCGGCCTTGTCCTTCGGTTTTCACGGTGCGAGCGCTGCCATGGGCGGAGAGGATCGCGATGGCTCCTTCGGGCACCTCATCCAATTCCTGCACAAAAATCGCGCCGCGCGCCTCCAGTCGCTCCACGACAGCGCGGTTGTGAACGATCGCCCGGCGGACATAGATGGGTGCGCCATAGCGCTGGAGCGCGGCCTCGACCGCCTCGATCGCGCGGTCCACCCCGGCGCAAAATCCGCGCGGATTGGCCAGCAGCACGCGGCGGGTCGCCGTTTTGCTGCCAGGCTGCGAGAAAAAGAGCGGCTGCGTTTTCATCTTTGCTCCCGAAGCTGACACATAGCCAAAGGTCGCGCTAGCCAGATATCCGCCCTTTGGGGCAGGTTGCCTGTATCTGCGCGGGACATAAGCGCGGCTTTGATAATTCCCGCGTTTCCGGATACCCAGCCCCATGCCGCAAAAAGCCACTGCCATTGTCATCGGCGCCGGGTTCGGCGGACTAGCGCTGGCGATCCGCCTGCAAAGCGCCGGGATCGCCACGACAATCATCGAAGCGCGCGATCGGCCGGGTGGACGCGGCTATGTCTGGAAGCAAGACGGCTACACCTTCGATGCCGGGCCGACCGTTATCACCGATCCAGCCAGTCTGGAGGAACTATGGGCACTGTCGGGCGGCAAGCTGGCCGATGATGTCGAGCTGGTGCCGGTCATGCCGTTTTACCGGCTGCTGTGGAACGATGGCACGCGGTTTGACTATTCGAACGAT
>CAZVMC010000088.1:0-10567 GCA_964628635.1 uncultured Novosphingobium sp. | reverse complement strand
GCCACTGGCCTGACCACGGCCAGCTTCGCCATCGGCAACGCTGCCGACGCTGACAAAGCGGTGGCGGCGGCGCGCAAAGCGTTCGAAAGTGGCTGGGGCCGCACGGCGCCGAAGGAACGGGCCCTGGCATTGAGGCGCCTGGCCGCGCTGATCGAAGCCAATGCCGAACTGTTCACGCAGCTTGAAATCATCGACAACGGCATGCCGCAGATGATTGCCCGCCTTTCGGTGAGCAACTGCATCGAAATGCTGGACTATTATGCCGGGCTTGCATGGCAGATCGAAGGCACAACCACACCGCCTCCCACCTGGGTCGCCGAACAGGCCGAAGCGCTGACCTATACGCTGCGTGAGCCAGTTGGAGTTGCGGCCCAGATCATCCCCTGGAACGTACCCTTGTCGATGGCTGTCCTGAAACTGGCTCCGGCATTGGCGGCAGGGTGTACGGTTGTGATGAAGCCGTCCGAGGAAACCCCGCTGACCGCCCTGCTGCTCGGTCAGCTGGTCTGCGAGGCAGGTCTTCCCGATGGCGTGGTAAATATCGTCAATGGTCTTGGCAGTCAGGTCGGCGCTGCACTCGCGGCCCATAAGGATGTCGACAAGATCGCCTTTACTGGCTCGACCGCCACGGGGCGGGCAATTGTCCAGGCAGCGCTGGGCAATCTGAAGAAGGTAACGCTCGAACTGGGCGGCAAATCACCAGTCGTAGTCATGTCCGATGCCGATATGGAACTGGCCATCCCCGGGGTCGCCATGTCGACCTATTTCCTCGGTGGACAGAACTGCATGGCGGGTACCCGCATCTTTGCCCATGCGGCGATTTACGATCAGTTGCTCGAAGGTCTATCGGCTTTTTCGAAGATGCTCACGGTCGGCCATGGTCTCGATCCCACCAGCATGATCGGCCCGATGGTATCGGAAATTCACTGCGGCAAGGTGATGGGCTATATCGAACGCGGTCTTTCGGAGAACGCGCGTCTGGTGACCGGGGGTCAGCGGCTGGAGCGGGCAGGTACCTTTGTCGAGCCCACCATCTTTGCCGATTGCACGCCAGACATGGCGATCGTTCGTGACGAGATTTTCGGGCCGGTCATGGCGGTCATGAAGTTTGAGAGCGACGATGTCGACGAAATTGCGCGGTTGGCGAATGATTCGCCCTATGGTCTGTCAGGCAGTGTCTGGACCCGGGACCTGTCAACCGCACACCGCCTGGTTTCGCGGATCCGTTCGGGGCATGTCTCGATCAACTGCCATGGTGCGGTCGGATCCAACATTCCTTTCGGCGGCTATGGCCAATCGGGATGGGGCCGTGAATTCGGCGCCGAAGGCCTCAGCAATTATCTTGAAACCAAGGCAGTGACGGCGCGTCTGTAGATCTCGCTCCGCCAATTCCGACGATCCGCCAACCGGTCAAGCAGTGGCGTGCATTTCCTCGGCAGCGTGCCGGTCTAGTTGGGTCGTGATTGCTTGTGCAACCGCCAGCATCGCGGGCAGATAGGTTTCAAGTGCCTTATCCAGCTTCATGGCTGAGACAAAGTAGACGAGTGTCATCGCCGCTTCGAAACGACCGCCGCAGAAGATCGGTACAGCGATGGATGCCGTCTTGCCAGGCGTGTGATTAAAATAGTTACGCCCCTGAATGGCATAGCCTTTTTCCCGGATGCCTTCTGGATTCAAGGCCATTTCAGCTTGGGCGAGATAGCTTGGATCAATGTCCTGATCGGCCCGCATCCACTTGAGGATCTGTTCACGCTCTTCGTCATTGGCATAGGCCATCGACAATTTGCCAGACGCACTGTCAAGCAGCGGCAGAGTAAACCCTGGATAGTATTGCGCGAAGGTCAGCGAGGTGTTGGCATGGGTGCTGTCGCGCAACATCATGTTTTTGCCGACGCGAATTGCTATCGATATCGGCCAACCAACCTTTTTGGTCAGCGCAACGATTTCAGGGCGTGCGACCTCTACCAGAATGCCATCATGCTGATATCCGCTCGATAGCGATTGAACCAATGCGGTGGGGCGATAGCGCTTGCGGGCCGGCTCCTGTTCCACCAGCCCCTCGTAGATCAATGTCTGCACTATGCGGTGTGCAGTCGGATAGGGAACACCGGCCGCCCGGCTGATTTCCATCATCGTTAGGGAGCCATGGCGATTGATTGCCTTGAGCGCAGAGATGGCCCGGCTGAACGACTGGATCGGCACACCCTTCATTTGCGGCACACTCCCCTGCTGGCAGAGACCTGTCCGTTGTTACGGCTGAGTCGCGCCATGGCCTGCTCAGCGGAATATGTCTACAAATGTGCCGCCTGTCGGACAGACGCTGTAGTCTTCGGCAGGCGGATAGAAATGCCGATCTACGGATAGACGGTCGATGCCCGCTGCCCAGCCAGTTCTGCCTAACTTAAGTCGGGTTTCGGCGGCTCCACAAACCAAGCAGGATGGCGCCGCTCATGTTGAGCAGCGGCGGGATCAGGCCATAGGCGATCGCGACACCCAGCAGCGCGGTATCGCTCTGCGGCGCGCCCGTCATCGCTGCCTGCGTATCGAAGCCGAACGCAGAGAGTATCAGTCCGACCAGCAAGGTGCCGCCAAGGGCAAACGCGATTTTGTCTGCCGCCACCCATGCGGCGGAATAGAGACCCGCATTGGCTTCATCCTCGCCCGAAATGTCGGCAAGCATGGAAAAGCTGGTCATCGCCCAGCCCGAATTTCCAACTGCAGCGGTGAAGGACAGGAACACGGCAAAGGCAACGCCCGCCTGCGCGCTGAACATCCAGACCAGGTAGCTCAGCGAGTAAAGCAGCGAACCGGCAATATACCCCTGAACCTTGCCGAACCGCCCGGCCACCCACACCCACATCGGTTGGGCAACGATAATGCCGACGCAGGCAGCAAGAACGATTAGCCCCACCACGCTCAAGGCATCGGTCCTGCCCATGTTGTAGCTGAGGAAATAGAGCAGCGCAGCGTATCCCATGCCGCTGCCGATCAGTTGCAAAAGGTTGGCCGTAAACAAGGTGCGAAAGCGGGGACGCCAGAGTACAGCCACTACTTCACTCGGGCTCATCCGCGAAATGCGGGCATTGAGGGTGTCCGGAACTGAAGCTTCCGCCTGCGGTCTGGCGCTGGCGAAAAACGCGATGAGCAGCGAAACCGGGCAAATTGCAGCCAGGACCAACGCCATGCTCTCGTATCCGACCTGCCCCCCGCCAAATTTTTCAACCAGCATCGGCGCGAGTGCCCCCGCGACCAGAACACCTATGGCCGTGAACACCAGACGCCAGGCCATCAACAGTGTTCGGTCCGAAGATGTTCCGGCCAGTTCACCGGCCATCGCCAGATAGGGCACCGAAAAGCTGGCAAACACTGCCATATAGAGGCTGAAGGCCGCTACCACATAGCTGATCCGCAGCGTGTCGCTCCCCTCAGGCACGTGGAACAGCAGGATCATCGCCAGCGGGGCCAGCAATGCCCCCGCCAACAACCACCAACGACGGGCGATCCGCTGCTTCCACCGATCCGAGAGGATGCCGACCAGCATGTCGCTGCCGATCCCGAAGACGAATTTGGGGAAGAAGATCGCGGCACCGGCCACACCGACATCGATGCCGACCACCGTTGACAGGAAAAACAGCAACAGCAGCGAGGGGACATCGCGGAACACCTGTCCCGCGATCTGTCCCACCCCGTAACCGACATAGGCGAGGCGATGGCCCTGCCTGGCGGCAGTAGCCGACGTTACCTCGCCCGTTGTCATCACTTGCTCCGCGGCGGCATGGGCGGAAGCTGCGGCGGTGCCGGCGGCTGCGGCGGAGACCAGCCAGCAGGAACCGGTGCGGGCTTCTGGGTCTTGATATAATTCTCGAGGCTGGACAGCGAAGGACCATAATCCTCGGTCGGCGCTATCAGATAGCCCGGATCAATTGCGCGCGCTGCCGCGACCAGATCGTCCGGCAAGTCGGCAATGCCGTTCGTAAGGGTCCCAAAGCTGCAGAAATAGTTGATGAAGCCAGGTGCCTGCCCCATCAGCATCCATGGCAGCCAGGGCGTAATGCGGGACCAGCTGCCTGTAACCGGGAGCGCGGTGAGACGCTTGTTTTCGATATCCCTGCGTTTCACGAAGAACAGGAAGTGTTCCGAGACGCGGTTGAAGGCACCGCTCGATTCGCGCGGCCACTGCGCAGGCTGGAGCGCGGCGGGATAGAACAGGTCGATCCCCGTTTCCAGTATCAAGGTGCCGTCGGGACCATCGCTCCAGTCAAGCAGGAAGGGTTCAGGTGGCCGAGCATCCTTGTTGAGCCCTCCATAACTTGGCGGCTGCGGCTTGGTGTCGCGAATATCATAGTTGAAGGGATCGTTGGCAATGGGAACAACCTTCACGTCTTCGCCGGTGTAGGGGTTGCGCCACGTTTCCATGATTTTGCCGGTCGCCAGATCGCGGTAGAACACGACTTCTTTCAGCAAGCGCCGCCAGTTGCCATCGGGCAAGCGGATCGTGCGAACGACCGAAAAACCATCGAGCTTGAAAAGCGGCCGCACTTTCTCATTGTCGCGCACGCCATAGACCTTGCCGGTTATCCGGCTGACCTTCTGCTTCGACGTGTCGAGTTCCCCGTCAATCCGGGCATAGGTATCCCGGTTCCATTTCGGATCCTTGAAATCGACCTTGCTGACGAAGTCCACAATGGAGCCTCTACTTCTCGTAGTGCGCGCCGCAGCTGCCGCTCCGGTCGAGGCCAACGCGCTGGCAGCAGCCAGCAAGCCTGCACCCAGTCCAAGACTTTCTCGCCGAGACACGCCATCTTTCAGAGAATCGGGATCGGTCATTTATATGGTCTCCACACCAAGCTTCTTTGATGATCATGCTGCGACATCAGCATGCGATTGCCACAAGCTTTGTCCATATATGCCATGATTGTGCGAATCAGCGCCGATCTATCCGCCGGTTGGATAGTGGAGGCCCCCATTGCAAATGTTCCGGCCAAATCGCTAACTTGCTGGATATCGTCAGTCGCTCGGAGAACTACCGGTGCTCAACACGTTCCAGCAAGGTCACCATGACATGCTGCCAGGGCTTACCCACGATGAAGCGTCCCGGCAGGAGTTCACCAAAAGCCTGAAAGGCTTCATCCAGCAACGGTTGCTGCCCGGCCTGCATCCGGTGTTCAATCAGCGTGTTGCCCGCAGCTTCGAACGGGAGCATGGGCACGCGCCGCAAGACCGGAACGACATCCGCCACGGCATGGTCAATGACAGCTATTTCCAGCTCTATGCGGCGACCAACCGCGTGGCGCAGGAACTGCTTTGGGAATCGACCAACATCAGTGTTGATCGCGAACTGCCCGATCTGATCGAGCGGGCGAGGCAGCTTTCGGGAAGTACCAAAGCAAAGCTCGACATCCCGGAGGGCTTCGTACCGCCGCGCTATGTTGCGGCGATCGACATTCACTGCATGCCGGGCGGCTATTGCAGCGAAGTGGCCAAGGATGATGTCGCTGCCGGTGTGCTGTACGATCGCGGCGTCCATCTTTACGCGATGGGTTACGGCGGCCCGCACAACGATGACATGGGACGTTCTGTTTGCAACTATCTCACCCGCAACATGCCCGATTTCAAGCCGCGCCGAATCCTCGACATGGGCTGCACCGTCGGCCATTCGACCCTGCCCTACAAGGAGTACTTCCCGGATGCGGAAGTGTGGGGCATCGATGTTGGGGCGCCAGTGGTGCGCTATGCCCATGCCCGTGCCGTAGCGCTAGGGCGCGAGGTCAACTTTGCGCAAATGAATGCCGAGGAGACACGGTTCGAAGACGGCTACTTCGACCTGGTTGTCAGCCACATCCTGCTGCATGAAACCAGCGGCAAGGCAATGCCCCGGATTTTCCGGGAATCGGCCCGACTGCTGGCTCCCGGCGGTTTGATGATCCACGCCGATCTGCCGCCGTTCGACCTTATGGACCCCTTCACCCAGTTCATCCTGGACAACGAAACCTGGTACAACAACGAACCATTCTGGGGGGCAATGCGCGATATGGACCAGATTGCGCTTGCCAGGCAGGCAGGCTTCCTGACCGACAGCATCCGCTTTGACACTGCGCCGATGGCGGTGATGGAGTTCGCCGGCAATGGCGGAGACGGATATGATGCAGAGACGACCGAGGCGGTGGCAGACCGCGAATTTGCTGCGGGCGAATATGCTCCAGGAGGAGGATGGGAAGTGCTGATCGCGCAAAAGCCGCTCGTTCAGGCTGAGGCCGCATGATGAACACCTTCGATCAGGACCGCCCGCATGTCATCAAGGATTCCAAGGGCAAGCGACCGCAGTTCTTTCCAAACGATGGCATCGACCAGTTGCTGTCGATGGTCATGGTCCTCGCCAACGAAGTCGCGGTGCTGCATGACCGGATCGACGCCGGTGAACGCGTTGCCAAGGCGCATGGTATTGACCTGGCCGCCGGCATCGATGCCTTGACCCTTGATGCTGACGCGCTGGAGGCCCGCGAAAGCTGGCGACAGGATTTCCTCGATCGGCTGTTTTATCTTGCGCGAAAGGAAGCGTCGGAAGCTGCGCAAGCCGATAGTGAAGAAAAGTACAAGGCAACGATCGCGGATATTGCGGTCAATTAGGGACCGGCTACGGGCAAGCGTCGGGCTCCCTACCGGCGACGCAAGTCCATCGATCCGGTTCTGCCTACCCGTGCGTCGATTTTGCGGCGGGCTTTTCGGCTACGTTGCACGTGGGCTGCGATGAATTCGATCGACACCGCCGCGGCAAGGCCCAGCTCGGTCACTTGGGGCGGGCCAGGCAGTTCCGGGCGGCAAATCGCACCTTTGAAGTAATGGTCAACGCCGTCGAGGACCAGGCCATAGCGGTTGCCTGCGGGTGTCGGCGCTTCCCAGGCCACTAGGTGCCCCTCCCAAGTGCTACTGCCTGGCGGAATGTCAGCAGTGCCGGTCTGGATTAGCGCGGGTACTGCCAAGGTCGCAAAGCCTGCCTGATCGATCAGTCCGGGAATGGGCGGTGGCGCAGAGAACGCCACTACGGCCCTTGCACGCTGATCGCGCAACGGCCTTGCCACATCGGCCGGGACCGTCGGCGAGGCGCCGCCAAGCGCCAATGCCAGCAGCGCACCATAGCTGTGCCCGGCCGCGACATATCCGCGCCCGCCATACCGATCTACCAGCGCCCGCATATCGGCAATCCTGGCCGGCCAGCTGGCCGCAGCCGGATAGCGATCGTGATCTGGATGATCAGTGGAATCGACGTGCAGTGGCGCGTGGACCGCATAGCCCGCAGCCACCCAGTGATCGATCAACCGCACATATTTCCAAGGGGCCGATGCCGCGCCGTGAGAGAACAGGATTGTGCCGACCGGCTTGCGGGAGGGCAGCCACGACCAGACCGATAGCCTTCGCCCCCCGGCGACTGGCAGCTCGCTTGTGGTTGCGCCGATGCTGCGAGGGTCGCTGGCGGGCTGTCCTGCCTGAAGGCGAAGGGCCGGCAAGGCCGCAGCGACCGTCAAGCAGGCACCACGGATCAGGAGTTCACGCCTCGTTGGAATCCGGCTCATTGTGGCATCATCGCCTTTTTCCGATCGTTCGAAACTTGTTGCCGCTATCTGTCCGCTCTACAACCAGAAACGGTTAGGGGATTGGGATGCCGATCCGTTTCTGCTTCTCTTTGGGGCGAAGCGGAACAGGGTCCGTGCTTGGCTGAAGGGTGGACATCAATGTCGCAGGTTCGACTGACCATGAGGGTCGCCGCGCTCGTTTTGCTCGCCGTGCCCACCATCCTTGCTGCGCAGGGCACCTTGCCCCCGGCCCCAAGTCCCACGCCATTCGCTGACCAGGCCCAGCCGCCCGAACCCGACTATGCCCTGCCTTCCAGCTGGGCTGCGCGGCCGGGCGCACCCGGTGCCAGCATTGCCCGCCCGGCCAATGCCAGCCGGATTGCGCGCAGCCCCCAAGCCGATGTCTTCTACATTCATCCAACAACCTACCGGACAACCGAACGATGGAACCAGGACATTGCGGACCAGACGGTCAATCGCTGGACTGACGCCAGTGTGATCGCGCGCCAGGCCGGCGTGTTCAACGGCTGTTGCCGCATTTTCGCGCCGCGCTATCGTCAGGCATCGTTCCTTGCGGCACGAGACATGCTGATGACCGGGGACGGTGGGCGCGCTTATGCGCTTGCCTATTCGGATATTCTGCGCGCTTTTGACCACTACATGGCCAATGACAACAAGGGGCGCCCCTTCATCATTGCCGGGCACAGCCAAGGCGCCGAGATGGCCCGACGACTGCTGATCGACCGCATCGATGGCCAGTCGGCTGCCAAGCGGATGGTCGCAGCCTATGTGATCGGAATTGACCTGACCGAAGGGGATTTCGGCCGTACCTATCACCAGCTTCGGCCTTGTAGCAGGCCGGAGCAGACTGGATGCGTACTGGCGTGGAATGCAGTTTCACCCGAAGCGGATCCAGCCATGTTCCGCAAGTTCGCGGGTGCGCGCTATGCGGCGAAGTATGGCACCGATGAAGGCCGGACTCCGCTGTGCATCAATCCGCTGACATGGCGGATAGACCGTCCGGCTGCTCCGGCTTCGGCAAATCCAGGTTCGGTTCCGGGCGAACCGGGCGAAGGTCCGATGCAACCGCTGCGCAAGGGCCTTGCCGCCGCACGCTGCGATGGCGGTCTGCTGGTGGTGGATCGCGATCCGTCCCTGGGGCTGGAGACCGTGCGCGGCAGCGTTCTCCACTATCATGAGTACGGTCTGTTTTACGCCAGCATCCGGTCCAACATTGACGTTCGAATCAGGGCGTGGAGGCGCAGTCATCGTCGGTGATGGTGTTCGTCAGTCCGGTTCAACGAAAATCAGTCTCGCAGCCCATGGTGTAATTACAGCTACGCCGCGCGTGATCCCCTGAAGTCCGCGATTGCAGGGATGCGGGCCGACAACACGCCCAGCGAGCGATCGGGCGCGCGACAAAACATTGTCAAGATCGCTCACCGGGAAAATCAGTGACGCCAGCCCGCGCCAGTGAGGCTGGTCGGCGCGGAAATCATGCCCTTCGCAAGGGTACTCGATCAGTTCGACCGAACCTTCCATTCGGCCTTGTTGCTGGACGATGGCGAGCTTGACCGATCGTTCCCGGGCCACATCGCGGGGCATGCCCATCACGTTGGATCCACCTTCATGGACCAGCGCTGTATCGACCAGCGCCGACCAGCCAAGCCCATCGACAAAGAAGCGCTTCGCCTCCTCCAGATCCTCGACCGTGATCACCGAATTGAACGGATTGGAAGCTGGACCTCTGACATGCTCCCATCCTTGCAAGGCAGGGGAGACGCGCTCTGCCATCGCGAAGCACAGGCTGTCGCCGTCGCGCACCAGGGCTTCGCGAACATCCAGCCCCGCCATGTTGAAATCGGCGACCGGCGCCATGGCGGAAAAGCCATTGCGGCAGAAGCTGCCAAGCAGATCATCGATTGGCCCCAACGAGCGCAGCGACACATCGAACAGGCCGCCGACGTCCCATGCCTGTGCCCCAAGCCGCCGGACGGGTGAAACCTCGGCCATCGACTGCCACAGGCGGATCCGGCCACGGTCGCATTGTGGTTGTGAAATGACTACTTCGTTCCATTCACTCGCCGGATCGAGTTCATGCAACGCCAGCATTCCGTCATCTACGCGGCCAGTTTGCTCTACGACAAAACCAAGGATACGGCACAGCCGCTGCGCCGAGGCTGCGGCATCAGCGACGATGGCAACCAGATCATCGTAGCCATTGTCGAGTGCGCTGATCATTTCTTGGGCGCAGGAGGCACTTCGGCACCCGTCTCGCGCTTGAGGATCGTGATGATCGCGGCCCGGCGGCGAGGATCGGTTATGTTCCCCGACGAGATCACCATGGTTGTGCCAGGGGCGAAGGCATCGGGATTTGCAAGGTATGCGTCCAACGCACGGCCATCCCAGATCTCGCCGCGTTCACCCCGTGCCTGTAGCCCCTCGGTGTACGTGAAGTTGGGCACCGAAGCGATGCGCTGGCCATAAATGCCATAAAGATTGGGACCAGCAATGTGCGCCCCGCCCTTGTTCATGGTATGGCAGAACGTGCACCATTTGTAGGTTTCGGCGCGCACCTGTCGTTCGAAGGGGGTTTCGGGCGGCAGGATCTCGGTCCGCGCCGGTGCAGCATGGGACGTGATTCCTGCCGACGCCTTGACCGTTGGCGCACCTTCAAACGGCTTGACGCGGAACATGGCGTAGGGTCCATAGAGGCCGATCAAGGCAATGAGCATTGCTGAGATGGCCGCAAAGGCGCGTGGCAAGGCTGTCGGTGACCTCAGGGCCGGTTCTTCGGAGGACCGCCTGATCAGCCGGGAAACGCCCCAGATGGCAAGGCACAGCAACCAGAATCCGCCAACCACCCACGGTCCCCGCTCATAGCTCTTGAAGGTTGAGATGGCGAACAGGCTGACGCTCAATCCGAAGAAGCCAAGCATGCCGATGCCGCGCGGGAAGGCGGAAATCGGACCCTTGCCGTATCGCAGCAGCGTGTA
>CAZVMC010000087.1:2879-10724 GCA_964628635.1 uncultured Novosphingobium sp. | reverse complement strand
TATTGGCAGGCCGATGAACAAGGGCAACAGGAAGTTTGGTTAACGCGCCGGAAATTGCAGCTCTTCACGATGACTTGCTGGCAGAAGCGCAGCGGCTGGGCTTCGCTGCCTGCGGAATCGCATCGGCGGCGGAGGATCCCTTGCGCGCGGCGCGGCTCGAACAATGGCTGGGTGAGGGCCTCCACGGCGAGATGGAGTGGATGGCGGCGCGCGAGCACCACCGCCGCTCGCCGCAAGGGCTGTGGCCCGAGGCCCAGAGCGTGATCGCGCTAGGAATGAGCTATGCCCCGGCCGCTGATCCACTGGCGCTGGAAGCCGCTCCGGAGCGAGGGCGGATCTCGGTCTATGCCCAAGGCCGGGACTATCACGATGTGCTGAAGTCCGCGCTCAAGGCGCTGGCCCGCTGGCTGGTCGCGGAAGCGGCGAAGCGTGGGCTTGGGCCCAAGAACGGGGACATCGGGGTCAAGGTTTTCGTCGATACCGCGCCGGTGATGGAAAAGCCGTTGGGCGAAGCGGCCGGGCTGGGCTGGCAGGGCAAGCACACCAATCTGGTTAGCAGGGAACACGGCTCATGGCTTTTTCTGGGGGCAATCTACACCACGATTGCCTTTCCGCTTGACGCGCCGGGGAAGGATCATTGCGGCAGCTGTTGTTTTTGCCAGTTGGCCTGCCCGACCAAGGCCTTCATTGCACCCTATCGGCTCGATGCGCGGCGCTGCATTTCCTATCTGACGATCGAACACAAAGGCCCGATCCCGGAGGAATTCCGCACCGCCTTGGGCAACCGAATCTACGGCTGCGACGATTGTCTGGCGGTCTGCCCCTGGAACAAATTCGCCGATTCCGCCGCCGCGAACAAAGCTTTCCTCCCCCGCGCCGAACTGGCCGCGCCCAAGATTGCCGAACTATTGGCGCTCGACGACGCTGGCTTTCGCACGCTGTTTTCCGGCTCACCCATCAAGCGGATCGGGCGTGACCGGTTTGTGCGCAATTGCCTCTATGCCGCTGGGAACTCGGGGAAACTGGCGCTGCTTGAACCGGTCCGTGCCTTGCTGAGCGATCCCGACGGTGCGGTCGCCGACGCAGCGCGCTGGGCGGAAGCGCAACTGGTTCGCGCCAAACCGTTTGCGCCCTAACGCCCCAGCAGGTTCCGCGCCTGACTGGCGATCTGCGCCAGCATGGCCGGGGCCACCGGTACCGCCGCCTGCGCCCGGCCGACCATGGTGCGGAACTGGCGGATCGCAGGGGCCTGAGCCTCCGCCCAGCGCTCAACTGCGGCCTGCGGATCGCCTTTCTTGCCCGCATTGCGGCGCAGGAAATCGAGCCGCATATGCTGGAAATCGCGCGCCAAACCGTTGATCAGCAGGCGTTCCCACGGGTCCGAGGGGCTTGACTGCTCGGCGCAGCGCTGTGCCCAATCGAGGCCGAGGGTCGAGCCCAGCGCGATGAACGCCCGGGTCAACTCGCGCGGGGCGATCGCGCTGTCGCGCGCCAAGCGGGCCAGACCGATCGCGCCGTCAAGATCGAACAGCAGCGCCACCTGCGCGGCAAGGTCTCCCGGTGCGCCGAGCGCGGTGAATTCCGCCGCCAGCCGGGCTGACTGCGCCTTGGCCTCACCGGAGAGCAGTTGCCCGGTGGCTTTGGAGAGGTCGCTCACGCCGCTGCTTAGCTCAGCCAGGGCCTTACCCGGCGCGGCCTGGCCCGCGCTAACCCGCAGCAGATCGGCCATGTGGTTGGCCATTGCTGCGGCAGCCCGCTCAAACAGCGCGATCCGCGCGGCTTCGGGCATCGCGGCACTTTCCAGCGCGGTCCAGACCTTGTCCATTTCAAACAGCCGCTCGACCGTGACAAAGGCCGCGGTCACCTGTGCCAGCGTGGCGCCTTCTTCTTCGACCAGTTCGAAGGGGTGGATCAGACCGAGCCGGTTGACCATCCGGTTGGCCAGCTTGGTGGCGATAATTTCGCGCCGCAGCCGATGCTCCAGAATATCGCGCTTGAACTTGCCGCGCATCGGTTCGGGGAAGGCGGCGAGCAGATCGGCTTCGAGCGCCGGATCGTCGGGCACGCCCGAATGCTCGAGCGCATCCTGCAGCACCAGCTTGGAACTTGACAGCACCACCGCCAGCTCGCTGCGGGTCAGTCCGTGGCCATCGGCGGCGCGGCGGGCAAGGGTCTCGCCGTCGGCCAGACCCTCAGTCTTCCTGTCGAGGTTGCCGCCGGCCTCCAGCGTATCGATCAGTCGCAGGTAGGAGGCGGTCGCGCGCGGTCCGCCCGCTTCGGCGATCGAGAGCGCCAGGGCCTGCAAGCGGTTATCCTCAAGCACCAGCTCGGAAACCTCGTCGGTCATCGCCTCAAGCAGTTTGACCCGCGCGGGTTCGGTCAGCCGCCCGGCGCGCTTGGCTCCGGCAAGGGCGATCTTGATGTTGACCTCATTGTCCGAGCAATCGACCCCGGCCGAATTGTCGATGAAATCGGTGTTGATCCGGCCGCCTGCACCGCCAGCCCCTTCGAGTGCGAACTCGATCCGTCCGGCCTGCGTCGTGCCCAGGTTCGCGCCTTCGCCGATGACCTTGCAGCGCAGATCGCGCCCATCGATCCGCAGAGCATCGTTGGCCGGATCGCCGACCTGGACGTTGTTCTCCGCCGAACTCTTCACATAGGTGCCAATCCCGCCAAACCAGATCAGATCGACCGGCGCTTTCAGGATCGCGGTAATCAGGCTATCGGGATCAAGGCTGGCCGCTTCGACGCCCAGCACTTCGCGCACTTCTTTGCTGAGGGGAATTTCTTTGAGGCTGCGTGCAAACACGCCCCCGCCTTTGGAGATCAGCTTGGGATCGTAATCCTCCCAACTCGAACGCGGCAGGGCGAACATCCTTGCGCGTTCCTTCCAGCTCTTGGCCGGATCGGGATCGGGATCAAGGAAGATGTGGCGGTGGTCGAAGGCCGCAACCAGCTTGACCGCTTTCGAGAGCAGCAGCCCGTTGCCGAAGACGTCGCCCGACATGTCCCCGCAACCCGCGACGCGCACGGGCTCCTTCTGCACGTCCACGCCCAATTCAAGGAAGTGGCGCTGAACCGAAAGCCACGCACCCTTGGCGGTGATCCCCATCGCCTTATGGTCGTAGCCCTTCGAGCCGCCGCTGGCGAAAGCGTCGTCGAGCCAGAAATCGTGATCCTCGGCAATCGCATTGGCCGTGTCGGAGAAGGTCGCTGTGCCCTTGTCGGCGGCGACCACGAAGTAGGGATCCTCGCCGTCGCGGATCACGACGCTGGCCGGATGCTTGACCTTGCCGCCGACAATGTTGTCGGTGATCGACAGCAGTGTGCGGATGAACAGCTTGTAGCTTTCCTTGCCTTCGGTCAGCCAGCCATCGCGGTCCGTGGCGGGGTTGGGGAGCTGCTTGGGATAGAACCCGCCCTTGGCGCCCGTCGGCACGATCACCGCATTCTTGACCCGCTGCGCCTTCATCAGGCCTAGTACTTCGGTGCGGAAGTCATCCCGTCGGTCGGACCAGCGCAGGCCGCCGCGCGCGATCGGGCCGGAGCGCAAGTGGATGCCCTCGACCCGGGTCGAATAGACAAAGATCTCGCGCCACGGCAGCGGCTTGGGAAGGCCGGGCACAAGGCTGGAATCGAGCTTGAAAGCCAGCGCCGCTTCACCAGCCGGGGCAAAGGCGTTGGTCCGCAGCGTTGCTTCGATCACTGCACGGAAGGCGCGCAGCAGCCGGTCGTCGTTGATTGCCTTGACCGCCGCCAAACCGTCGCGGATCGCAGTCTGCGCAGCGGCCTCGGCCTTGTCCCGATCACCATGGCGGGCGGGGTCGTGACGGGCGGTGAACAGCCGAATCAAGCCCTTGGTCACGCTGGGGGCATTCTGGAGCGCGTCGACGGCGGTCGGGATACCGTAATTGGTCCCGGCCTGCCGCAGGTAGCGATACCATGCGCGCAGCCAGTTGGCCTCGGTCGCAGACAAAGCCGCAGCGACGATCAGGCGATTGAACGGATCGTTCTCCGCCGCAGCATTCAGCACCGCGCCTATGGCGCCTTCAATCACCTCGCAGCGGCTCATCAATGCATCGGGCGTGAGGTCGGCGGGTAGGCCGAGCAGGAAATCGTGGATCGTGCCAAGCCGCCCTTCGTCAAGCTCGGTCGGCTGGTCTTCGATCACACGAAAGCCAAAGTTCTCGAGCGCCGGGACCACGTCAGACAGCGCGAGCGATCCGTGCCGCTGATAGAGCTTGAGCCGCAACGAACCTTCGGGATCGTCCGACAGGCGGTGGAGCCGCACCGAGCGGCGCGGGCCAGGATCGCCCTCGTTGGCGGCCAGGCGGCGCAGCCGGGCAATGTCGGTCGCGGCTTCGGCAGCGCCATAGAGCGAGCGGTAAGCCAGCGGGAAGGCCTCGGCATGGCGCGCGGCGAGCGCGGCAGCGCGGCTGGGTTCCTCGCTCGCGGCGATCTCGCTCTCCACGGCCTCGGACCAGCCGCGCAGCATGCCCTGCAGACGCGCATCGAGCGCGGCTTCATCCGGCAGGGTCGCCACTGCGGGCAGATCGAGGACGTAGCGCAGCATGGCCAGGCTGCCGTCCACCTCAAGGCTCCAATCGAGCACCGGTGCACCGCAGGCTTCGACCAGCATGGCTTCGATCTGGTGCCGGGTCGCAGTCGACATCACATCGCGCGGCAGCCAGGCGAAGGCATAAACGTGGCGCATCAGCTGCGCCGGAACCAGCGCGAGTCGCGGGCGCGGGCGGTCGGCCAAGCTCATCATCGCGGTTGCCACGCGTTCCAGGTCGGCATCGGTGAAGCCGATCAGCAGATCGTGCGGCAAGGCGGTGAGCGCATGGACTAGTGCCTTGCCGGCATGGCCTTGCACCGAGAATTCGAACCGCTCCATCAGCGCGCTGAGCTGGGTGCGCATCCGCGGGACCAGATTGGGTGCGGCCGCCAGTCCGGCGCTGGTCCAGATCCCGGCGTGGACCGAAAGCGCGCTGACCTTGGCACCCGCATAGACCGGAACGATGAACAGGTCCAAAGGCGTGCGGCGGTGGACGTTCGCGACGGTGTTCGATTTGACCACCAGCGGCGGGCGGGCGCCGGGGCGCGGATTGTCAAACCAATCGAACGCCCGCTCCCAAGATACCGGTCCAAGCAGCACCTTCGCGCTCTTTTTGCAGATGCCGAGTGCTTCGGACTGGCTGCCATCCCGCTGACGGGTGACATGGCCAAGCTGGGTCAGCATCCCGTCTTTGAACCAGCGGAGCAGCGCAGCGCCCTCGCTGTCCGCCAAGGTATCGGCATCTTCGGCCATGGCGATCTGCATGCGCGGCCAATCGGCCACCGCGGCCCGGACATCGGCGAGGGTCACCTTGAGCACGCTCTCAAGCGCGCGGCGCTGGCGGGCATCGAGCCGGGGCGTTTCGAGATAGATCATCGATTCGCGCTTTTCGCCGGCGGCCTCGCCTTCGACGATTGCAGTGAGTTTTCCCTCGGCATCGCGGCGGACCGGCAAGACGGGGTGGACCAGTCGGTCGATCGCGAGGCCCTGAGCCGAGACTGTGGTGGCAATCGAATCGACCAGAAACGGCATGTCGTCGTTGATCACCGCGATCCGCATGAAGCGCTCTGTCGCCGAACCGGAAACGGTATCGACTAGGATTACCGGCTCGCCGCCATCGCGGGTCGCTGCGGCGCTCAGGATGAATTCGGCTGCATTCGCAAGACCAGCTTTGGTGAATGCCGGATCGCCGGGGAGCAGAGAATCGACCAGCCAGGCGGCGATCTGTTTGGCGAGTTCGGCTTTGGCGGGGGTCTTCGAAGCCATGCGTGCGGCGCTCCTCCAGGCGGGCATCCGAGCAAGGATTGGCCCGCCGCTTTTCCTGCGAGTTATAATGTTGCTGGCTGACGCAGCATATTTACGCAGTGTAAAGCCAAGTGGTCACCACCGCAACCAATTTGCCGGTAGGGAAAAGGGCTTAGTTGGCATTCGCGGAGCTGTCCCCAAGCTACTCATCATAGATGAAGCTCATCTTGTTGCCATCGGGATCGCGGACGTAGCAGCCGTAGAAGGTCGGGCCATACATCGGGCGGGGGCCTGGTTCGCCTTCGCAGGTGCCGCCATTGGCCAGCGCAGCGCCGTGCGCGGCATCGACTTCTGCCGGTGAGGCGCAGCGGAAACCGGGCATTGATCCGTTGGCGGGGGTGGCCGCCTGTTTGTCGTAGGGCAGCGCAACCCAGGCGCGCGTGCCGTTGCGGAACTTGTAGCAGAAGGTCATGCCTTCGTAGTCGGCATCGAGCGTGCCACCGATCTCAGGGAATACCGCATCATAATAGTCGCGGGCGCGGGCTAGATCGTTGGTGCCGATCATGACGTAGTCGATGGACATTGGCTCGCTCCTCATCCGCCTAGATGTAGAACAATGATAGAGCAAAGAGGTGAAGGCAACCAGATCCACAGTGCCATGTGGAGCCGGTCAACACTGCATTGCTCAGCTAACGACGAATTTGACGACGCCCTTCATCCGGTGGCCGTCGGCCCCGGCGGCTTGCCAGCGTACTTCGTAAGTGCCGGCTTGCAATGGCTGGCGCAGGGTCAGAGTCATCGTGCGATTGCCGTTTGACCAAGCGGTCGTAAAGTTGCGGATCACCATTTCGCCGTGGTGCGCCATGCCGGGCATTGCGGTCATGACGATGCTCGCCGCAGCTGAGGGCGGCAACAGAGCATCGCTGAATGTCAGCATGACCAAGCGCGGCTTCGCAACGGTTGCGCCTGCAGCCGGGGTCGATGCCACGACACGAACGTGGGCAAAGGCGACGGATGGGGTTGCCAGTGGAGCCGCACCCAAAGTGATGGCAGCAAGGGCAGATGCAAGCTTCATGGACCAATCCTCCAATTCAAAACCAAAACCGGATGCCGACAACATAGTTTGTGATCCCAGGGTCTTCGCCGCGGGTGCGAGCATAGTCGGCGCTGGCGCCTATGCGCCATGTCTGCTCGATACCGATATAGGGCGCGAATTCACGGACAATCTCATAGCGCAGTCGCACGCCCACTTCGACCTTGTCTAGCCCCGCGCCAATGCCCAAGCGCGGCACATCTTGCGCCGAAAGAGATAGTTCAACGCGCGGTTGCAGAATCAGGCGTTGGGTAATGCGCTGGTCAAGCTCGCCTTCGATCCGGGCGGTTATGTCGCCGCGATGCGAGATGAACAGCGCCGCATCAACTTCAAACATGTAGGGCGCAAGGCCCTGTATGCCAATCACGGCATGCGTCGTCGCCGGCCCGGCGAAGTCCTGACGCAGGCCGAGTTGAAGATCCCAGAACGGCGAAATGGCGCGGGAATAGAGCGCTTGGACTTCGGCGTCGTCAATGCTCTCGCCCCGCGTGCCTTCGCCTTCGCTTTTGAACCAGAGACGGCTGGTAGGCCCGCCGCTATAGCCCTGAAAATCCCACAGGTATCCGGCACCACCCTCGCGGACCTGGGCCTCGAGCCGGTCTCCCTGAAACCAGAAGACTGAAAAATCGCCATGGGTGCGCTGCAACTCCGCGCGCGAGGCGCGCATGGCCTCTGCCCCCCAGATCGCATCGGCTGCGCGCGGCGGGCCGCTGCCGGCCTCGACCGGCGGCGGGGTTTCCATGTCGGGACCGGGAGAGGCCACGGTGGTTTCACCCGTTCCGCTGTGACCCATGGCACTGTGATCCGCCTCGGTTGTCGGTTCGGCGGACGCGGGGGCGGGTGGAGGCTTGTCCGGCATCGCATGCCCGGCATGCGGATCGATTGGCGACGGCGGCGGACTGGGGACGGGAACTGCATGGCCTTGATGCTGCGCCATGGCCGGGCTGGC
>CAZVMC010000087.1:0-2779 GCA_964628635.1 uncultured Novosphingobium sp. | reverse complement strand
AAAGAACATGCCGTGCAGATGGATCGGGTGCGCCATCATGGTGTTGTTGACCAGCTTCACCCGGACCCGCTCATTCCAGGCGAAGCGGATCGGCACATCGCTGACGGCGGAATACATCCGCCCGTCGAACGACCACATATAGCGCTCCATGTTACCTGTCAGATGCAGCTCGAGCAGCCGGGAAGGCTCGCGGGTATCGGGGTTTGCTTCGAGTGCCTTGAGCATCCGATAGGTCAGCACGCGGTGCGGGACATCGCGCAATCCGAGCCCTGGATCGCCCAATTTGTCGACCGGAGCCATCGAGACCATGTCAAGGCCGGGACCGATCGCAACGTCGGGCGGCAGCAGCGCCGTATCGCGCATTTTCATGCCGTCCATGGTGTGGCGTTCAGCCGCCGGTGTGTCGCTGCCATGACCAGCGTGCTCGGTGCCCGGGCTATCCGCCGGGCCATGGTTCATGCCCATGTCGGCCATTGTCAGCAGCGGCGGATCGCGTAGCGGCGGTACTGCCGCCCGCGCGCCGGGGCGGCTGGCGAGCATTGCCAATGCCATACCCGACCGGTCCATCGCTTCGCCCACTATGGCATAAGCCTCCGCGTCGCCCGGCGTGACAATCACGTCATAAGTCTCAGCGGTGCCGATTTGGAACTCGTCAACCTCTACCGGCTGCACATTCTGGCCGTCGGCGGCGATGATCGTCATCGCAAGACCGGGGATGCGAACGTTGAAAAAGCTCTGCGCCGATCCGTTGATCACGCGCAGCCGCACCCGTTCACCGGGGCGGAACAGGTATTCAAGTCCCTCGGTCGGTCCGCGCCCATTGGCCAGAAAGGTATAGGTTGGCGCACTGATATCCATGATGTCGGTCGGCATCATCCGCATCTCGGCCCACATCCGCCGCTCTTCACCCGACATCGGATAATTGTCGGTCCAGCTGCTGAGCTGCCGGTTGAAATAGCCTTCGCCGGTGCGCAGGCGGCTCATGATGAAATGCGGATCGAGCACGGTAAAATCGCTGAGCAGCAGGATATAGTCACGATCGTGGGCCACCGGTTCGGCACCGGCCGGATCGATGATCAGCGGCCCGTAATGGCCCGATTGCTCCTGCAAGCCCGAATGGCTGTGGTACCAATAGGTGCCGGATTGGCGGATCGGGAATTCGTAACTGAAGGTCTGGCGCGGGTGGATCCCGGGGAAACTGATGCCCGGCACTCCGTCCATATGAAACGGCACCAGCAGCCCGTGCCAGTGCACCGAGGTGTCCGTGTCGAGATTATTGGTTACATTGATCCGGACATTCTGACCTTCGCGCAGGCGGATCAGCGGCCCGGGGACGCTGCCGTTGACTGCGATCCCCGGACCGCGTCGCCCCTCGACGATGCGGTGGCCGCTGCCCACCGTGAGGTCGATTAGATCACCGGACAGCTCGCCAAAGCCAGCCGGAATGCGCGGTCCGCTGCGCCCGTGGCTTCTGCCATGGCCCCGGTGCAAGCTGTGCCCTTGCGCCCAGGCTGGCGCGGCAGCGATCGCAGCTCCTGCGCCGAGTGCCGCAACCACACTGCGCCGCGACCACTGGTGATGCGCCGCTGCGCCATCCAGCCGAGGCCGGTCTACTCCCACTCGATCGTTCCCGGCGGCTTCGAGGTGTAGTCATAGACCACGCGGTTGATGCCTTTGACCTCATTGATGATCCGGGTCGCGACGCGGCTGAGGAAGTGGGCGTCGAAGGGGAAGATGTCGGCGGTCATTCCGTCGGTGCTGGTGACGGCGCGAAGCGCGCAGACGTTGTCATAGGTGCGGCCATCGCCCATCACGCCCACGGTCTTGACCGGCAGCAGCACGGCGAAGGCCTGCCAGATCGCATCATAAAGCCCGGCGCTCCGGATCTCTTCGAGATAGATCGCATCGGCCTTGCGCAGCACGTCGCAGCGTTCCTTGGTAACTTCGCCCGGGATGCGGATCGCGAGGCCGGGGCCGGGGAAGGGGTGGCGGCCGACGAACTGGTTGTTCAGGCCCAGCTCGCGCCCCAGATCGCGGACCTCGTCCTTGAACAGCTCGCGCAGCGGCTCGACCAGCTGCATGTTCATCCGCTCGGGTAGTCCGCCGACGTTGTGGTGGCTCTTGATCGTCACCGAAGGCCCGCCGGTAAACGATACGGACTCGATCACGTCTGGGTAGAGCGTGCCTTGGGCCAGGAAGTCAGCTCCGCCGAGCTTCTTCGCCTCCTCCTCGAACACGTTGATGAACTCGCCGCCGATAAATTTGCGCTTCTTTTCCGGGTCGGTTTGCCCGGCGAGACCGGCCATGAACCGGGCCTCAGCATCGACCACCACCAGCGGGATGTTGTAATGATCGCGGAACAGCGTCTCGACTTGCTGTCGCTCGTTCAGCCGCAGCAGGCCGTGATCGACGAAGACGCAGGTCAGCTGTTCGCCCACCGCCTCATGGATCAGGATCGCCGCTACCGAGCTATCGACCCCGCCGCTGAGGCCGCAGATCACCCGGCCGGTTCCGACCTGTGCGCGGATCTCTTCGATTTTGGTCTTGCGGAACTCGGCCATGGTCCAGTCGCCTGGCAAACCGCAGACATTGCGCACGAAGTTGCGATAGAGCTTGCCGCCATCCGGGGTGTGAACCACCTCGGGGTGGAACTGCATCGCGTAGATGCGCTGCTCGTCGTTGGCGATCACCGCGAAGGGCGCGCCCGCGGACGATGCGACCGGCCGGAAGCCGGGGGCGAGCGCGGTGACCTTGTCGCCGTGGCTCATCCAGACCTGGT
>CAZVMC010000086.1:0-11216 GCA_964628635.1 uncultured Novosphingobium sp. | reverse complement strand
TTCATCGTCGATGGCGATATCCGCCTGAGCTTCAAGCAGATCCACGCCGCCGCGCACCATGTCGCAGGCGGGCTGGTAGCTGGGCATGGCGTAAAGAAAGGCGACCGGATCGGGATCGCCGCGCGCAACTCTGCCAATTGGGTGATCGCCTATCTCGCGGTGATCATGGCCGGCGGCTGCGCCACCCTGCTCAACGGCTGGTGGAGCGGTGAGGAACTGGCCGGTGGGATCGAGCTGGCTGGTTGCACTCTTGTGCTGGCCGATGCGCCGCGCGCGGCGCGGATGGAAGGGTTCAAGCACCCGGCCAAGCTGGTGCTGTTCGAACATGACTGCGATTACAGTCAGGGCCTCGCCGCGCTGCTGGCGAGCGGCGGCGATGCCTCCACGCCGCTGCCCGAGCTGACCGGCGACGATTTGGCGACGATCCTCTACACCTCGGGCTCGACCGGGCAGTCGAAGGGTGCCTTCTCCGACCATCGAGGGGTGGTGCAAGGCACGATGAGCTATGTCGCGCAGACGCTGATGATGCTCACCCTGCTGACCGAGCGCGGCGAAGCGCCAACTGTTCAGCCCTGCACCATCGTCAACGTGCCGCTGTTCCATGTGACAGGCGAAGTGCCGGTGTTCCTCCAGTCCTTTGCAATCGGCCGCAAGCTGGTGCTGATGCCCAAGTGGAACGCCGAGGAGGCGATGCGGCTGATCGAAAAAGAAAAGGTCACCTATTTCGTTGGCGTGCCGCTGATGAGCTTCGAAATCGCCACCCATCCCAACCGCGACAAGTATGACCTTTCGACCTGCGTCAGCTTCGCCGCCGGCGGCGCGCCGCGCCCGGTCGATCACGTCAACCGGATCAAGGAAGCGCTGCCGCATGCTTTCCCACTGCTGGGCTACGGTCTCACGGAGACCAACGGTGTGGGCTGCGGCAATTTGAACGAGAACTACCTCGCCAAACCCGGCAGCACCGGCACCGCCAGCCTGCCGCTGGTCGATCTGGCGATCCTAAACGACGCCGGGGAGCCGCTGCCGCCCAAGGAAATCGGCGAGGTTTCGATTCGCTCGATCTGCAACTTCCTGGGTTATTGGGACAACACCGAAGCGACCAAGGCCGCGATCATGCCGGACGGTTACTTCCGCACCGGCGATCTCGGCTATCTCGACGAGGACGGCTACCTGTTCATCGTCGACCGCAAGAAAGACATTATCATCCGCGGCGGCGAGAATATCTCGTGCATCGAAGTGGAAGAGGCGATCTACGCCCATCCCGCCATCTCCGAGGCCAGTGTTTTCGGCATGCCCGACGAGCGTTTTGGCGAACAGGTGACCGGCGTATTCCTGGCCAAGCCAGGGATGACGCTGGATGAGGCAGAGCTCTGCGCCTTCCTGAAAGAACGGATCGCGGCCTTCAAGGTGCCGGTCCGGCTATGGCAGGAACACGAAACCCTGCCCCGGCTTGGCACCGAAAAGGTTGACAAGCGCACGCTGAAAGCCCGTTACCTAACCGTGTGGGAAAGCGAGCAGAAGGCGGGGGTTTGAGGGGAATTGCCCGAAACGCACGGTCCTAAAACTCCGATTGCCGAGAGTTGTGAGGGTGCGTGAATGCAAATATCGGGATGGCTGGACATTAGACGGGAACACGATAAGTGTTTTAGTAAAGGGGACATCATGTCTGACGAATATCTTCATTTCCCAGGCGGATCTGTTCGCAAGGAGGATGTGGTCGCTGTAGAAACGAAAGCTGGAGCGGGAATGAAGTATTCCCTATTCTCCATGCTGAGCCTTTACGCGTTGATTGTTATCGCCTGCATTTTCGCGGCCATGAATTTTATCGAGAGTCTGCTTCCAGCGCTCACTGGTGGCGACGGCTACAATGACCCTCTTTCCTCGAAAATCTTCGCATTCGTGCTATTTGCGATTTTTTTTGGGCTCCCCATTGGCCTCTTAGCGTTTACGGCAGAGGGTTATAAGACGGGGGAAGAAAAATACTTCAAACGTGGCCGCTGGGGTGCTGGTATCATCGGCGGCGCCGCTGTGATGATATGCACCGGTTACCTGTTTAATCCCAATTCTGGTCTGGACAAGACGGCGTTTGTCATCGCGCTGGTTACAGCTATTCTCGCAATAGTCGTTTTGACGTCTACTTTAGCTTGGAACACCGCAAGTGCGCATCAAGTGGTCCATATCACACTTCGAAACGGGAAAGTGATAAAGGTTGATCGCATTGGCGAAGCTCCGTTTTGAGCCGCACAACTCCAGCAATCCCGCGAGTCGTCCTTTGTGACTGAGCCGAGCAGTCGCCTCAACCAGGCACCGAAAAGGTTGACAAGCGCACGCTGAAAGCCCGTTACCTAACCGTGTGGGAAAGCGAGCAGAAGAGCACGGCCTGAAGATTGCCGATCAGCGCGCGGTGATCGATCGCCGCGCGCTGGCCGGCGCAATTGCCGATCTGGTGGCCGATCGCGGCGCAGCCAAGGCTCGGCCGAAAGTGATCGGGCTGTTGCGCGGCGCGCTAGCAGCTGGCCGCGCGGAGATCGCCCGGCGCCTGGAAGCGCGGCCTTCGGCCGGACGCGATTGCGCGAGCGAGCAGGCCTTCCTCATCGACCAACTGGTCCGTGTGATCCACGATCACGTCGTCACCGAAGTCTATCCCAGCGGCAACCGCTCCACCGGCGAGCGGCTGACCGTGATGGCAGTCGGCGGCTATGGCCGCGGCGAAATGGCGCCGCATTCCGATGTCGACATCGCCTTCCTGACCCCGATCAAATCGACGCCGTGGTGCGAACAGGTGATCGAGGCGATACTCTATTTCCTCTGGGATCTGGGGCTCAAGGTCGGGCAATCGAGCCGCTCGCTCGACGAGATGGTCAAGATGGCGCGCGGCGACCTGACGATCCGCACCGCCCAGCTCGAGGGCCGCTATGTATGGGGCGACCAGGCCCTGTTCGACGAAGCGGTGCATCGCTTCCAGAGCGAAGTCGTGGCCGGGACCGAGCGTGACTATGTCTCGGAGAAGCTGGCCGAACGCAACGAACGGCATAAACGACTGGGCGACAGCCGCTACGTCGTCGAGCCTAACGTCAAGGAAGGCAAAGGCGGCCTGCGCGATTTGCACACGCTCTACTGGATCGGCAAATACCTCCACAAGGTTCGCACTGCTGCCGAACTGGTCGATGCCGGGCTGCTGACCCGCGCGGAATACCGCGCGTTCCGCCGCGCCGAGGATTTCTTCTGGGCTGTGCGTTGCCACCTCCACACCATCACCAATCGCGCCGAAGACCGGCTGACCTTCGACCTCCAGCGCGAAGTCGCGGCGCGGATGCTTTTCGCCGATCGCCCGGGGAAATCGGCGGTCGAGCGTTTCATGCAGTATTACTTCCTGCAGGCGAAGCGCGTCGGGCACCTGACCGGGCTGTTCCTTGCCCAGCTTGAGGAGCGCTCGGGCAAGAAGCAACCGCGCGGGCTGCTGGCGGGGTTTCGTGCGCGCAAGCGGATGGTCAAGGATTATCCGGTGTTCGGCGGCCGGATCAATGTGCCGAGCGAGGCCTGGTTTACCGAGGACCCGGCGCGCTTGCTCGAAATCTTCGTGGTCGCCGATCAGCACGGGCTGGAGCTGCATCCCGATGCCATGCGCCTGGCGGTGCGCGATGCCCGACTGGTGGACAGCGTGCGGGAGGAACCGCGCGCCAATGCGCTGTTTATGGATCTGCTGACCAGCCGCCACGATCCCGAGAATGCGCTGCGCTGGCTCAACGAGGCTGGCGTGTTCGGGCGGTTCGTGCCCGATTTCGGCCGCGTGAACGCCCAGATGCAGTTCGACATGTACCACCACTACACGGTCGACGAACATACCATCCGCGCGATCGGCTTGATGGCTTCGATCGAACGCGGTGAGCAGAAGGCCGATCACCCGCTGGCCTCCGCGATCGTCCACAAGGTCCAGAACCGCCGCGCGCTCTATGTCTCGATCCTGCTGCATGACATTGCCAAGGGGCGGCGGGGCGACCATTCGGTGCTCGGGGCGGAAGTCGCGCTGAAGCTATGTCCGCGGCTGGGCATGGATGCGAAAGAGACCGAGCTGGTTTCGTGGCTGGTCGCCAAGCATCTGCTGATGAGCGCCACCGCCTTCAAGCGCGATCTGGCCGACTGGAAAACGATCACTGACTTTGTCGAACAGGTTCATTCGATCGAACGGCTGCGGCTGCTCTCGATGCTGACCATCGTCGATATCCGCGCGGTCGGCCCCGGGGTGTGGAACGGGTGGAAGCGCCAGCTGATCCACGAGCTTTACGAGGCTGCGGAAGAGCGCTTGCGGCTTGGCCACAAGCAGCACGGGCGCGAGCAGCGGATCGCGGCGAAGAAGGCGCAGGTCGCTGAGCGGATGGGGCAAGCCGCCGATCTGGTCGAGAGCGTCGGCAAGCAGCTTGGCGATGCCTATTGGGTGGCCGAACCCGATGACATCATCGCGATGAATCTGACGCAGCTTCAAGCGGCCAAGGGCAAGTCGCTCGACGTCCACACCGAATACTATGCGGCGCGCGGGGCCACGCTGGTGACCGTGATCGCCGCCGACCATCCGGGGCTGTTCTACCGGATCGCCGGGGGCATCCACCTGGCTGGCGGCAACATCATCGACGCGCGGATCCACACCGCGCGCAATGGCATGGCGGTTGACAACTTCCTGGTGCAAGACCCGCTGGGACGGCCGTTTTCAGAGGCGAGCCAGCTCCAGCGGATCGAGACCATGATCGCCGATGCACTGATGGGCCGCGTGAAGCTCGTGCCGCAACTCGCCGCGCGACCGCTGGCCCGCCCGCGCGCCGATGCCTTCGATGTCCGCCCGGGCGTCGAGTTCGACAACAAGGCCTCGAACCGCTTCACTGTGGTCGAAGTGGTCGCGCGCGATCGCCCCGCGCTCCTCAACCGCCTCGCCCGCGCGCTGTTTGAGGCCAAGACCATCGTCCACTCCGCCCACATCGCGACTTACGGCGAGCGCGCGGTCGATACTTTCTATGTCACCGACCTGCTGGGCGAGAAAATCGACAGCGCGGCGCGGTTGAAGGCAGTCGAGGCGAAGCTGCTTGAGGCGGCAGGCGAAGAAACGGTGGAGGTGGCGGCGGCCTAACCGACTACCCCCAGAAACCAGACCACATCCGTTCGTGTCGAGCGAAGTCGAGACACCATGCGCAGCGCCAGAGTGTCTCGACTTCGCTCGACACGAACGGGGTTCGGAAAAGGCAGAAGTGCCAAAACCCGACGCGGCTAACCGATCAGCGCTTCCGCAATCTGCACCGCGTTGAGCGCCGCGCCCTTGCGGAGGTTGTCGCCCACAACGAACAGCGCCAATCCATGTTCTACCGTAGGGTCCTTGCGAACCCGACCGACGTAGACCGGGTCCTGCCCGGTTGCCTGGAGCGGGTTGGGGACTTCGGTGACTACCACGCCGGGCGCAGTCCCGAGCAGTTCAAGCGCGCGTTCCACGCTTAGCGGGCGCTCGAATTCGGCGTTAATCGAGAGCGAATGGCCGGTGAAGACCGGCACACGGACGCAAGTCCCGACCACCGGCAACTCGGGCAGGCCGAGGATCTTGCGGCTTTCATCGCGCAGCTTGATCTCTTCTTCGGTGTAGCCGTCCTCGGCATAGACGTAGTTGAGCGGCACGACATTATGCGCCATCGGCACCGCCCACTTTTCCGCAGCCGGGAGCAGCGCATCGTGGCCGCCGACCGCCAGCTCTCGCGCCGCGCCGCCGACATGGTCGAGCTGCCGGGCGAGTACGTCGATCCCTTCAAGCCCGCCGCCCGAGACCGCCTGATAGGTCGAGACCGTCAACCGCTTGAGCCCGGCCTCGTCGTGCAGCACCTTGAGCACCGGCATCGCCGCCATCGTGGTGCAATTGGGGTTGGCGACGATCCCTTTGGGCATCAGGCCAAGTGCCTCGGGGTTCACCTCGGATACGACCAGCGGAACTTCCGGGTCACTGCGCCAGGCGGAAGAATTGTCGATAACTACCGCGCCCGCCGCTGCCACCTTGGGCGCGAGCACCTTTGAGGTCGAACCGCCGGCGCTGAACAGCACCACATCGAGGCCCGCATAGTCTGCGGTCGCCGCGTCTTCGATGGTCACCCCATCCAAGACTTTGCCCGCCGATCGCGCCGAGGCGAACAGCCTGAGTTGCCCGACCGGAAAGTTCCGTTCGGCCAGAATCTCGCGGATCATCGAGCCGACCAGCCCGGTCGCGCCGACCACGCCGACGTTGAGTTGCTGCCCGGGGGAAAAACGCTTGGCCATCATGCTACTCCTAAGTGAGCGGAGCCGCGCGAGGTTCTGTCTGGATGAAGAGACCCCGCCGCACTCGCGCGGGGTGGTTGGGTCTCGTGTCTGCTAGATCAGCACACCGCCACAACCGCCCCGCTGCCCGCGGTCGGTTTGGTGGTAATCGGCATGATCGTGCTCTGCGACATCGCGGCGGCCCCTAACCAGCCCGGCGCGCAATGTAAACACCTTTGTTGCAGTGCAACGCGAACTATCCTTGCGCTGCCACTTCAAGCCGCGCAATCGCTGCGTCGCGCCCGATCAGAGGCAAAAGTGCGCCCATATCCGGCCCATGTTCCCGGCCGGTCAGCGCGAGCCGCAGCGGCATGAACAGCGGCTTGCCCTTGCGTCCGGTGGCATCCTTGAGCGTGGTGGTGAGCGCCTTCCAGTCCTCCGCGCCATCCGCCAATACAGCGGCGGCCTGTGCCAGATAGGCACGATCCTCCGCTTCCAGCGCGGGCGTTTCGACCGGCCCAGTCACCACCTGCCACCAGTCCGCCGCTTCGGAGATATGCTCAAGGTTGGGCCGGATCGCCTCCCACGCCGCCTCGCCCATCCCTTCGGGCAGCAAGTGCGAAACCCGCGCGAAGGGCAGGCGGTGGACCAGCGCGGCGTTGACCCGGTGCAGCTCGGCCTCATCGAACCGGGCCGGAGCGCGGCCAAAGTGAGCGAGGTTGAACGAGGCCGCCAGCGCCTCTGCATCGAGCATAGGTTCGACCGGGTCCGATGTTCCCAACCGCGCGAGCAGCGCGACGATCGCTTCCGGCTCTATCCCCGCCTCGCGCAGCGCGCCCATCCCGAGCGAACCAAGCCGCTTGGAAAGCTTGCCTTCGGTCCCCACCAGCAGCGCTTCGTGGGCAAAGCGCGGCGGCTGCGCGCCCAAGGCAGCGAACATCTGGACCTGACTGGCGGTGTTGGAAACGTGATCCTCACCGCGCAGGACATCGGTGATCTCCATCGCCACATCGTCGATCACCGAAGGAAGCAGGTAGAGCCAAGAACCGTCCGCGCGGCGCACCACCGGGTCGGACATCTTGGCCGGATCGAAGTGCTGCGGGCCGCGGATGCCGTCGGTCCATTCGATCTGGCTGCCGTGATCGAGCAGGAAACGCCAGTGCGGCGCCTCGCCCGCCGCCGCCTTGGCTGCATGATCGGCCTCGCTCAGCTTCAAGGCCGCCCGGTCATAAATCGGCGGCAGCCCGCGCCCGAGCAGCACCTTGCGCTTGAGGTCGAGCTCCTGCGCGGTCTCGTAGCAGCGATAGACGCGCCCCGCTACGACGAGCTTTTGGAACTCGGCCTCGTAGAGATCGAACCGGCCCGACTGCCGCTCCTCGCCATCCCAGCGCAGCCCGAGCCATTCAAGATCGGCCTTGATGCTTGCGACATGCTCCTCGCGGCTGCGCTCCTGATCGGTATCGTCGATCCGCAGCAGAAACCGCCCGCCCGCCTGTTTGGCCAGCAACCAGTTATGCAGAGCGGTACGGACATTGCCGACGTGCAGCGTGCCAGTGGGCGAAGGGGCGAAACGGGTCGTGGTCATTGCGCTTCCACCAACTCGACGTTTTTGGCGGCGGCAGCTTTGGCAAGGGCGCTGTCGCTGGTCAGCAACGGCAGTCTGCGACGTAGGGCAACTTCAAGATAGGCGGCATCGTAGATTGATAGCTGGTATTGCAAAGCGAGGTCGATCACGGGTTGCAGTCTTGATGTTTGTTCGACTTCTGCCGACGCGATCAATTCCAACGCCGAGGCTAAGGATTGATCTCGCTCTTCAGGACTTATTCGTTCGCGACGTGCCGCCCGAAGAACCAGCCCGCAACATTCGATCGGCCAATGGCTGGGCTCGACGAGTTCGGCGACCTGCAAAAGTTCCACCACCGAAGGGTTCAAGAGGACACTTTTGTCCGCAAGCACCAGATTTCCGAAGGTAGACGCGTCGAGAACGAGTTGCGTCACGGGCGGCTTTCTTCCAGCAATTGCCGCAGTTCCTCGCGCGACATGCCTCCATTGCGAGCGCGAACCCGGTTGCCGACCTCCAGCATTTTCCGCACCGCCTCGCGCTGCATCGCCTTTCGCTCCACGTTCACCGGGACAAGTTTGGCTGCAGGCTTGCCGTGCCGGGTAATAATCACCTCATCACCAGCCTCGGCTTCGGCGACGAATTCCGAAACGCGGTCTTTGAATGCCGCCATTGGCACATGCTTTGTCATCGGCACCCTTTCTGGCCACATTTCTAGCCAGAATTTCTGAAAAGTCCAGCCTAGGCGCTGCGGAACGCGTGGCTGATCGGATAGCGCCGGTCGCGCCCGAAGTTGCGGGTGCCGAGCTTGACCCCCGGCGGGGCCTGGCGGCGTTTGTATTCGGCGATGTGGAGCAGCCGCTCAATCCGCACCACCGTTTCGCGGGCAAAGCCCTCGGCGACCAGCTGATCGACCGACCTCTCATGCTCGACCAGCCCGAGCAGGATCCCGTCGAGCACCGGATAGGGCGGCAGCGAATCCTCGTCCTTCTGGTCGGGGCGCAGTTCGGCGCTGGGCGGCCGGGTGATGATCCCCTCGGGCATCACCGGGCCATCGGGGCCAAGCCCGATCTTTGGCTTATGCCGATTGCGCCACTCGCTGATCGCGAAAACGGTCATCTTGTAGGCGTCTTTCAGCGGGTTATAGCCGCCCGCCATGTCGCCATAGATTGTCGCGTAACCAACCGACATCTCGCTCTTGTTGCCAGTGGTCAGCAGCATCGGCCCGAACTTGTTGGAAAGCGCCATCAGGGTAACGCCGCGGATCCGCGATTGAACGTTCTCTTCGGTGATGTCGTATTCAGCATCGGCGAAGCTGCCGGCCAGCATCTCATCAAAGGCGACGACTGCGGGGTTGATCGGGATCGTATTATAGCGGCAGCCGATCATTCGCGCGCATTCGGTGGCGAGATCGAGGCTCAGCTGGCTGGTGAAGCGGCTGGGCAGCATCACTGCCCAGACCCGCTCAGGCCCCAGCGCATCGGCGGCGATCGCGGCGCAGATCGCCGAGTCGATCCCGCCCGACAGGCCCAGCACGACGCCGGGGAACTTGTTGCGGTCCACATAGTCGCGCAGCGCGAGGACCATCGCGCAGTAGATGTCTTCCGGGTGCTCAGCGAGCGCAACAACTTCGCCCTGATCGCAGCGCCAGCCACTTGCCGTCCGGGTCCAGCGGGTGGTGACTTCCTGCTCCACCCAGTCGACCATCTGCACCGCGAGCGACCCATCGCCGTTGACCACGAAGCTCGCCCCATCGAACACCAGTTCGTCCTGTCCGCCGACGCGGTTGAGATAGGCCAGCGGCAGCCCCGTATCGACCGCGCGGCGCTTGGCCACGCCGTCGATCCGCAGCTCATCCTTGTCGATCTCATAGGGGCTGCCGTTGATGCAAAGCAGCAGCTCAGCCCCGAAATCCGCAAGATGTCGGCAGACGTCGGGGTGCCAGATATCCTCGCAGATCGGCAGCCCGATCAGCACGCCCTTGAACACGATCGGCTCGGGCAGCGGGCCGGGCTGGAACAGCCGCACCTCATCGAAGGTGCCGTAATTGGGCAGCTCGTGCTTGAGCCGGATCGCCGCCACCTTGCCGCCGTCGAGCAAGGCGACGCCGTTGTGCAGCGCGCCATCGACCACGAAGATCGAGCCGACCAGCATCGCCGGGCCGCCGTCCGCCGTGGCCTTGGCCAGCACCTCCAGCTCGGCTGCCGCGCGCTCGATCAGCGCGGGTTTGAGCACCAGATCCTCGGGCGGATAGCCGATCAGCTGCATCTCGGGAAAGACGATCAGGTCGGCCCCGGCGGTTCGGGCGCGGTCCCGGCTGGCCAGCATCGCCGCCGCATTCCCGGCGATATCGCCCACCACCTGGTTGAGCTGGGCGAGGGTGATCGTCAAAGCATCGGTCATCGCGCTTCCCTAGGACGCGGGGAGCCGCTAGCCAAGGCCGCATGAACGATGACAGCCCGCTCCATGACCCTTTGGCCGCCGCGTTCGAGGCCGCCCAGCTCCCGGGCGCAGTCGCGCTCCTGACTGACCGGGAAGGCACCACCTACAGCCGCGCTTTCGGGTTGGCCGATGCGGTGAACGGCGCGCCCTTGGCCGAGGACACCGTGTTCCAGATCGCC
Organism: uncultured Novosphingobium sp.; assembly: GCA_964628635.1. Lineage (GTDB taxonomy): Bacteria > Pseudomonadota > Alphaproteobacteria > Sphingomonadales > Sphingomonadaceae > Novosphingobium. Next base: position 770 of record CAZVMC010000086.1, on the reverse strand, counting down.
TCGATGACCAAGGCGATCACTTCGGCCGGGGCGATGCAGCTGGTTGAAGCCGGCAAGCTCAGCCTCAACGCGCCGATCGGCGATCTGCTGCCCGACCTCGCCAATCCGCAGGTGCTGACCGGCTTCGGCGCCGACGGCCAGCCGCAGCTGCGCTCCGCCGCGCGCCCGATCACCCTGCGCCATCTGCTGACCCACACCTCTGGCCTGGGCTACTTCTTCATTCGCGCAGAACTGCTGCGCTACTTCGCCGCGGTCGGACAGCCGGTGCCGGGATCGCTCGATTCGATCCGCTTGCCGCTGCTGTTCGATCCGGGCGACAACTGGGAATATTCGGTCGGCACCGACTGGACCGGGCAGGCGATCGAGGCGGCGACCGGCCAGCGGCTGGGCGACTACTTGACCGAGCACCTGCTCGCCCCGCTCGGGATGGACCAGACCGCATTCCGCCCGGCCCTGCCCGCCGATGCCGCGCGGGTCCATGAGCGCACGGGCGAAGGTGGCTTTGCCCTCAAGGACGCCTACCTCGGCGGCGGCGCGTTCGAGATGGGCGGCGGCGGGCTGACCAGCACCGCGCCCGACTATGCCCGCTTCATCCGCATGGTGCTGCGCGGCGGCACCGGCGACGACGGCACCCGCGTGCTCCAGCCCGAAACCGTGGCCGAGCTCTGCCGCGAGCAAGTCGCCCCGCTGCGCGCCGGCTATATGGGCACCGCCATGCCCGAACTCGCCGGGGTCTACGATACCTTTCCCGATCAGCACACCGGCTGGAC
>CAZVMC010000085.1:0-11296 GCA_964628635.1 uncultured Novosphingobium sp. | reverse complement strand
CTGGTCGAAGACCGCGTCCGCTACTGGCTGGGCGTCGGCGCGCAGCCGACCGACCGCGTCGCCCGCATGCTCGACAAGGCCGGGATCAAGGAACGCGCCGCCACCGTGAACCCGAAGAAGGGTGAGCCGGGCCAGAAGGCCAAGGACCGCGCCGAAGAAAAGGCCGAAAAGGCCCGTGAAGCGGAAGAAGCCGCGGCCGCTGCCGCCGCTGCTCCGGCGGTTGAAGAAGTGGTTGAAGAAGCCGCTGCCGAAGCGCCTGCCGCGGACGAAGCTGCTGCCGAAGCCCCCGCCGCGGAAGAAGCCGCTGCCGAGGAAGCTCCGGCTGCCGAAGCCAGCGAAGAGCAGGCCGAAGGCTAACCCTTGCGCGGGAATCGCCCCATCACGCTGGCCGCCATTGCGGGTGCGCACGGCGTGGCGGGCGAAGTCCGGCTCAAGCTGTTCGGTGAAGGCGTGGAATCGCTCAAGCGATTCCGCGCCTTCAACGATTCTGCCCTGACCCTCGCCAAGCTGCGCGACGACGGCAAGGGCGGGGCGATCGCCCGCTTCGCCGAAGTGGCCGACCGGACCGCCGCCGAGGCGCTGCGCGGCACGCTGCTTACTGTCCCGCGCAGCGCGCTGCCGCCGTTGGGCGAAGGCGAATATTATCACGCCGACCTGATCGGCCTGTCTGCCGTATCGGATAGCGGCGAACCGCTCGGTACCTGCCTGGCGGTCGAAAATTATGGCGCGGGGGATGTGATCGAGATTGAGCGCCCGCCGGTCGACGGGAAGCCCGGCAAGCGCTTCATGGTGCCAATGCGGGTTGAGGCCGTGCCGGAGTGGGATCACGAGCGGCTGGTGATCTCGAGCAGTTGGATCGAGTAAAAACTCTACACAATAACTTGACATTAATTGCAGGCTGTGCCAATCACACTCGCGAATGAGCGGACAACCGGCACTTGCCCCGTCCCCCGACAGCCACCCGGTGTGGCGCGCCCTGCAATCTTACACCATCGGTCCCGACGATGCCGCGCTCAGCTTTGCGCGGCGGCTGGCGCGCGAGAATGGCTGGTCGGCCGAATACGCCGCACGGGTGATCGAAGAATACAAGCGCTTCTGCTTCCTCGCGTTGACCGCAGGCGAAGAAGTCACACCTTCCGATCAAGTCGATCAGGCCTGGCACCTGCACCTCACCTACACCCGCGACTATTGGGAACGCTTCTGCCCGGAAGTCTTGGGGCGGCCATTGCACCATGGCCCGACCAAGGGCGGCGGGAACGAGCGCAGCCGATTCTTCGAACAGTACGCCCGCACGCTCAAGGCCTATGAGGACTGCTTCGGCCTGCCGCCGGCCGATATCTGGCCCGATGCCGCACGGCGGCTGGTTGAGGACCCCAAGGCGCGCCGGGTTCACCCCCGCGATGGTCTGGTGGTGCCGAGAACCACGGTATTCGTGATGGGCGGACTGTTGCTTGCTCTGCTTCTGGCAATCTTGGTTAGGAGTATCTTCTGATGGGATATGGACCTTTCGATCTCACTGCCGGCCCGTTTCTCTCGCTTTATGCGGCCGCCATGCTTTTGGCGATCATCGTCAGTTTTGCAGCCTCGCGCTGGCTGCGGCCAGAAGGTCGCTATGGGCGTGTGCAGGGGCAGGACCAACTCGCTTACTTGGCCGGGGGAACAACGCGCGTGGCCGAAGCCGCAGCAACGCAGTTGCTGGCCAGTGGCGCAATGACAATCACGGACAAGACCAGACTGCGCATACGCGACCAGACGGCCGAAACGACGCGAGCTGGACGCTGCTTGCTCGCCGTATCGTCACCAGTCAGCTGGAAAGAGGCTTTGCGCGCTGTCAGCGACCACGCCGGAGCAATCGACGCCGAATTGGTTCGCAAGGGCCTGCTGCTGGATGGCGGGGAACGCTGGCGGCTGCGGCTGCTGCAATCGCTCCCGCTGTTCTTTGCCGCCGTCTTCGGTTGGATCAAGATCGAAGTCGGAACGGGTCGCGACAAGCCGGTTGAGTTTATCACCGCCTTGGTCGTGGTTACGATGATCATCGCGCTTGTGCGCCTGCTGGTGCTCGACAAGCGGACGAAGTGCGGGATCGCCGCAATCGAGGACGCCCGCCTTGGCTCCGAACGCCCGCGCCGGGCACCGATGAAAGAGGAAACCGGCATGACCGTGGCGCTCTACGGCACAACCGTCCTCGTAGGCTCAGCCTTGTCTGACTTTCATGAGCTGCGCAGGAAGAGCGGAGAAGGCAATTCCGGCGACGGCGGCTCAAGCGACGGTGGCTGCGGGGGCGGCGGTTGCGGCGGCTGCGGGGGATGCGGCGGCTAGCGCTTGCATTTGCATTTAGCTGCCGCACTTCGGTGATGCATTCACGGCAGGCATTGTCAAAGCCCTGATCTGCCAATAGCTTCCCGACCACACAACAAAAGGAGCAGATGCAGGTGGGTCCGAAAGTCGATCCGGTCACCGTCGTCGGACTTGGCCTGCTGCTGATGCCGTTGCTGGCGATGGCGCACGAGATCGGCGGTCACGCGGCGATGTGCAGTATGCTCGGTGGGCATGTGCTGGAAATTGGGGCCTTCTATATCCATTGCGATTTCGAATCGGGTTCGCTGGCGCGAAAGCTGGTTGCAATGGCGGGGCCGACGATCAGCGGATTGCTCAGTCTGGCGGCGTGGCTGGCGTGGCGGCGCGCACGCGGTAATCTCTCCCGCCTGTTCTGGTGGTATCTTTGGATCAGCGCGGGCTTTTCCTGCGCTGGTTACTTTGCCTTTTCCGGCGCGCTGGGCATCGGCGACCTGAGCCCGGAGGCCAAGGGCGGAATTGGTCCGCTACCTTCGCCTGGGGTGTGGCGGATCGTGCTTATCGTGATCGGCGTGGCGGCCTATGTGTGGTTGATCAAGGCCGGGAAGCGATCGCTCAGCGCGATGGTTGGTTCGGGGCCTGCAACCGTGTCAGCGCGACGCACCGTTGCGCACCTCTATTACGGCGTGGTTGGCCTGGCCGCAGTGCTGGCAAGTCTGCCCAATCCCATGGGCATGGCGATCACCCTTGCCTCCGCGGCCGCAGCGAATTTCGGAGGCAACGCGGGCTTCATTTCGCTGGGCTTTGAGCGCGGCGGAGCCGATGCGCCGCACTGCTTCATCATCAAACGCAGCTGGCCGATCCTTGTGGTTGGTCTCTTGGTTTCACTGGCCTTTGCAGTGGCGCTCGGGCCGTCGCTGAAGTTCGGGGGTTAACGCGCCTTCTGAAGCCGCTCCAGTTCCTTGGCGAACTGCTTCAGCTCAAAGTTTTGCGGATCGTCGTGCGCGTCGGGGATGCCGGCATCGACAGTGTTGTGCTGCGCGGGGATCAGCCAGCGTCCGGCGCGTGCGCTGACGTAGACGTAGAGCGCGGCGAGCTGGCGGTACTGCGCGCGGGTGAAGCCGGGCTTGGGGCCTTCTGTCTGCCCGCGGCTGGTCGCGCCCGGCAGAAAGCGGCGCGGCTGGACGGTTTCGATATGGACGAAGCGGCCACGGGCGCGCGGGCCGACCACGCGGCTTTCCAGTTTGGTCGCGCGCCAGGGTTCGGCGAACTCATGCCCCGCCCAGATCTGCCCTTGCCGGTTGAGGAAGATATGCGCCACCGGCTCCGGCTTGATCCCGCCCGGCATGTAGGGATCGAAGCTGTTGACCAGTGGATCGTCGTTCAGGCGGTGCGGGAAGGGCTCGTTTCGGTAGAACGGCGTGCTGGTATCGTGAATCACGAAATAGAGCAGCGGCAGGCCTTCCTCGGTCTGTGAAACCGGTGCATCGGCGTGCTTGATCGCATAGGCGCGGTATGGTTCGGGGAATGCTGCAATCGCCGCCGCTTTCTGCGTCGCGCTGGGCGCGCCACCTTCGGTCATCAACCGGGCGATGACCGGGGGCAGTGGCTGCGGCTTGCGCACGGCCAGCTGCTCGATTTTGCGCAGCAAGCAAGTCGCCTGCTCAAGCGGGGTACCGGCAAAAGTCAGCGTTGTGGAGTCAAACCGGCACTCCCCGATTTCCTGAGCTCCTGCGCCGCTCGCGACGAGTCCGGTCAATGTTCCGGCAACGATGGTGAGCTTGTGGCGCATTAGCCTGATAATCGGGCGAGGCTTGCCGCAAAGCAAGTCAGCATTTGTCTATTGGTCCGCAATTTGGGAAAGGCTGAGGCCATGACCTTCGCCGCCACCGTCCTCACTCTTTATCCCGAGATGTTTCCCGGCCCGCTTGGCGTCAGCCTTGCGGGACGCGCCCTGGTAGAGGGGGCGTGGTCGCTTGAAACTGTCCAAATCCGCGATTTTGCCGCCGACAAGCACCGGACGGTTGACGATACCCCCGCAGGCGGCGGCGCGGGGATGGTGCTTCGCGCCGATGTGCTCGCGGCGGCAGTGGACCATGCGCGGGCTGCGCAGCCATGTTCGCCGGTATTGGCGATGACGCCGCGGGGAAAACCGATTACCCAAGCGCGGGTACGTGAATTGGCCGATGGGCCAGGGGTTACGATCTTGTGCGGACGTTTCGAAGGATTTGACGAACGCGTATTTTCGTCGCGCGGGATTGAGGAGATCTCAATCGGCGACATCATCCTCTCTGGCGGCGAGCCGGCGGCGCTGATGCTGCTCGATGCCTGTATCCGCCTGCTGCCCGGCGTAATGGGCGGGGCTGAGAGCCATGCCGAGGAGTCGTTCGAGAATGGCTTGCTGGAGTATCCGCAGTACACCCGGCCCGTGGAGTGGGAAGGACACGAAATCCCCGAAGTGCTGCGCTCTGGCAACCACGCCAAGATCGCCCAGTGGCGGCGCGAGCGGGCCGAAGCCGATACCCGCGCGCGGCGGCCGGATCTGTGGCAGGCATGGCGCAAGCGGGATTGATCGGGCCAGCCTCCAAAACCCTTGCAATTTGCGACACTGCCGCATAAGGGCGCGCCTTCCGAACGTTGGTTCGGACGGCAGCGGATCCCTGAAGAGCTGCGATCGGGGGATCAGGCGGAGTTGAACGGTTACGCAGGCCGGACCTTGTTGAGCGTGATGACCATGCTCGGGACCGACCTGCCTCTGGCGCGCGGCGAACAGACGAAGGAATATGAGGGATGAACCTCATTCAACAGATCGAAGCCGAGGAAATCGCCAAGGCCGCCAAGGATATCCCGACTTTCCGCCCCGGCGACACCGTTCGTGTCGGCGTGCGCGTTGTGGAAGGTGAGCGGACCCGTGTGCAGGCCTATGAAGGCGTCTGCATCGCCCGTTCGAACAAGGGCATCGGCAGCAATTTCACCGTCCGCAAGATGAGCTTCGGCGAAGGCGTCGAGCGCGTTTTTCCGCTCTATTCGCCAAACATCGAATCGATCACCGTGGTCCGCAAGGGCGTGGTGCGCCGGGCGAAACTCTATTATCTGCGCGGCCGCACCGGCAAGCGCGCCCGCATCGCAGAGCGCCGCGACGTGCGCAGCGACGAGGGCTGAGTTAGGCTAAATCGTTCAAGCGCATTTGCGCTGAAGCGAACACAATGGGCGTCCCGGACAACCGGGGCGCCCTGTTCGTTTTGGAGCTGTCTGGATGCTTGATCGTCGCTCTTGCCTGACTGGGGCTGCTGCGCTGTGGCTGACGGGCTGTGAGCAGATCGCCCGCGCTGAGCCTCGCCCGGCCTCGGCCAAAGCGAGTGCCTTCATCTCCGCCGCCCGTAGACAGATTGGCGTAACACTGAGTTATGACCCGGCCTACACCGCGCTGGACTATCCGAATGGCGATGTCCCGCGCGCCAAAGGCGTTTGCACCGACGTGGTGATTCGCGCCTATCGCGATGCACAGTCTGTCGATCTGCAACGCGCAGTGCACGAAGATATGCGCGCGCACTTTACCAAGTACCCGCGCCGCTGGGGTCTCGCCCGCGCGGACCGCAATATCGATCACCGCCGCGTTCCGAACCTCGAAGTGTTCCTCACCCGCAAAGCCGCGCGCTTGCCGGTTCCCGGTAAGGCTGCGGACTGGCAGCCTGGCGATCTGTTCACCACGCTGATCGATGGCCGCTTACCGCATATCGGGATCGTTTCCGACCGGATCGCCCTGAACGGAAACCCCTTGGTGATCCACAACGTCGGGCGCGGCGCGCGCGAAGAGGACTGGCTGCTGGTCTATGCGCCGACCGGACGCTTTCGGTGGCTGATTTAGTGTATTGCATCACCCATACACTATGCTAGGATTGACCCGCTCACAGGGAGAGGGAGATTTCCAGTGGCGGATAGTCAGCTAGCGATCGCGCCGGTGCGCGGCCGCGATAGAATTGCCGTGATCGACGTGTTGCGCGGCTTTGCGATCCTCGGGATCTTCTTCATCAACCTGCCGGCTATGGCCGGGCCGATCAGCGCGTCCTTGGGCGATCCGCGCACGATGGGCTGGAGCCCGATCGACCAGCAGGTCTGGCTGTTTAGCTGGACATTCCTCGAGGGCACGCAGCGCGGCTTGCTGGAACTTCTGTTCGGCGCCGGGCTGATGGTAACGGCGGCCAAGGCGATGGATGCCGATGGCCCGGTCGGCGTGGCTGACCTCTACATCCGCCGCAACCTGTGGCTGCTGGCCTTCGGACTATTCGATATCTTTGTGCTGCTGTGGGTGGGGGACATCCTGCATATCTACGCGATCTGCGCGCTGGCGCTGTTCCCGTTTCGCAAGCTCAGGGTGCGCTGGTTGCTGTCGCTGGGCCTGCTGATGTCGGCCGCGATGCTGATCATTGGCACGGTCGCCTATTTCGACCGGGTTGAGTTGCAGCAGACCCAACAGATCGCTGCAGCCAAGCAGGCGCAAGGCAAACCGCTGACCAAGGAAGAGAGTGAAGCGGTCAAAGAGTGGCAGAAGAAAGTCGACTGGATTGCGGGCAAGGACCCCGTTGAGAAGAAACTGGTTGAGGACGAAGCCAAGGCCCGCGCCGGATCGATGGGTGACTATGCCGGCTTCTGGATTTCCACTTTCCTCATGATGGCCGGTAAAGGCGGGCTGCTTGGTGGGATTATCGAGGCGTTCGGGACCATGCTGATCGGCATAGCCATGTGGAAGCTAGGCTTCATCCAAGGAAAGCGCTCGACCCGCGACTACCTGATCGCGCTTGTTATCGCCTACGGCTTTGGGCTCACCGCACGCTATATCGGCGGGCTGGAGCGGATGGCCTTCGCGCCAATCCCCAAGACGATGGGGGCGACCCATGAACTCGCGCGGATTGCGGTGAGCATCGGTCACGTGGCGCTGATCAACCTGCTGATGAAGGCCGCGTTGGGGCGCAAACTACTCCATCCGTTCCTCGCGGCCGGACAGATCGCTTTCACGCTATATCTGATGCAGCAGGTAATCGGCATTTACATCCTCTATTCGCCGATCGGATTCCACCTGCCCGGCGCGCAGGGCTGGGCCAACATGGCGCTGCTGGCCGGACTGGTAGTCTTGTTCCAGCTGGCTTTCGCCAATCTGTGGGTGCGCTGGTTCGCGAGCGGGCCGTTCGAGTGGGTCTGGCGGAGCCTGTGCTACTGCAAGAAGCAGCCGTTCCGGCGGCGGGCAGTGGTGAGTTAGCGAAAAGGCACTGGCGCAAGGCCCCCTTTGCCAACTAGGGAGGGCAACCTGGTACGCGCCGGGTTGCCCTTCTTGCGTGGTGAGGTTCGATGCGTTCCCTGATGCTCCTGCTGGCTGCCGCAGCACTCGGCCCGGCCGCACCAATCCTTGCCCAACCTGCTGCGGAGACCCCGGTGGCATCTAGCAATCTGACCTTCCAGCGCGTCTTCGCCAGCCCCAGCCTCAACGGCCCGGCCCCGCGCGGGGTCAAACTTTCGCCCGACGGGCGCTGGCTGACGCTGCTGCGCAATCGCACTGATGACCGCGAGCGCTATGACCTATGGGGCTTTGACCGGACCAGCGGCAAATGGCGGATGCTGGTTGATAGCCTCAAACTCGGATCAGGCCGCGAACTGACCGAGGCCGAAAAGATGCAGCGCGAGCGGCAGCGGATCGGCGACCTCAAAGGGATCGTGACTTACGAATGGGCGGCGGACAGCAAGGGGATCCTCGTTCCGCTTGATGGTGATCTCTACCTAGCGCGGCTTGATGGCGCCATCCAGCGGCTGAGCGACACGCCCCAGGGCGAGCTTAACCCGGCGCTGAGCCCCAAGGGCGCGTTCGTGTCCTTCGTACGCGACCGCAGGTTGTGGACTGGTGCAGTGGGTGCGGTGGCGATGCCGGTCACTCCCGCGGAAAGCGCCGAGACGGTCCACTGGGGCGAGGCCGAATTTGTCGCGCAAGAGGAAATGGACCGGCTGACCGGCTATTGGTGGGCCCCGGACGATAGCCGGATTGCCGTGCAGCGCTTCGACGATGCGGGGGTCGCGACTGTCACCCGCACGGCGATCGGGGCGGAAGACACCAAGACCTTCACCCAGCGCTATCCGCTGGCGGGGACTGCCAATTCGGAAGTCTCGCTGTGGGTGATGAAGCCCGACGGCTCTGCGCGGGTACAGGTCGATCTCGGACCGGACAAGGACATCTACCTCGCGCGGGTCGATTGGGCGCGCGATGGCAAGACGCTGTACGTCCAACGCCAGAACCGCGCGCAGACCCGGCTTGATATGCTGGCTGTCGATCCCGCGACTGGGGCTGCGCGCGTGCTGTTTACCGAGCAAGCAGCGCCGAACAGTTGGGTCAATCTGTCGGATAATTATCGCTTCCTCAAGGATGGCAGCCTGATCTGGTGGTCCGAACGCGACGGGTTCGGGCACCTCTACCGCTTCGACCCGCGCCGCCATCCGGACAGCCAGTGGCAGCAACTCACCAAGGGCGCATGGGTCGTCACAGCCTTGGCCGGGGTGGACGAAGCAGCCGGACGGTTATTCTTCACGAGTACGAAGGACGACGTGCTGGCGGAGCAGGTCTATGCCCTCGATCTGGTGCGGCCGGACAAGCCGGAGCGCCTGAGCGAGCTTGGCTGGTTCAACAAGGCGGAGATGGACAAGGATGGCAGATCTCTGTTGATTACCCGCAGCAATCCAGGCCAGCCACCGCAGGTCTATCTGGCCGATGGCAACGGCAAGCGGCTGGCGTGGGTGGAAGAGAACCGGATCGACGACGCGCACCCCTATGCGCCGTTCCGCATGGGCCATAAGGTTCCCGAATTCGGCACGATCACCGCTGCTGATGGTACTGTGCTCCACTGGCGAATGATCCTGCCGGACATGGAGAAGGGCAAACGCTATCCGGTGTTTTTCGATCACTACGGCGGCCCGACCAAGCAAGTGGTGACGCGCGAATGGATTCACCCGCTCGCCCAGGCGATTGTCGACAAAGGCTATATCTATTTCCAGATCGACAACCGCGGCTCGGAGAACCGCGGGGTCGCTTTCATGAGCCAGCTCTACCACGCGATGGGTTCGGTCGAAGTGGAAGATCAGGTGGCAGGAGCAAAGTTCCTCAAGTCGCTGGACTATGTCGATCCCGATCGGATCGCGACCTATGGCTGGTCCTATGGCGGCTACCTTACGCTCAAGATGTTGCAGGCCCATCCTGGCGTTTTCGCCGCCGGAATTGCCGGCGCGCCGGTGACCAAATGGGAGCTTTACGATACCCATTACACCGAGCGCTATCTCGGCGATCCGCGCGTGGTGCCGGAAGTCTACGCCCGCTCCAACGCACTGGCCGATGCTGCCAAGATCTCCGATCCGCTGCTGCTGATCCACGGCATGGCAGACGACAACGTTGTGTTCGAACATTCCTCGATGCTGATCGGGCGCATGCAGGGGCAGGCGGTGCCGTTCGAGATGATGCTCTATCCCGGCTACACGCACCGGGTAGGTGGTCCGAAAGTGGGTGTCCACTTGTGGGAAACTATCTTCAGCTTCCTTGATCGCAACATGCCTGAGAAGGTGGAGCAATGACCGGGGGCATTGGCCCGCAGGGTTCGCGTGCGGCTTCGGATTCATTGGAGCAACGTCTTGCGTTAGTGCCGGGCGACAAGGTTGGCTGGCACAATCTTGGCGTTGAGCTGCGCAAACTTGATGAGCCTGAAGAAGCGCTCGCCGCTTTGACCCGGTCCTGGAGTGGCGGGCTGCGCGCACCCGAAACCGCACTGATGCGCGGGCATGTGTTGGCCGATCTCGGACGGTTCGAAGAGGCGGTGCGATCTTACCGCATGGCCGTCCAGGATAAGCCCGATCTGCTCGAAGCGCATACCTCCTTGGCCGCGCTGTTGCCCCAAATCGGGCAAGGCGGGGAGGCGCTGGATAGCTATCGGCAAGCGCTGACCGAATTGCCCAATACTGGCGCGATCTGGGTTGCAGCGCTTGAGGCAGCCAAAGCCCAAGGTGAATGGGGGCAGCTGCTTAGCTGGGCCGACGCGGCTGAGACAAGATTCGGCGCCGATACGATGGTAGCGGCGCTGGCAGCCAACGCGCTCTCGGCGCTTGGCCGGGATGGTGATGCCTATGATCGGCTCGATGCACCGCTTGCTGCCGAACCGGACTTTGCGCCCGGCCATACCACGATGGCGCATCTGCTGATCCGGCTGGGTGAGTACCGGCAGGCAGCAATGGCAGCGGGCACGGCGACGCAACTCGCGCCGCAGGATCAGTCGGGCTGGGCTTTGCTGGGGGTGGCCCTGCGGTTGCTGGGAGATGAGCGCGAGCATTGGCTGTGCGACTATGATCGGCTGGTAATGCCGATCGAACTCGACCTCGACGCGGGGCTGAAATCCGCGCTTGAGGCGCGCCATTTGACTCAGGCGCATCCCGCCGACCAATCGCTGCGCGGCGGTACTCAGACGCGGGGGAACCTGTTCCACACCAAGGACCCAGCGATCCAAAATTTGGCGCGTGAAATTGCCGGGGCGGTCGAGGCAAAGCTGGCACTTTTGCCCTCCGATCCAACACATCCGTTCCTTGCGCGTAATTGCGGTCGGATTGATTTTGTCGGCGCTTGGTCGGTGCGGCTGAAGAGCGAAGGCTTCCATATCAGCCACATCCACCCCGCTGGTTGGCTCAGTTCGGCGCTTTACGTCAGTCTGCCCGATAGCGTGAAGGCCGGGACGGGAGAGGGGGTCTTGGCCTTTGGCGTGCCCGATGCAGCGCTGGGCCTCGATCTGCCGCCGCGCAGGGTGGTGCTGCCTGAAGAGGGCAAGCTGGTGGTCTTTCCAAGCTACCTGTGGCACGGGACCACCCCGTTCGAAGACACAGTGCCGCGCCTGACGCTGGCATTCGATGCGTTGCCGCAAGCAACGAACTAGGAGCAGATCATGGGATACCGGGTAGTAGTCGTCGGCGCGACCGGCAATGTCGG
>CAZVMC010000084.1:0-11416 GCA_964628635.1 uncultured Novosphingobium sp. | reverse complement strand
CAGACCGAGATTTATCGCGGTGCCGAATATTCGACCAACATGCTGCCCAAGGTGAAGATCGAAGTCGCGACCAGCGATGCGCTTGCGCCGCAGGTTGTCGAAACGATCCAGCAGACCGCCAGCACCGAAGCGATCGGTGACGGGAAGATTTTCGTACTCGATCTCGCCAGTGCCACCCGCATCCGCACCGGCGAAACCGGAGACACCGCGCTGTGAGCGGCGGTGAAAACAGGAGGAATTTGGATATGATCCGCAAGCTTCTCTGCGGAGCCGGAGCGCTGGGCACGTCGCTGTTCGCCGCCGGCACCGCTTTCGCGCAGGAGGGCCCGATAAAGGCTCCGACTGCTGAGCAAATGGCTACGATGGTCAACAAGGGCGATGTCGCCTGGATGCTCGTTTCCTCGGTACTGGTGCTAATGATGAGCATTCCGGCGCTGGCGCTGTTCTATGGCGGTTTGGTGCGCACCAAGAATATGCTTTCGGTGCTGATGCAGGTTTTCATGATCGTCAGCATCGCCGCGCTGGTTTGGGTCGGCTGGGGCTATTCGATGGCCTTCACCAGCACCAATACCCCGTGGCCGTCGCTGGTCGGCGGGTTCGACAAGGCGTTCCTCGCCAATGTCTCGGCGGGAACCTATGCCGCGACGTTCAGCAACAACGTCTACCTGCCCGAATTCGTCTTCGTGGTGTTCCAGATGACCTTCGCCTGCATCACCCCGGCGCTGATCGTTGGAGCTTTTGCGGAGCGGGTGAAATTCTGGCCCTTGATGCTGTTCATGGTCCTGTGGCTGACGCTCGCCTATTTCCCGATCGCGCACATGGTGTGGTACTGGGCCGGACCGGACTTCCTGATCGACACGGTCAAGAAGGGCGCTGACGGCTCGCTGCTCAGTCAGGACGCCGGGCTGCTCTGGGGCATGGGCGCGCTCGACTTCGCGGGCGGCACCGTGGTCCACATCAACGCGGGCATCGCCGGGCTGGTCGGCTGCCTGATGATCGGCAAGCGCGTCGGCTTCGGCAAGGAAGCCACTCCGCCGCACTCGCTGACCATGACCATGATCGGTGCCTCGTTGCTGTGGGTGGGCTGGTTCGGATTCAACGCTGGGTCCAACCTTGAAGCCAACGGGGTGACTGCGGTGGCCTTCATCAACACCTTCGTGGCGACTGCCGCGGCGGCGCTGAGCTGGGCGGTGGTGGAACAGCTTCACCACAAGAAGCCCTCGCTGCTCGGCGCCGCGACTGGCGCGGTGGCGGGGCTGGTGGCGATCACCCCGGCCTCGGGCTTCGCCGCGCCGATGACCTCGATCTACCTCGGGCTGATCGTTTCGCCGATCTGCTACTTCTTCGTCTCTTACGTGAAGAACAAGCTGAAGTACGACGATACGCTCGATGTCTTCGGGGTCCACTGTGTCGGCGGGATCGTCGGGGCGCTGGCCACCGCGGTGGTCGCCGCGCCGAGCCTCGGCGGGCAGGGTTATTTCGATTACACCGTGTTCCCGGCCGTGGCGATTACGCCCGAGGCCTACAGCATCTCCGCTCAGCTGTTGACCCAGGTCAAGGCGGTGGCGTTGACCTTGCTGTGGTCAGGCGGTGTCTCGGCCGCACTGTTCTTCGTGATCGGCAAGACCATGGGTCTGCGTCCGAGCGAAGAGGCCGAGCGCGAAGGGCTTGACCTCACCGAACACGGCGAACGCGCCTACAACTATTGACCGAACGCGTCGCGCGGAGGGCCGGCCACCCGCCTCCCGCGCGATGCGACCAGGAAGCGAGTTTTATCGAATTGGCGGGGTCCGGGGTTCCTCCTCTCCTCCTCACCCCGGGTCCCGCCAACCCATGTTCCTCCTGCGAACGCAACTTGATCGGCCGGAGCCCAGGCTCCGGCCGCTTTTTTTACCTCTTTGCGCATTTCACGATTGTTTAAGACGAACCTGCGAAAACCTGTTGATGCGCAAAGGAAACGCCATTCTTTCATTGCTCGCGTTCGCGTTGGCGCTCGTTGGCTGTTCGATGACGGCGGAAGAAGCCTGCGCCTGTGTGAAGCGGATGCCCGAAGCCGAATTTGCGGCGCTCAGAAAACAGGCCGAAGCGGGCGATGTTCGCGCGACCGGTGATGTCTGGATGGAGTTCTGGATTCGCAATGATACCGGCGGAATGCAGCAATGGCGGTCCCGCGTGATCGCAAGCGGTGCGGCGACCGCCCTTTGGAAAATGTCTTCGGGCGCCTGGTCAGAAATTCACGATGCGCGCTCGCCGGAAAGCCGCCACGCATTGATCGCAGAAGCATCAATGCTGATCGAACTGGCAAACTCCAACCGAAGCCAGATCGAAGATAACAGATGGACGAACGACGAAGGCTTCAGTGATGAGTTTGGCAGCTCGCCCATCTCCTTCGACACTCAAGCCGATTTTGCCCGCGATGTCAGAGAGATCCGCGCACTGGTTGCCGTTGACCGACTGGGTTTGGAGCACTGGCTGCGGCTTGCCAACGCCGGTGACCCTATCGCGGCGTTTCACGTTCATACCTGGTATTCTGTTCTGCCAAACCAGATTGAAAAGGAACTGTACTGGATGGATCAGGCATCCAGACTGGGCGATCCCACTTATGCCGGTCTTCGAGCAGGGGGCATTTCAGAGGAGTCGCAGCACGACATTGAAAAGGCCTTGGGGAGCCAAGCAACCTTCGCGCGGGCTGGCGACCCATGGATGCAGGAGCGGTTCAGGCGCGAGTTGATCGCGCGGTATCGGTCGTTTGCGATCCGATATAACAACGAACATCGCGACAAGCCGCTCCCGACAGCGCCGAAGGTGGGTTAGACGGTGCTGGATCAGGCAGCGATCAAGTCAACGCTGCCTTTACAAAATCCGCCGCCCGTTCGCCGATCATGATGCTGGGGGCATTGGTGTTGCCGCTGACCAGGCGCGGCATGATCGAGGCATCGGCGACCCAAAGTCCGTCGATCCCGCGCGCTTTGAGCGTTGGGTCGACCACCGAGCCTTCGTCGCTGCCCATCCGGCAAGTGCCGACCGGGTGATAGACCGTATCGGCGCGGCGGCGGAGCAGGTCGTCGAGCGCGGCATCGTTGTCCAAATCGATCGGGTAGCGATCGCGCGGGGCGTAGCCCGAAAGCGGCGGGCTGGCGGCGATACGGTGGGACAAGCGGACCCCTGCGCGCAGCGTGGCTAGGTCGCGATCGTCGGACAGGAAATTGGGATCGATCGCCGGGGCTGCCGCCGGGTCGGCGCTGGCCAGTCGCACAGTGCCGCGGCTTTCCGGGCGCAGCACGCAGGCGTGGATCGAAAAGCCGTGGCCTTTCACCTTCTCGCGCCCGTGGTCCTCGAGCATGGCGGGGACGAAGTGGTATTGCACATCGGGTGCGGGCAGATCGGGGCGAGTGCGCCAGAAGCCGCCAGATTCGGCCAGTGGTGAGGTGAGCACGCCGGTACGCTTGCGGCGGTGTTCGAAGAAGGCCTTCGCCATCTTCCAGTTGCCTGCCATCGAATCGCCCAGCGGGTCTTTGGACTGGGTTTCGAAGCTGGAAACATAGTCGATATGATCTTGCAGATCGCCGCCCACCGCAGCCCGGTCCGCGATCACGTCGATGCCCTGCGCGCGGAGGTGCTCAGCCGGGCCAATGCCGGAGAGCATCAGGATCTGAGGGCTACCAAAGGCCCCCGCGCTTAGCACCACGCCGCCGCGCGCGCGCAATACTTCGCGCTTGCGGCCGAAGCGCACTGCTACACCGACCGCGCGGCCGTTCTCGATCACGATTTGCTCGACCAGCGCGCCGGTGCGGATGGTCAGGTTGGGACGCGGAGTGAGATAGGCCCGCGCGGCCGACCAGCGCTCACCGCCCTTTTGGGTCACCTGATAGAACCCGAAACCGTCCTGACTGCCGCCGTTGAAATCGGGATTGCCGGGGAGCTGGAGCGAGGTGGCGCTCTCAACAAAAGCGGCGCTGGTCGGGTTGGGCCAGCGCTGGTCCATCACGTTCAGCGGACCCACGCCGCCATGCCAGGGGTCCGCGCCGCGTTCATTCCCCTCGCTGCGTTTGAAGTAGGGCAGCACATCGTCATAGGACCAGCCGGTGCAGCCGAGCTCGGCCCACTGATCGTAATCGAACCTGTTGCCGCGGATATAGACCATCGCGTTGATCGCGCTCGATCCGCCCAGGCCCCGCCCGCGCGGCTGATATCCAATTCGGCCATTGAGACCGGCCTGCGGCACGGTATCGAAACGCCAGTTCGACTTCTCGGGGATGAAGGCCAGGAAAGCCGGGGTCTTGATGACCATTGTATCGTTGTGCGGCCCGGCCTCCAGCACGCAGACCCGGCGCGTGCCGTCTTCGGCCAACCGTCCGGCCACTGCGCTGCCGGCACTGCCCGCACCGATCACAATAACGTCGAACTCATCCATCCTGCACTCTCCTTGGCGCGGAGAGTTAAGCGAGCGCTTAAATTGGTGCAATCGCTATTCGGCGGGTGTGGCAGTCTGCTGATCGGCCAGCCAGCGTGCGCGGATCGTGTCTGAGGTATCGCGGCTGCCGTCGTGGCTCCAGCCGGGTGGCCGCCAGACATAGCCAAGCTTGTGCCGCCAGGGCGCAGACCACAGGTCCTTGGCGATTCCGATCCATTCGTGGAACACTGAATAAAGCAGGTTGAAGGTGCCGAGCTGGCGGACAATGCCATAGCGAATCCGCTCTTCATCGACTTCGCGCACGAAAGTCCCGAACAGGCGGTCCCAGACGATGAAAACCCCGGCATAGTTGGCATCGAGGTAACGCGGGTTGGTGGCGTGGTGAACGCGGTGGTGGCTGGGGGTGTTCATCACTGCTTCGAACCAGCGCGGCATCCGCCCGATCGCTTCGGTGTGAATCCAGAACTGATAAATCAGGTTCACCCCGCCAACGAACAGGATCATCGCCGGATGAAAACCCAGCAGCGCGAGCGGGATCCGGAAGATGAAGCTCAGCGCGAAGAACCCGGTCCAGCTTTGCCGCAGCGCGGTTGAGAGGTTGTAGTGCTGGCTCGAGTGGTGGTTGACGTGCGCCGCCCAGAACCAGCGCACCCGGTGCCCGGTCCGGTGCGCCCAGTAATAGGCGAAATCATCGAGCACGAAGCAGACCACGAAGGCCCACCAGGCCCAGCCGATCTCGAACAGCCGGTGCTCGTAAAGCCACAGCGCGAGGGCGAAAGTGATCCCGCCGAACAGCAGACCCGCGACGGTACTGCCCAGCCCGAAAGCCAGCGAAGTCAGCGTATCGCGCGGTTCGTACTTTTCGGGCGCGCGGTATTTGGCCCAGATCATTTCGATCAGCACCAGCAACACGAAGCCCGGCACCGCCAGATCCACAATTGGGGGAAGATCAGGCATGGTCCAGCCTTCTGAGGCCAGCCGCCCAGACCTGCGCCGCATCGCCCAGATGCAGCGTGACCTTGCCAAAGGTCTTCTCGCCGGTGCCGATGGTCAGGAAATCGCGATCGAGCCGGGCTTCGACTCGCCGGTCGAGCAGCCGCCCGACCCACATTGCACCGTGGCGGCGCAGCAGCATCTGCCGTCCGGCCGCATCGCGCAGCAGTGCGCCGATGCCGGCCTTGTCCATTGCCACGTCGACCGCGTTGAATCCGTAGACTGCTTCCCCGGCGAGCTGCTTGGCATGGTCGGCATCGCGCAGCCGCAAATCCTCCCCCAGCCGCAGCCAGCGGGCCACACCGGCAAGCGCGAGAATTGCGATCAGCGATCCGCCAAGCTGCGCCAGCATCATCCAGTTCATGCGCCGGCCCGCGCTTTCAGCATATCCATCAGCGGGCGCACCGGGGAGACATCATAGCCAGCCTTGGCCGCCATATTGGTCAGCGCATCGGGATCGCCGCCCTGACTGGCCTCGGCTAGTGCCCAGAGCAGCGTTGAGCGCGTGCCGGAGCGGCAATAGGCCAGCACCGGGCCTTTCGCACTGTTCAATGCTTCAGCCATGGCCTTGACCTGCGGTTCGGAAAAACCGGCATGGGTGACCGGGATCGCGACATAGTCTAGCCCTGCAGTCCGGGCCGCCGCCTCAATTTCTGCGCCGGGCGTCTGGTCATCGCCTTCATTCTCAGGGCGATTGTTGACGATCAGCGTCACGCCCTGCGCGACGGCCTCGGCCACGTCGGGAAGGCCGATCTGCGGACTGACCTGCAGCTGGTCGGTAAGGCGGCGAAACATGGCTGGTTCCTGTCACAAGCGGTTGCTAGGTGCTCTGCCAAGTGCCGGGCTTTGTGACAAGCCTGCTGCACGGCAAATGCAGAAATGCCACAGTCAAGCAGTCCTACGCACTTGCTATCGATTCGATTCGCTATCTTGCGATCAATCGGTTATCGCTTGCGCCGCAGCGGACCGTGCAACTTGTGCATTGCCCTGTCGCTGGGAGCGTTTCGCCTGCGCTACCTGGCCGGCTTCTATAGGGCGAAGTGAAGGTGCGTTCGGTTTTATGAGTTTTGATAGAGGACGTCGTGGCCGGGGCCGCGACAAGCGTGACGGTTTCGGCGAGGACAGCTTCGATCCGTTCAGCGGTGGTGGCGGTGGTGACCGCTTCGGAGGCGGCGACCGTGGTGGTTATGGCGGCGGCGGAGGTCGCGGCGGCTATGGCGGCGGTGGCGGCTTCGGTGGTGATCGTGGCGGCTTTGGCGGCGGCAATCGCGGCGGTGGCGGCGGTTTCGGCGGCCCGCGTGGCGGCGGTGACCGCGGCGGAATGCCGGCCCAGGTCGTTGGCCAGGGCACTGGTGTTGTCAAATTCTTCAACAGCCAGAAGGGCTTCGGCTTCATCCAGCAGGATGGCGGCGGTGAAGATGTGTTCGTGCACATCTCGGCCGTGGAACGCGCCGGCCTTGAAGGGCTGGGCGAAGGCCAGCAGCTGGAGTTCCAGCTCGTCGATCGCGGCGGCAAGGTTTCGGCCAGCGATCTCGTCGTCGTTGGCGAAGTGGTCGAAGTGGCCAAGCGTCCCGAAGCACCCCAGCGCGAGCTGACCGGTGAGAAGGCGACCGGCACGGTCAAGTTCTTCAATTCGATGAAGGGCTTTGGCTTCATCACCCGCGACGACGGGCAGCCCGATGCTTTCGTGCACATCAGCGCGGTTGAGCGCTCGGGTCTGCGCGATCTGCAAGAAGGGGACCGGCTGGAATTCGACATCGAGGTCGATCGACGAGGCAAGTACTCGGCGGTCAACCTGGTGCCGCAGCAGGGTTGAACCACCGGCGACAGGGTGCGGATCGAATTGACCGCGCCCGATCGCCCGCTTAAATGCGACGGCAATGGCGGTCCTTAGGGCCGCCATTTGTCGTTTGCCTGCCTCTGAAATCGTGAACTCGAAGGATTTAAGGACATGTCGATTACCCCGCTGATGCCGGTCTACCCCCGCTGCGGCTTTCGCCCGGTGCGCGGCGAGCACTGCCACCTGATTGGGGAAGATGGGCGCCGTTATCTCGATTTCGCGGCCGGCATCGCGGTCAACGCGCTTGGCCATTCACACAAGGGCCTGATCGGCGCGATCCAGAAGCAGGCCGAGACCTTGATGCATGTCTCCAACCTCTACGGCAGCCCGCAGGGGGAAAGTCTGGCCCAGCGGCTGGTCGATGCCACCTTCGCCGATACGGTGTTCTTCACCAATTCGGGGGCCGAGGCGGTCGAGTGCGCGATCAAGACGGTGCGCGCCTATCACCAGCATGCTGGCAACGACACCAAGTTCGAAATCATCACCTTCAAGAATGCCTTCCACGGTCGGACCATGGCGACGATCTCGGCTTCGAATCAGGAGAAGATGCACAAGGGCTTCATGCCGCTGCTTGCAGGGTTCAAATATGTCGAGTTTGACGATCTCGAAGGTGCAAAGGCGGCGATCGGGCCGAACACGGCGGGCTTCCTGGTCGAGCCGGTGCAGGGCGAAGGCGGGATCCGCCCGGCTTCGGATGCCTTCATGCAGGGCCTGCGCGCGCTGGCGGACGAGCATGACCTGCTGCTCGCGCTCGACGAGGTGCAGTGCGGCGTCGGCCGCACCGGCACGCTCTATGCCTACGAACAGTATGGGATTGAGCCCGACGTGCTGGCAAGCGCCAAGGGCATCGGCGGCGGTTTCCCGTTCGGGGCCTGCCTCGCCACCGAAAAGGCCGCTCGCGGGATGGTGATCGGCACCCACGGATCGACCTATGGCGGCAACCCGCTGGCGATGGCCGCAGGTGAGGCGGTGCTCGATGCGATTGCAAACGAAGGCGTGCTGGAGAATGTTCGGGTAATGAGCGAGCGGCTGCGTTCGCGGCTCGAACAGTTCATCGGCAACTATCCGGACATGTTCGAACTGGTGCGCGGCAAGGGGCTGATGCTGGGCGTCAAGATGAAGTTCGAAACACGCGGATTCGTGGCGCACCTGCGCGATGAGCATCAGCTGCTGACGGTCGCGGCAGGCGACAACACGCTGCGGCTGGTTCCCCCGCTGGTGATCGAAGACAGCCATCTCGATGAGTTCTTTGAGAAGCTCTCGGCCGGAGCCGCCAGCTTCACGCCGCCGGATCCTGCGGCGTGACGCGGCACTTCCTGAACCTCAGGGATGCTGGCGGGGATGGGCTCGCCGCAATCCTGAACGAGGCGATGGCGCGCAAAGAGGCGCGGCTGGGCTGGCCGAAGGGCAAGGTCGATGCCGATGCGCCGCTGGCCGGGCACGTGCTGGCGATGGTGTTCGAGAAAGCCTCAACTCGCACGCGCGTATCCTTCGACATGGCGATGCGTCAGCTTGGCGGATCGGCGCTGATCCTCGATGCCGGGAGCACCCAGCTGGGGCGCGGCGAGACGATTGCCGATACCGCCCGCGTGCTGAGCCGGATGGTCGATTGCATCATGCTGCGGACCGACGATCACGCCAAGGTGGAAGAGCTGGCGCACTATGCCGAAGTCCCGGTGATCAACGGGCTGACCGATCTTTCGCACCCCTGCCAGATTGTCGCCGATCTGCAGACGGTGCTGGAAAGCGGTGTAGCCCTGCCGGGGCTCGAACTGGCCTGGCTGGGCGATGGCAACAATGTGCTCAACTCGATTGTCGAGGCGGCCGGACTGATGAAGTTCAACGTCCGAATCGCGGTGCCCCAAGGGTACGAGAGCGACGCCGGTTTTGTCGAGAGAGCAAAGGCTGCGGGCGCGACGATCACTTTGCACCGCGATGCGGCAGAAGCGGTGGCCGGCGCACAGGTGGTGGTGACCGACACCTGGGTTTCGATGGGCCAGGACCACGCGCACAACAAGCTGGCGGCGATGGCGCCCTATCAGGTCAACGAGCGGCTCATGTCAGGGGCTGCACCCGGGGCGACCTTCCTTCACTGCCTGCCCGCGCACCGGGGGGAGGAAGTGACCGACGCGGTGATCGATGGCGCGCAGTCGCGGGTCTGGGACGAGGCCGAAAATCGCATCCATGCCCAGAAAGCAGTGCTGCGCTGGGTGTTTGGGCAGCTGTGACCATTCCCGCTGACGAGACCGGTTTCGACCGGGTGCTGCGCTTTACCGTGCCGGGTAAGGATGCGCGCGGCCGGGTCGTCCGACTTGGTCCGGTGCTCGATACCATCCTCTCCGCGCACGATTATCCGCGCCCCATCCTGCATCTGCTGGGCGAGGCCTTGGTCGTGACGGCGCTGATCGGATCGCTGCTCAAAGACGATGAAGGCCAGCTGACATTGCAGGCGCAAACCGAGGGCGGCATCGTCGATTTGCTGGTGTGCGATTATCGCGGGGGCGAGCTGCGCGGATACGTGCGCCATGACGCCGAGCAATTGGCGATGCTGGGGGCCAACCCTTCGCTCTACGCGCTGTTCGGGCAAGGCTATCTGGCGATCACCTTCGATCTGGCGACCACCGGGCAGCGCTATCAGGGGATCGTGCCGCTTGAAGGTTCATCCTTGGCCGAGGCTTGCGAGAGCTACTTTGCGCAGTCAGAGCAGGTGCCGACGCTCATCCGGGTCGGTGTCCAGTCTGATGCGCAAGGCTGTCGTGGTGGTGGATTGCTGGTGCAACACCTGCCCGATGGCGAAGAAGGGCGCGAGCGGCTCCACGCGCGGCTTGATCATCCCGACTGGGAACACGTTGCCGCGCTGGCCGGGTCTGTGCGGCACGAGGAACTGGTCGATCCCGAGCTGTCGCTCGAACAGGTCGTCTGGCGTTTGTTCCACGAAGAATCCGAAGTTCGGGTTGAGGTGGGGCGCCAGTTGGAGCGGGGCTGCCGCTGCACGATCGAACATTACGCCGATGTCATTGGCCGCTTCCCGGACGAAGAACGCGCCGAGATGCGCGATGCGCGCGGGCTTATCGTGGTTGACTGCGCGTTCTGTTCGAAGTTGTTCGAGATTACCGCTTAGCGCCTCGGCTCATCGCTGAAAGAACACGCTTGGCCGCACCAAGTCAGCATGCTACAATTGCAGCCGCATTTAATGCCCATCTGCGGCAAAGCGACCCGACTGCAACCGATCGACCAAAGATGAACTTGTTCGCGCGCCTTCTTGTCATGATCCCAGCGTTTTCGCTGGCGATCAGCATGCCTGCCAGCAGCGCAGGCCCGGCACTGGGGATGCTCGATCAGCTTGAGCGAGGTTCATGGGAGATCCGCTATCGCGGGTCTGATCGCCGGGTTGAGCGGATCTGTGTGGCCGATGGCCGCCGCCTGATCCAGTTGCGCCACCCCGGGCCGGCCTGCGAGCGGGTGGTGATCGAAGACGGCCTCAACGCGGTGACGGTGCAATACACCTGCCAGGGCCGCGGCTATGGCCGTACCCAGATTCGGCGCGAAACCAACCGGCTAGTCCAGCTGACCAGCCAGGGCATCGCCGAAGGACTGCCCTATGAAGACGCCGCCGAAGCTCGCCATATGGGTGCCTGCGCCAGTTGAGCGATGAGCCCGGTTGCCACAACGGTGTGCAGCCGCTAGCCCGGTACCATGCACGAATTGCCAGACGGGGAAGGCCGCGCAGCGGTGGTGCTGCTGTCAGGCGGCCTTGACTCTCTTGTGGTCGCCGGGCTCGCGAAGGAAGCGGGTTACAGGCTGAATTTCCTGACCATCGACTACAATCAACGTCATCGGCGAGAGCTTGAATCGGCCCGGGCGATCGCTGCGGAACTGAGAGCAGATCGGCATGTCATTCTGCCGCTCGATCTGCGGCAGTTCGGCGGATCGGCACTAACCGCCGATATCGATGTACCCAAAGACGGGGTCGGCGCTGACATTCCGGTCACCTACGTGCCGGCGCGCAACTTGGTCTTTCTCTCGCTGACTTTGGCCTGGGCCGAGGCTATCGGCGCGCGCGATCTGTTCATCGGGGTCAACGCGCTCGACTATTCGGGCTATCCCGATTGCCGCCCGGAATTCATCGCCGCCTTTGCGGAAACTGCGCGGCTTGCCACCAAGGCTGG
>CAZVMC010000083.1:0-11445 GCA_964628635.1 uncultured Novosphingobium sp. | reverse complement strand
CGGCGTCTATGAAGGCGGCGAAGTCTCGATGTTCTACGATCCGATGATCGCCAAGTTGGTCACCTGGGGCGTAACTCGCGACGAGGCGGCGGACAAGCAAATCGCCGCGCTCGATGCCTTCGAGATCGAGGGCCTCGGCCACAACATCGATTTCGTCAGCGCGATCATGCAGCACCCGCGCTTCCGCTCGGGCGAGCTCACCACCGGGTTCATCGCCGAGGAATATCCCGATGGCTTCCACGGCGCTGAAGCCTCCGCCGAAACGCTCAAGCACCTCGCCGCCGTCGCCGCATTTGTGGCGACCGCGCGCGAGGACCGGGCGCGGCAGATCGATGGCCAACTTAACGGCGCGCTTGAGCCGCATTACGAATGGGCGGTGAAGATCGGCGGCAAGGCCTTCGCGGTGGCGCTCGGGGAGGATGAAATCACCGTCGATGGCGAGCCGGTCGACCTGGCGATGGAATATACCCCAGGAGACCGGTTGATCCACGCCGAAGTGGGCCAGACCGAATATGGAATCAAGCTTGAACCGACCCGCACCGGCTTTCGGATGACCACCCGCGGTGCGATCCACAAGGTCGAAGTTTTGCCCCAGGGCCTCGCCCATCTGACCCAGCACATGATCGAAAAGATCCCGCCCGATCTCTCGAAGTTCCTGATCTGCCCGATGCCGGGGCTGTTGGTCAGCCTCAGCGTCAAGGAGGGCGACAAGGTTGAGGCCGGCCAGCCGCTGGCGGTGGTCGAGGCGATGAAGATGGAAAACATCCTCCGCGCCGAAAAGAGCGCGACGGTGAAGAAGATCAACGCGGCGGCCGGTGATAGCCTGGCGGTCGATGCCATCATTCTGGAGCTGGAATAGACCTAGTCGTAGATTCCCATGAAGCGGTTGTCGGTCAGGCCCAGGAACTGGTCGAAAGCCTCACGGTTGTCCGCCAGTTCGATCAGGTTAAGCGCGGCATTGCGGGCTTCTTCATAGGACTGGGTAATCGCCGGATCGGTATCAATGAACTTGTCGCCGCGTTTGAGCAGCTCGATCAGCGCGAAGGTCTGAATCGTGTTCATCGCTTGCAGGCGGTTGATCACCTTGGACTGGTTGACGATCAGCTCCAGCAAGCGCTGTTCGGTCGTCTTCGTCGCATCAGACATTCGCCGGATTCCTCACTTCAACCAAGGGCTCAATCAACCAGTGCCACCGCCCTGATCCACCCTGCGCTCGCCCCTTCGATCTTTACCGGAAAGCAGCTGAGGGTGAACCCGCAGGCGGGCAGGGCGGCGAGGTTGGTGAGCTTTTCGATCTGCCAATAGGGCCGGATGCGGCCGGCCTTGTGGCCTTCCCAGATGATTGAGGGATCGCGCTGTGCGGCCCAGCGGCGGGCGGTGTGGCTGAAGGGAGCGTCCCACGACCAGGCATCGGTGCCGACCACTTCCACGCCGCGCTCGGTGAGCCACAAGGTCGCCTCCGCACCCAATCCGACCCCCTGATCGGTGAAATTGTCGGTGCCATAGACCGCGCCCGATTGAACCAGCACGATGTCGAGCGGCTTGAGGGCGTAACCGATCCGGTCAAGTTCGGCCTCGACCTGCGCGGCGCTGACCACGGTGCCATGGGGCAGGGCGCTGAAATCCAGCTTCACGCCCGGGCGGAAGAACCGGTCGAGCGGCGCTTCATCGATGCTCGGCGCCCGCCGCGCGCCGCTGTCGGTGGTCGAATGATAGTGCCACGGCGCATCCATGTGGGTGCCGTTGTGGGTAGACAGCGTGAGCGTTTCCACCGCCCAGCCTTCGCCATCGGGCAGATCGTCCTTCTCCAGCCCCGGAAAGAACAGCGCGATCTGTTCCCAGCTGGTCTCATGCGTGGTGTAGTGGATCTGCGGCCGCATGACCGGTGGGTCGGATACCACATCGTTGGTGATCGAGATCGACAGATCGATAAATTGCATAGTGAAACCTGCCTTGACTGCCTTTACGTTTACGTCAATGTAAAGTGCATGAGCCTGCCCGCGATCCTAGCCGCTGCCCGCCCCACCGCAACCGGTCTTGTTGCCGCCATCCCCGAGGCATGGATGCAGGGGCGCACTTGCTATGGCGGGCTCTCGGCGGCGCTGGCGCTGGAGGCGGCGCGCAGGGCGGCGGACGATTTGCCGCCGCTGCGCTCGGCCCAGGTCAGCTTTGTTGGGCCATTGGCGGGCGAGGTGGAGGTTTCCACCAATGTGCTACGCCGCGGGCGCTACGCGACATGGATCAACGCCGAAGTCACCAGCGAGGCGGGCGTTGGGCTGGTGGCCACTTTCGTTTTCATGGGGCCGGTCGAAGGCCATCTGCACATTCGCCAGATGTCGACCCCCGAAGGTCTCATTCCGCCCGACAATGCCTTCCAGCTTCCGCTTCATGCCGGGCCGGGCTTTTCGCATCATTTCGACCGCCGATTTGCCTTGCCGCGCCAGACCGAGCCGTTGCCAGAGATCAACTGGTGGGTGCGGCTGCGCGACAGCGACGGGCTGGACCCGATGGTCGCGCTGCTGCTCTGCGCCGATGCCTTGCCGCCAGGGGTGATGCCGCTGATCCGCACCGGGCCGGTCAGTTCGATGACTTGGCTGGTCAATTTGCTGACCCCGGCGCCGACAACCCACGATGGCTGGTGGCTGCTGCGCGCGGCGGGCAACTATGCCGAGAACGGCTGCTCCAGCCAGGACATGGCGATCTGGAACGCCGCTGGCGAGCCGATCGCAGCGGGGATGCAATCGGTGGCGATTTTCGGTTAGCGCGCCAGTTCGGTATCGAGAAAGGCGGCGACATCGTCCAATGCGACGTCCTTGGCCAGAAACGCCTCACCGATCGAGCGCAGCAGCACGAAGGGCAGGGTCCCTGCGTCCATCTTCTTGTCGTGCAGCATGTGCGCCACCAGCGCCGCGCCATCGCAATTGAGGCCGAGCGCTGAAACTTCGCTCGACATGCCGAGCGCCGCGAAGTGGGCGGCGACACGCTCAGCCTCAGCCGCCGCCAGCATTCCTCGCCGTGCCGAATAGCGGGCGGCCAGAACCATGCCGAGGGCCACGCCCTCGCCATGGAGCAAGCGGTCGGAGAAGCCGGTCTGCGCTTCCAGTGCGTGGCCGAAGGTATGGCCCAGATTGAGCAGCGCGCGCAGACCGCTGGTTTCGCGCTCGTCCGCCGCCACGATCCGGGCCTTGGCGGCGACGGAATAGGCTACGGCATATTCGCGCGCCTCCGCATCGCCGGCCAGCAGCGCCGCGCCGTTCGCTTCGCACCAAGTGAAAAAGTCCGCATCGCCGAGCAGGCCGTATTTGACCACTTCGGCATAGCCAGCCTGCAACTCACGCTGCGGCAGGGTGGACAGGGCATCCAGGTCGGCCAGTACCAGCGCGGGTTGGTGGAACGCACCCACGAGGTTCTTGCCCGCTGCCGTGTTGATCGCGGTCTTGCCGCCGACACTGGAATCGACCTGCGCCAGCAGCGTGGTTGGCAACTGAATGAACTTGCACCCGCGCTTCAGGATCGCGCAGGCAAAGCCGGTCAGGTCGCCGATTACCCCGCCGCCGAGTGCCAGCACGGCATCGCCGCGCTCGACTTCCTCAGCCAGCAGCCAGTCGACCGTCGCGGCCAATTGATCCCAGCTCTTGCTCGCTTCGCCAGCGGGCAAGACGCGCCAGACGGGTTCGTGGCCATGCGCGGACAGCGCTTGATCGATCGCGGCACCCCACGCTGCATGGACATTCGCATCGGTGACGATCGGCACCCGGCGTTTGCGCAGCAATGCGCCTGCCAGCGGCATCAGATTGCCCAGCAATCCGCTGCCGACGTGAACCCGATAGGGCGCTCCCGCTACATTGACGTCGATTACAGCCACTGCGCAATGCCTTTCAGGATCTTGCCGACCGTCCGGCTTTGCGGACCGGGGCTGCTCGTCACATGGATCGGGGCTTCGGCATAGAACGGCGCGCGGTCCTTGCGTAAGCGGGTGAGGATTTCGCGCGGATCGCCCTGGCGCAGCAGCGGGCGGCTATCCTTGCGGCTGACCCGTTCGAGCAGGGTCTCGATATCGCTGTCGAGCCAGATCGCGATACTTTTTTCCAGAATCAGCGCACGTGTTTCCGGGTTGACGAATGCCCCGCCGCCGGTCGCGATCACCTTGCGTTCTCCATCCACCAGCCGCGCGATCACGCGGCGTTCGCCGTCGCGGAAGTAGGACTCGCCATAGCGTTCAAAGATTTCCGTGATCTTCATTTGCGCCGCAGTCTCGATTTCCTCGTCAGCATCGACAAAGGGCATGTGCAGTAAGTGCGCAAGTCTGCGCCCGACGCTGGTCTTGCCCACACCCATCATCCCGACCAGCACCAGCGGACGATCGATCCGGCGCAAAAGCGCATCGATTTCTGCGCTGGACAAGGCGGGATCTTCAAGCTCCATTGCGGGCCAGCCTATAGATGCGATAAGCGCGGGCGCAAGCATTGGGCAGAGGCTCGGAAAGGTCGCAAGTGGCGGTTCGGATTCGCAAGGGTTGGCTGATTGCCGGATTGGCGCTGACACTGTCCGCGGTGATCGGCTGGGCTTGGTGGGACGGCGGGACGCAGCCGCTGCGCGAAATGAGCGCACCAACCAACCTGCCGGAGCAAGTGCAATGAAGCGGCTCGCAGTCTTGGCGGCGGGAACCGCGCTGGCTTTCACCTCGGCGCTGGTCTTGGCGCAGGACGCACCTGAATCCCTGCTCCCGCCGGGGTTTGAGCGACCGGCGGCAAAAGCCGCGCCGCCGCAGCCCAAGGCCCAGTCCGGCCCGACGTCAACCTCCAGCCCGGTGGTTCAGGCGATCCCGGGTAGTAGTGGTGGCAGCCGCAGCAACAGCAGCGGTTCGACCAGCACCGCGCCGCGCACCGCTTTGCCGTCGGGTGTCAAAATCCCCTCCCTGCGCGAGCTTGAGGCGATGACGCCCGACCAGCTCGACGATTTGTTTGGCCTTAAGCCCAAGTCGGACATTCCGCCGGCCGCACGGCGTTCGCTCAAGAAGGTCGGGATCCTGGCGGAGTGGGAAGGCGGCTTTCCGTCCGGCTCGCTGGCCTTGCAGCCCGCCGCGCTGGTGCGGGCGGTGCTGGAAGGTAACCAAGGGCGGCTGGTTTCGCGCTGGGGCCATATCCTGCTGCGCCGGGCGCTGGTTTCGCGGCTCGATGCGCCCAGCGGGATCAATCCCGCCGATTTCGCGGCACAGCGCGCGGCCTTGCTGGTCCGCATGGGTGAAGGCGAAGCCGCACGCGGCGTGGTGCAGGATATCGACGCCGGCAATTTCACCCCGGCACTGACCCGGTCGGCGATCGATGCCTATGTCTTCACCGCAGACATTACCGGCATTTGTCCGGCTGTGGCGGTCCAAGGCGGGGCGCGCAAGGATGCAGAATGGCAGGTCCTGAGGGCGATCTGCGCTTCGTTTGAAGGCGATGGCAATTCGGGCATGGTCCAGCTGGACCGGATCAAGAACGGCAAGGTCTGGCCCGCGATCGACGTGCTGCTGGCGCAGAAATACGCCGGGGCGGCAGGCAAGGCACGGCGCGCGGTGAAGATCGAATGGGACGGGGTGAACGAGTTGACCCCGTGGCGTTACGCGCTGACCTTGGCGGTCGGGCTGGAACCGCCGCAAGCGCTGCTCGACAAGGCCGGTTCGCGCTACCGGCTTGCTGCCGCCACCGCGCCGATGGCCAGCTTTGCCGCGCGCGCCAAAGGGGCTGACTTCGCTGCGGGGCAGGGAGTGCTTTCAGCGCAGGCAATGGTCGATCTCTATTCGCAGGTCTATTCCACCGAAGGCCGCGAAGGCGAGCTTGCCGCCCGGGCCGACCTGCTGCGCAAAGCCTATCTCGCGCCGACTCCGGGCGAGCGCCTGACTTCGATCAAGGCGTTGTGGGACGAAGCCAAGACCCCGCATGAGCGGTATTCGCGCCAGGTCCTTACCGCCTATGCCGCCGCGCGGCTGCCGGTGGAGGGCGGATCGGACAATGCCGATCTGATCGCCTCGATGCTCACAGCCGGGCTCGATGCCAATGCGCTGCGCTGGGCCAACACGGCGGATGTTGGCTCGCAGGCCTGGGCGCTGCTTGCGCTGGCCGCACCCAGCCGGGAAACCCCCGTGGCGGGTTCGGCGC
The DNA here is from genome assembly GCA_964628635.1 of uncultured Novosphingobium sp. Lineage (GTDB taxonomy): Bacteria > Pseudomonadota > Alphaproteobacteria > Sphingomonadales > Sphingomonadaceae > Novosphingobium. The sequence continues at coordinate 5,302 of CAZVMC010000083.1, read as the reverse complement.
TCGAATCCTTCTACAGCGATGACGATAGCGATGAAGCCCGCAAGTCCGGCTTCCTGCTGGCGGGTCTGGCAGGCCTTGGGCGGATCGAGGATCAGGCGATGCGCGATTTCGCCGCCAAGATCGAAGTCGATCTGGCCCGCGAAACCCGCTGGACCCAGGCGATTACGGCCGCGGCCGATGTCAACAATCAGGCGCTTGTGGCACTTCTGGTCGGGCTGGGCATGCAAGGCGATTCCTGGGCGAAGATGACCCCGCTGCACCTTTATCACATCGTCTCAGCGCTCGACCGGGTCGGGCTCAGCGCCGAAGCCCGGATGATCGCCGCCGAGGCGGTTGCGCGCGGGTAAGCCGCGATTTCCGCCGCAATCGACAGCTTCCTCGCCATGCTCGCGGCGGAACGCGGGGCGGCGGCGAATACTCTGGCGGCCTATCGCCGCGATCTGGAGGGTGCGGAAGAAGCGATCGGCGATCTGGTTGGCGCAGAAGGCCAGGCGCTGGCCTCGCTGGGGGCAGCCTGGGCCGGACTTGCGCCGTCGAGTGTGGCACGCAAGGCTTCGGCACTCCGGCAGTTCTTCGGGTTCCTGGTCGATGAAGGCTGGCGCAAGGATGACCCTTCGCCAGCCCTGCCGCGCCCCCGCGTCCGTCGACCCCTGCCGCGACTGCTCGGCCATGCTGAGGTTGATGCCCTGTTTCATCGGGCCGAGGAAGAGGCGGCGGGCGATCGGCCCGAAGCCGTCCGCCTGCTCGCGCTGCTTGAACTGCTCTATGGCTCAGGTCTGCGCGCGACGGAGCTGGTCTCCCTGCCGCTCAGCGCTGTGCCGCGCGATGCGCCGTTTTTGACCGTCACTGGTAAAGGCGGGCAGCAGCGGATGGTTCCGGTGAGTGGGCGGGCCAAGACCGCGCTCAGCCGCTGGTTGCCGCTGCGCGGGGAGGGGGGAAAGCTGCTGTTTCCTTCAAGCGGAAGGACCGGCCATCTCACCCGCGTGCGGCTGTTCCAACTGCTCCGCGCGCTGGCCGAGCGGGCTGGCATTGCGGGCGAAAAGGTCAGCCCGCACGTGTTGCGCCACGCCTTTGCAACGCATTTGCTGGAAGGCGGGGCGGACCTGCGCGTACTACAGACGCTGCTGGGTCATGCCGATATCGCCACGACCCAGATTTACACCCATGTCGATGCTGCGCGCTTGGTGGCGCTGGTCAATGCGCGGCATCCGCTGGCAGGCGGAGGCAACGGAGCGCGCCCGGCAGCGCTTGCGGTGCGCGGCACAGAAGGCTAGCGCGGTCCGATGGTTTCTTACCTCGAATTCGAAAAGCCCGTCGCCGCGCTCGAAGCCCGCATTGCCGAGCTGCGGCAGACCGCCGAGGGCGGCGATGTCGATCTCAGCCAGGAGATCAGACGGCTGGAGAAGAAGAGCGCCGAGTTGCTGGCCAGCACCTATGGCGCCTTGACCCCCTGGCAAAAAACCCAGGTCGCCCGCCATCCAATGCGGCCGCATTTCGGTGATTACATCGAACACGCCTTCACCGATTTCGTGGCTCTGGGTGGAGATCGCTATTTCGGTGAAGATCAGGCGATCATCGGCGGATTTGCGCGGCTTGATGGTCGGCGTGTGGTGGTAATTGGCCACGAAAAGGGCAATGATACGCAAAGCCGCCTCAAACACAATTTCGGGATGGGCAAGCCGGAGGGCTATCGCAAGGCGATCCGGCTGATGGAACTGGCCAGCCGCTTTGGCCTGCCGGTGGTGACTTTGGTGGATACATCGGGCGCTTTTCCAGGGGTTGAGGCAGAGGAGCGCGGTCAGGCCGAAGCCATTGCCCGCTCGACCGAGGCTTGCCTTGCGCTCGAGGTGCCGATGGTCGCGGCGATCGTGGGCGAGGGCGGTTCGGGCGGCGCGGTAGCTTTGGCGAGTGCCGAGCGGGTGCTGATGTTCGAACATGCGGTCTATTCGGTGATCAGCCCGGAAGGCTGTGCTTCGATTTTGTGGCGGACCGCCGAGAAGGCTGCCGATGCAGCCGAAGCGATGAAGGTCACCGCGCAGGATCTGTTCTCGCTCGGCGTGATTGATCGGATTGTGAAAGAACCAGCCGGCGGTGCGCACCGCGATCCGGTTGCCGCGGCGCGAGCGCTGGGCACGGCGATAAGTGAGGAATTGGGCGCATTGGCCAAGCTTTCGCCGGCTGCGCTCAAGTCGAAGCGCGAGGAACGCTTCCTGCGGATTGGCGAAGGCTGATCTGTGCAGCTTGGCGTGGCCGAAGCACGATCAGGGAGATTGGGGCTTTTCAATCACCTGACAGCGGCCTAGCCCTACATCCAGTCGCAATTGATTGGAGAGGACCGATGTCCAAGCCCCGCCGCCGCATCCGCACCTTGCTTGCTGCTACCGCTGCACTCGCTTTGGCTGTTCCAGCGACAAGCGGCTCTGCCCAGTCCGGCGACGATCCCAAGCTTGCGATGACTGCCAAGGACCGCCAGCAAGGGGCCGAGGTCCATCCGCAACTGATTGCCGAATTCGGCGGCAACATGACCGGCCCCCAAGCGACCTATGTTGAAACGATCGGCCGCAACATGGCGATGCAAACCGGGATGAGCGCGAGCCGGAATGACTTTACCGTTACGCTGCTGAACTCCTCGGTCGACAACGCTTTCGCGATTCCCGGCGGCTACATTTACATCACGCGGCAGCTGGTTTCGCTGATGAACAACGAGGCCGAACTGGGCGGTGTGCTGGGCCACGAATGGGCGCATATCCGCCAGCGCCACGCCGCCAAGCGGCAAAGCGCAGCGACGCGCAACACGATCATTGGCGTGCTTGGCACAGTGCTTTCGGGCGTGCTGCTTGGGGATAGCCAGCTTGGAAGGCTGGGCCAGCAACTGTTTAGCCAAGGCTCGCAGATGCTCACGCTGAAGTATTCGCGCGGGCAAGAAACCGAGAGCGACAACCTCGGCATCGAGTACCTCGGCAAGGCGGGCTACGATCCACGCGCGATGTCGACCGTGCTGCGCAGTCTGGCCAACCAGAACGCACTCGATGCGCGGCTGATGGGATCGAGCAATCGCGTACCCGAATGGGCTTCGACTCACCCCGATCCGGACAAGCGCGTCGATGCCGCTTTGGCCCGCGCTGGAAACACGGCGCGCGGTGTAACGAATCGCGACACTTTTCTGACCCGCATCAACGGGATCATGTATGGCGACGATCCCAAGCAGGGTGTGGTTGAGGGGCGCAGCTTCGTGCACCCGGAATTCCGCCTTGCCTATACGGCGCCAGACGGGTTCTACATGATCAACGGCACCCGCGCGGTGCAGATCGCCGGGCAGAGCGGGAAGGGCGAATTTACCGGGGCCAAGTATTCCGGCGATCTTGAAGCCTATGTCCGCGCCGCCTTTGCCGCGCTTGCCCAAGGATCGCGCACGCAGGTGACACCGGGAGCGGTAACCCGAACGACGGTGAACGGCCTTTCGGCAGCCACTGCCAGCACCCGCGTTGGCACCGGGAATGAAGCGGTTGACGTGACGGTTTACGCTTACGAATTCGGACCGACCACCGCCTATCACTTCCTGACCATCGCCAAGCCCGGCACGGCGGCGACCTTCGAGCCGATGTACCAATCGGTGCGCCGGATTTCGGCGAGTGAGGCTGCGGCGATCAAGCCGCGCAAGCTAATGGTGATCACTGCCAAGCGCGGCGACACTGTGCAAAGCCTGGCGCGGCGCATGGCCTATACCGATGCTCCGCTCGATCGGTTCCTGGTGCTCAACGGGCTGACCGCGACCAGTACGATCACCGCAGGGCAAAAGATCAAGCTGGTTACCTACTGATTCGTCGCAAATCAGCCGCCAAGCGCGCTTAGGCTGATCAAAAAAGAAAAGGGGCGGCGAGTTTCCTCGCCGCCCCCTCGCTTGTTCGATTGGCTCGAACTTAGCTGCCGGTGGTCGTGGTGGCAGCAGTGTTCGCGACCGACAGAGCCGACGACGTAGTGGTGAAGGTGGTGTTGAGTTCGCCACCGAGGCCACCAAGGATGGTGATCAGCGCAACGGCGATCAGAGCGGCAATCAGGCCGTATTCGATCGCGGTGGCACCATCTTCGTTGCGGAACATCTTGTTGATAAGCTTCATGGTCAGTCTCCTGTTGGCAGTCAATTTACCCGGCTCTTTTCCCTGTTGCCCAACTGTGGCTATTCGGATCGAGCACTCACTCAAATATGAGGAAAATCTTACGAATTGTTTAAGAGGCTCCCCCCGGCATCGCAGCGGCAAGTCGATTGGTGATGGTGGTGTACAGGTCCGTTGTCGCGTCGACGTAGCCTGCGATCCCCAGCAGCATTCCAAGGAAGATTGTCGCTACTATGAGGCCATATTCCACGGCGGTCGCTCCGCTCTGATCGCCTAACAGGCGCTTGAGAAAAAGCTTGGTCACGGCATCGGCCCCTTAACTGGCCCGGAGTTGCAAACCGGGCAGGTCAGGCCGATCTGGCAGACTATCCCTAAGAAAAAGTTGAGGCGGCAGCACCGAATGCAAAAAAATCCGACAACGATCCGGGTGGTGGCTGCCGCTTTGGTTGGCTATAATGGCCAGGTGCTGATGCATCGCCGCCCTTTTGATAAAGAGCACGGCGGTTTGTGGGAGTTTCCGGGCGGCAAAATCGAACTGGGAGAAACTCCCCATGCGGCTTTGGTGCGCGAGTTGCGGGAGGAACTTGGAATCGAGATCGACCCCGCTGCCGTGCGTGCGATCGCGACTGCCCGCGATGATCGAACCGGGATTTCGATCGATCTTTTCCTTTGCCACGAGTGGACGGGTGTCCCCCAATGCCTCGAAGGCGAGGAGATCGGTTGGTTCGCGCCCGCAGCTGTACCGCGTCTATCGATGCCTCCGCTCGACCTGCCACTGGCTCAGGCACTCCTTTCGGCAATTTAGTTGCTTGCCAAGTTCGGGCCTGCCCCCTATGTGGCCGCTTCCAACGCGCCCGTAGCTCAGCTGGATAGAGCATCAGACTACGAATCTGAGGGTCGGACGTTCGAATCGTTCCGGGCGCGCCAAAAACCAAAAGGCCATCCGCAAGGGTGGCCTTTTGGTTTTTGATGGGTCCAAGGCGCGATATGAAATTCGGAGTCGGAGCGAAGCGGAGACGAACGAGCCCGCAGGGCGAGGACAATCGTTCCGGGCGCGCCAAAAGCCAAAAGGTCATCCGCAAGGGTGGCTTTTATGGCTTTTGGCCCAGGATGACGCGATCGTGGGTGCCACTCTGACTCAGGTCAGGACACCGGCAGTCCGAGCGCGAAGGGAAGCCGCAGGGCGG
>CAZVMC010000082.1:3842-11528 GCA_964628635.1 uncultured Novosphingobium sp. | reverse complement strand
CCTCCCCTTGGGCCAGATAGTCGCATCTTCAACCAAGCGTTAGCTTGCCATTCAGCCCTTGGCACCTACATTGCGCAGACGAAAGGACTGCCCTCACCATGAATGACGACCAGCCGAACGGAAACCCCTGGTTCAAAAGCCTGTTTATCTGGGGCGGGATTTTCATGGCGCTGCTGCTGGTGGTGTCGCTGGTCAGCCCGCGTGCCGATATGGGCGCGGCGCAGCTGTCTTATTCGGATTTCCGGGCCAAGGTGGCCGAGGGCACGGTTGAGCAGGTTGAGGTCGGGCGGACCCGGATCACCGGCAAGCTCAAGACTGGTGAGAGTTTCACCACCGTGCCAATCCAGGGCGATGATAGCCTGCCCAAGTTGCTGCAGGACAGCGGCGTGAAATTCTCGGGCGAAGCGCCCGATGAAGGCAATCTGCTGCTGGCTATTCTGGTTCAAGCCGTGCCGTTCCTGCTGATTCTGGGGATTGCCTTCTTCGCGCTGCGCCAGATGCAGAAGGGCGGCGGCGGCGGCGCGATGGGCTTTGGCAAAAGCAAGGCCAAGATGCTGACCGAGCGGCAGGGCCGAGTCACTTTTGCCGATGTGGCCGGAATCGATGAAGCGCGCGAAGAGCTGGAGGAAATCGTCGAATTCCTGCGCGATCCGCAGCGCTTTTCCAAGCTTGGCGGGCAGATCCCCAAGGGCGCGCTGCTAGTCGGCTCGCCCGGCACCGGCAAGACCCTGCTCGCGCGCGCGATCGCGGGCGAGGCGGGCGTGCCGTTCTTCACCATTTCGGGTTCGGATTTCGTCGAGATGTTCGTCGGCGTCGGCGCCAGCCGCGTGCGCGACATGTTCGAACAGGCCAAGAAGAACGCGCCGTGCATCGTCTTCATCGATGAAATCGACGCGGTCGGCCGTTCGCGCGGCCATGGCCTCGGCAATTCGAACGACGAGCGCGAGCAGACGCTCAACCAGCTGCTGGTCGAGATGGACGGGTTCGAGGCCAACGAAGGCATCATCATCATCGCCGCGACCAACCGCCCCGATGTGCTCGATCCCGCGCTGCTCCGCCCCGGCCGGTTCGACCGCCAGGTGGTGGTGCCGATCCCCGATATCGAGGGCCGCGAGAAGATCCTTGCCGTCCACATGAAGAAGGTCCCGCTTGCGCCGGACGTCAATGCGCGGGTGATCGCCCGCGGCACCCCGGGCTTCTCGGGCGCGGACCTCGCGAACTTGGTCAACGAAGCCGCGCTGCTCGCCGCGCGCCGCAACAAGCGGCTGGTCGCGATGCAGGAGTTTGAGGACGCCAAGGACAAGGTCATGATGGGCGCCGAGCGCCGCTCGATGGTGATGACCGAAGACGAAAAGCGCATGACCGCGTTCCACGAGGCCGGCCATGCGATCGTTTCGGTCAACGAAGAGGCCAGCGACCCGATCCACAAGGCCACAATCATCCCGCGCGGCCGCGCGCTGGGCATGGTGATGCGCCTGCCCGAGCGGGACAATTACTCCTACCACCGCGACAAGATGCACGCGAACCTCTCGGTCAGCATGGGCGGCCGCGTGGCGGAAGAGCTGATCTTCGGGCACGCCAAAGTCTCCAGCGGGGCTTCGTCGGACATCCAGTATGCCACCAGCCTGGCGCGCAACATGGTCACCCAGTGGGGCATGTCGGACAAGCTTGGCCCGCTGCAATACGAGCAGACCCAGGAAGGCTATCTCGGCTACGGCGGCACCCAACGGACGATGATGTCGGACGAGACCAACAAGCTGATCGACGCCGAAATCAAAGGGCTGGTCGATGGCGCGCACAAACGCGCGACCACGATCCTCAAGCGCGAGAAGAAGAAACTTCACCTGCTCGCTGAGGCGCTGCTGGAATACGAAACGCTGAGCGGCGAGGAAATTGCCCAGCTGCTCGAAACCGGCAAGCTCGACCGTCCCGACAAGCCCAAGGGCGGCAGCACGCCGACCCCGGTCAAGGGCTCGGCGATTCCCAAGGCCGGCAAGCGCTTCGCCGGCGGGGCCGCGCCGCAGGGGGCCTAGCGGCCCCCTCAGGCCGCGAGGAACGTCAACGCCACTGCGAACAGCACCAGCGCCATAAGCGCGAAGAAGCTGAGGAACCAGGTCCGCCACCAGGCCCCGAAGCGGCTGGTGGCGTAGGTTTCGCGCAGCTGGCGGTACATGTGGAATGGGGCGTAGAAGAACAGCACCGCCACCAGCCAATCGGCCCGCCCCCACAGCGCAATCAGGCTCGCCACCGCCGCCAGCAGCAGCATGAAGCTGAGCGAGTAGGTGACGAACACCGTGTGATCGTAAAGGTGGAACCGCCGCCGGAACGGGAACAGCAACCACAAGAACGGCACCGAAATCGGGATCAGCAACCAGCTGTATTTGTAGGCATTGGTCTGTAGCTTGTAGATCAGCAAGTCCGGATTTTGCTTGGCGCGCCGCCACGCCTCGTTGAGCGGTTCGAACGAGCTGATCCGGTCTTGCCGGACGATCTGGGCCGCCCCTTCAACCGCACCGACTGCCCCGCCGGATTTGGCCAGACCGGCGACAGCATCGCGCGCGGCGCGCGCGCCCATGATCTGGCCATCGATCCCGGCCACTTCCTCACCCTTCGCTTCGGCCGCGGCCTTATCCTTCTCGAGCTTGGCCAGTTTGGCATCGGCATCCTTCAGCGCGGCCGCCGCCTCCTCAGGGGTCTGCGGATCGACATGGATCGGGCCGGCCATGGCGTTGAACACGGCAAAGCTCAGGAACACCACGAACAGGAAAAGCGCAATCGGCGAGATATAGCTGGCGCGGCGGCCGTCGATATATTCGCGGGTCACCTTGCCCGGTCGCCAGGCCAGCAGCGGCAGGGTCCGCCAAATCTTGCCTTCGAAGTGAAAAACCCCGTGGAGCAAATCGTGGAAGAACGCGCCCAGCGTGCGATGGACGTGCGCGGCCTGCCCGCATTGATGGCAATGGCTGCCGATCAGCGGGGTTGCGCAGTTCAGGCAGGCGCGTTCTTCGGTGTGGCCGCTGCCTTCACCGTGGCTCGGCTCAACCGCGCGGGCGGTCAACGCGCCTTGCGCGATATCGCCGATGATTTCTCCGCCGCTCATCACTTCCCCCGCTTGGTGACGCGGACAGCATAGCGCCGCAGCAGCGCGGCTCAACCGGTTCATCGCCGGGAAAGTTCGATTGCGCCAAGTCGCTCACTTCATTCAAGAAGGAGTTCCCGATGCGCCGCTGGCTCGTGCCACTATCCGTTGCCACCCTCGCCGCCCCCGCATTTGCCGCTGCGGGTGACATGAGCGTGGCCGTGTTCCTGGCCAAGGCCGATGCGCTGAAGGCCAAAGGTGTGCTGGCGCTGCGCGATCCGGATATGAAGAAGCTCCAGACCGAAGGCTCCGCCGCTGGCCAAGCTTACCGCGCCCGGCTGACGCGCGAGCGGGCCGCCGGCAAACCGAGTTCCTGCCCTCCGCAAGGAGCCAGGATCAGCTCGGATCAGTTGCTGGCCCACTTGCGCACCTATCCGGTCGCGCGGCGCGGCTCCGTTTCGATCAAGACCGCGATGGCGGACTATTTTATCAAGACCTGGCCGTGTAAGAAATAGACGTGTCCCGCCGCTGGTCGTTGATCCTGCTTGCACTTGCCACGCCCGCGCTGGCCGCGCCGGGCGATATGAGCGTGGCTGCTTTCCTCCGCCGCGCCGAGGAATTGCAGGCGATGGGGCCGATGGCGCAGTTCTCGCCCAAGCTCGATGTGATCAAACGTGAAGGCTATGCCGCGAAAGGGGCCTATCTGGCGCGCCTGGCACAAGAGCGGCGCCTGGGTCGGCCCAGCTCATGCCCGCCGCCAAACGCGGATACGACGGTGGACCGGTTCCTGAGCCACCTGCGCAGCTACCCGGTGGCGCGGCGCGGCGCAGTATCGATCAACACTGCCGTCGCAGACTACTACATCCGCACTTGGCCCTGCCGACGCTAGGTTCGGTTCAATGCAAAAGGCCCGCCAACCGAACGGTCAGCGGGCCTCAATGGCGGTCATTAAAGCCGCTGCTTAGCCTTCGTAGTCGCCGCCCAGCGATGTATTGCGCACCGGCGCGGCCGCGGTGATCCGCAGCGCTTCGGCCTGCTGGCTGAGCGAGCCGATTTCATCCACCTCATCGTCGTCTTCCGGCAGTACGCGCTGGAGCGAGCCAACCAGCGTTTCCTTGAGGCTGGCCGGACCAACGGTTTCCTCAGCAATTTCGCGCAGCGCGACGACCGGGTTCTTGTCCCGATCGCGATCGATGGTCAGTTCGGCCCCGCCCGAAATCTCACGCGCGCGCTGCGCGGCAAGCAGGACAAGGTCGAACCGGTTGGGAACCTTGTCGACGCAATCTTCAACGGTAACGCGGGCCATGGAGTGCTCCTAGAACTGTGTGGGCTGCGGTTAGGGGCTCGCGTTGTTCTGGGTCAAGAAAATAGTGCATAAAGCACTGTTTTCAAATCATTTACAGAAAATGACAGAAATTCCGAATCGCTACGATTCCTTTCCCCTTGATGGGGAAAGGAGGGATTGCACTAGTCGTCGACGTAATCGCGGCGCATCCCTTCATCGGCCAAATCGCTGAACCGGGTAATCCGGCTTTCGAAGCGCAGCCGCACCTTGCCGGTCGCGCCATGACGCTGCTTGGCGACGATCAGTTCGGCAAGGCCATAGACCCCTTCCATTTCCTGCTGCCAGGCCGCGTGAGCCTCGTGGATCTTTGCATCGTCGGTCCCCTGCGGAACCTTGGGCTCGCGGGCGGCGACGTAATAATCTTCACGGAACACGAACCAGACCATATCCGCGTCCTGCTCGATCGAGCCGGATTCGCGCAGGTCCGATAGCATCGGGCGCTTGTCCTCGCGGCTTTCAACCGCGCGGCTGAGCTGAGAGAGCGCGATCACCGGCACGCCCAGTTCCTTGGCTAGCGTCTTGAGCCCGCGGCTGATCTCGGAGATTTCGTTGACGCGGTTATCGTTGGCGCGCCCGGTACCTTGCAGCAGCTGGAGGTAATCGACCACCACCAACCCAATATCGTGCCGCCGCTTCAAGCGCCGCGCACGGGCGCGCAATGCGGCAATGGTCAGCGCCGGGGTATCGTCGATATAGAGTGGCAATTCGGCGAGCCGCTGGCTGGCGAAGGACAGCTGCTGAAAATCCTCGCGGCTGATCTTGCCCATCCGCAAGGCTTCACTGCTGATCCCGGCCTGTTCGGCCAGGATACGCGTAGCGAGCTGGTCGGCGCTCATTTCCAGGCTGAAGAAAGCCGTCGCTGCGCCGACCGACTTGGCCGGTTCAATCCCGTCGGCCAGATCGCGGCGCAGCCGATCGGCGGCATTGAAGGCGATATTGGTGGCGAGCGAGGTTTTGCCCATCCCCGGCCGGCCAGCCAGAATGATCAAATCCGAATCGTGCAACCCGCCGACCTTTTCGTTGACCGAGGTCAGCCCGGTGGTCTTGCCCGAGATGTGCCCGCCCGAATTGAAGGCCTTTTCGATCGCGGTGATCGCAGTGCGAGTTGCAACGGTGAAGGCCTGCGCCTCGTTCTGGGTGCCGGCGCCTTCGGCAACTTTGTAAAGCGCGGCTTCGGCCGCCTCGATCTGTTCGAGCGGCTCAACACTTTCGCTGGTGTCCATCGCGTTGGTGACGAGGCCGCGCCCGACCGCGACGAGCTCGCGCAGCAGGGCCAGATCGTAAATCTGCGCGGCCAGTTCGCGCGGGGCGAGCAGGCCTTGCCCGTCGGCGGTCAACCGCGCGAGATAGGAAGCCCCGCCTAGCTCTTTCAGTGCCTCATCGGCTTCGAAATAGGGCTTGAGCGTGACCGGGGTGACTACCGCTTTCCGATCGAGCAGCGTGACGATCCGCTCATAAATCCGGGCATGGATCGGCTCGAAGAAATGGGCTGCCGCCAGCGGAACGCCAAGTTCCTCGATCACCCGGTTGTCGATCAGCACCGCACCCAGAAACGCCGCCTCCGCCTCGACATTGCTCGGCAGAACCCGCGCGGGTTCGATATCGGGTCGGATCGGAATCGCTTCTTCGGCCATGGCGGAGGCTGTGCGCGTTTGGCTGGTGGGGTGCAAGCCGTAGGCCGTTAAACTTGGCTGTGGATAGCGGGGATGGTTTGGATTTGTTCGCGCAGAGCCCGCAGAGAACGCAGAGCCGGGACTTTTCTGCGTACTCTGCGGTCTCTGCGCGAACAAATTTCTCCCCTCTTGCCCCGCCATGCTGCATTTGCGAGAAGGCGCGCCCATGGGATCGCCCCGGATCATCGATATCGCGCTCGACGAAGCGACGATCCTGTGGCGCAACGCCGATATCGAGCAGGAGCGCCGGATCGCGATCTTCGATCTGATCGAGGACAACACTTTCAAGCCGCTGCGATCCTGGGAGGCCGGGCATCAGGGGCCTTACAAGCTGCGGCTCTCGGTGGACGATGGACGGCTCGGCCTGCACATCGCCAGCGAAGACGGGACTGAGCTCGAAAGCCTGATCCTGGGACTCGGCCGCTTCCGCCGCCCGATCCGCGATTATTTCGCGATCTGCGATTCGTACTACCAGGCGATCCGCAAAGCGACCGCGGCCGAGATCGAGACGATCGACATGGCCCGCCGGGGGGTTCACAACGAAGCGGCGGAGCTGCTGCTCGAACGGCTCGACGGGAAAGTGGAAACCGACTTCCCCACCGCGCGGCGGCTCTTTACCCTGATCTGCGTGCTGCATATCAGGGGTTAGGCTCTTGCTTTCTTCCCCCTTGATGGGGGAAGGATACTGAAGCTTGTGAGTGAAACGAACTAGCGCAGGTTGGATGGTGGGTGATCTCTCGTCCGAGCACAGCGCTGGTCGGCCAAATCACCCACCATCCAGCCGACGCTAGGCAGCAAGCTGCCAAGCTCTGGCATCCTTCCCCCATCAAGGGGGAAGAAGTGAGTAACAGGGGTCAAGCCACCGATGGCACGCAAAAAATCCAGCCGTACGCGGTTGCGCCTGTTTGGCGCGGCGTTGCTGCTGGCGCTCGCCGGCGGCGGCTGGACCTATTGGCACCTGATCCACTGGACCCCGCCGCGCGCAGCCTATCCGCTGCAAGGGGTGGAAATCGACAGCGAAGACGGCGCGATTGACTGGAAGGCGATGAAGGCGATCGGGGCCGACTTCGCCTATCTCGATGCCTCGGCCAGCGCTTTTGCGCGCGATCCGGCTTTTTCGCGCCACCTAGAAGAAGCCCGCGCGGTGGGGCTGAAAGTCGGCGCGGTGCACCGCTACGATCCCTGCCAGCCGGCCGAGCGCCAGGCCGCCAATTTCGTCACCGTGGTCCCGCGCGATGCCGCGCTGCTGCCGCCGGCGGTCGAGCTGGACCGGCTGGCCGACGATTGCCCGATGAAGGTGGGCGATGCTTCGATCGAGAGCGAGCTGACGACCTTCGTCAACCAGATCGAAACGCACACCGGCAAGCCCGCGCTGCTCAAGGTCTCCAGCGCGTTTGAGGCGCGCTATCATGTCGCCGCCGCGATCGATCGCAATGTCTGGCTGGTCCGCACGCGTTTCGCCCCGGACTATGCGGGACGGCCCTGGTCCCTATGGACCGCCAACGAAGCCTTGCGCACCGAGGCTGGCGCGATGCCGCTGCGCTGGGTAGTGGTGCGGCCATGAGCTACACCAAAGATACCTTGATCGC
>CAZVMC010000082.1:0-3742 GCA_964628635.1 uncultured Novosphingobium sp. | reverse complement strand
TACGTGTTCGAAGCCACCTGCTCCCCGCGCCCGACTGCGCCAGATGGGAAGACAACCTAGGTCAATGGACTGAGCCCGGCCTTCGGCTCAAACAATTGCCTCTTGAGCCAACGCGGGCCGCGAAGCCAGCCCAAAAGGTAGTTCACCCCAAAAACCCAACCAAAGGCCATGCCCGCCAATCTGGCACCCTCGAGCCATGAATGCGCCATTGCTCCAAACAGGAAGAACATAACAGAGCCAACGGCCACGAAGCGAAGAGCAAAGGTGATGCTGAAGCGGTAGTTGATCACTGTGCCGGAGAAGGAATTTACTATCTCTACATCTATGTCGTCGAATGCCACCATCGGGTGCCAATTGCCGACCTTGCGCCGAAACATCTCTTGAACGTGCGGCCTTGACCGGACCGTCATTCCATCCTCAGTGACGGTGTCCGTCAACAGCTCCAAGGCCTCGACGGTACGACGCTTGAGAAGCTGAATATCGCCCGACAAAATCGATTCCCGCGGAATCTCGATTGTGCCAGCTACCGATATCGGAAACGGCATTGCCTAACCCAGCCACTCCAGCAGCGCGGCCATGCACTCGCGCCCCAGTTGCGCCGAGCGTTCGGGTGACCAGCCTTGGGCGGGATCGGGCAGATCGTCATTGTCTTTGAAGGGCATTTCCAGCGTCATACTCACCGCGCCGAAGCGTTCGGCCAGCTGGTTGGTGCTCATCGAGAGATTGGCCTTGCCTTGCCCCGCTACCGGGTAGCCAAGCCGCGTCTGGAAGTCCGGAGTGCGGCGTTCAAGGATCGCCTTGTAGCGATCATAGTGCGATTGAAGTTCTTCATTCCACGCCGGAACACCTTCAAACCCCGCCAGAAAGACTGCCGGGATCGCTTCATCGCCGTGGACATCCATCGCGAAGTCCACGCCAGTGGCATCCATCGCGTTGCGGATCGCCAAAACCTCGGGACTCTTTTCCGCGCTCGGCTCATGCCATTCGCGGTTGAGGTTGATCCCCGCCGCATTGGTGCGGAGATGCCCGCGGACCGAGCCATCGGGGTTGGCATTGGGCACGACATGAAAGGTGCAGCGCTGGCGCAGCGCTCGGCCGACCGGATCCGCCGGGTCGGTCAGGCAATCGAGGGCGCCTTCCATCCACCATTCGGCCATGGTTTCACCGGGGTGTTGGCGGGCATAGAGCCACACCTGTTTCTCGCCCTCACCGAAATCGAGGCAATCGATCATCCGGCCATCAAGGGTCAGCCCAAGCACCCGGTGCGTCACGCCTTCCGCCAAGGCCGCGCTGGCGATCAGATCCTGATGCCGTTCCCACGAATAGGGTGCGAAATAGGCGAACCAGGCGAGGCTGCCAGCGGGCGTATAGCTGATCGTCAGCACGCCCGCCGCCTTGTCATAGCTGGTATCGGCGCGGCCCCAGAACTGGCGGTCCTCGCTAACCACGGCGCGGTAACCGGGCCAGCCTTCGGGGTAGGCCGAGTCTTTCAGCCCCGTGATCCGCAGCGTGAGCTCGCGCCCCGCGGCACCCGCCACGCGGAAATAGAACCATTGCTTGAAATCCGAGAGGTGATCCTTGCGGACCGCGAGTTCGGCACTGGCGCCGTCGATGGCGAGGACCTCGATATTGCCGCCATCGAAAGCAGCGTCGATCTGGATGTTGCTCATGGTACCCGGATAGTCTCACCCGACTTGCCGGGGAAGCCTGCAAACAGCGCCTCGGCAATCTTTGGTGCGCCCAGCGCGGTATCGGCCAGCGGCGAACCGGTGCGGACGGTGAAACTGGCGCGGCCTTCCCACAGCGATGCGCCGCTGACGCGGTCCTTGATCAGCACGCCAAGCTCGGTCTGCACCTGCTCCTTGGGTTGGCCGGAAAGGTTGAGGCCGATGCCCACCCCCAGGCCGGATCCATAGCTGCCAGTCGAACCGCCCACCCCGACCGAAACCGGGCCACCGCTGCGGTCCGGACGAAAGGTCTGGCGGCTGAGCCGCAGCACTGCGACTTGCCCCGCACTGGCTGCCGAGGCCTCGGTATAGCCATTAAGCACCAGCTGCCGCATCACCGCCCCGGCATAGCTGCGCCACTCAAGCGAGGCCGGATCGCTGCCCGGCGCAGCCTCAACCGTGATCGAGCCTTTGCCCAGCGCGTTGACGTCGGGCGCGAGGAACCGGGTAACTTCAACCGGACCGGTTGGCGCGACACAGGCACTTAGCGTCAAGGCCAGGGCGGCGGGCAACAAGGCAAGGCGGTTCATCGGCAGCGACTCCTCTTTCCGCGAGTCTAGAAGAGCTTGCTCATGACGCAAGCGCCGTGAGCGCGCGCTGAATAGCCAGGCAGCGTTAACCACTTTTCCGCGCAGCTATGCTAGCGCGGGACGCGATGACCCAGAGCAAATTCCCCGTCCTCGTTACCGGCGGCGCCGGCTATATCGGCAGCCACGCCGTGCTCGCGCTGCAAGACGCTGGCTGGCCGGTCGCGGTAATCGACAACCTTGTCACCGGCTTCGCCTTTGCGGTGCCCGATGGCGTGCCGTTCTATCAGGGTGATATCGAGGACAGCACCTTGATTGCGCGGATTTTCGCCGAACAAGGCACACGCGCAATCATGCATTTCGCCGGATCGGTGGTGGTGCCGGAATCGGTCAGCGATCCGCTCAAATACTATCACAACAACACCGCCAAGACCCGCGCACTGATCGCCAGCGCCGTCGCTGCCGGGGTGCCGCATTTCATCTTCAGCTCGACCGCTGCGACCTATGGCATCCCTGAGGTTTCCCCGGTCACCGAAGACACCCCGCAGCGCCCGATTAATCCTTATGGCATGTCCAAGCTGATGACCGAGTTCATGCTGCGCGATACCGCCGCGGCGCACCCGATCAACTTCTGCGCATTGCGCTATTTTAACGTCGCCGGGGCCGATCCGCAGGGCCGCTCGGGCCAGTCGACCGCTGGGGCCACGCACCTGATCAAAGTTGCGGTCGAGGCGGCGCTCGGCAAGCGCGAAAAGGTCGGCGTGTTCGGCACCGATTTCGCCACGCCCGATGGCACCGGCGTGCGCGACTATATCCACGTCAGCGATCTGGCCGCCGCGCATGTGCTGGCGCTGGAAGCGCTCGCAGCCGAGCCGCAGCGCTCGCTCACCATGAACTGCGGTTATGGCCGGGGCTTCTCCGTGCTGGAAGTGCTCGACGCGGTTGACCGGGTGACCAACCGCAAGATCGTCCGCGAACTGGGCCCAAGGCGCCCGGGCGATCCCGATTCACTGATCTCGGACAACAGCCGCATCAGGGCGACCCTGCCATGGGTGCCGCAATTCGCCGATCTCGATCTGATCGTGCAGCACGCGCTCGCTTGGGAGCGCAAGCTGGGCGCTATCCGGCGGGATTAAGGGGTTCGCGCAGATACCGCAGAGGACTCAGAGGTGTCAGTCTGCGGGGCGAAGCGGCTTTGTTATTCACGCGCTTAAGCCAGACGGGTGCCAATCGAACGAATGGCCTGCGGCCGAAACTCACTCTGCGTGCTCTGCGCTCTCTGCGCGAACAATCTGAGAGCTATCGCTGGTCCACAGCGGGTTGACTTGGCGGCGAGTCACCCCTAACGGCGCGGCTCCAATTTCTGCGGCGACTGCCGCCCCCGAGGAAACCATGAAGATTCGCAACAGCCTCAAGTCGCTCAAGGGCCGTCACCGCGACAACCGCGTGATCCGTCGTCGCGGCCGCACCTATGTGATCAACAAGACC
>CAZVMC010000081.1:5384-11989 GCA_964628635.1 uncultured Novosphingobium sp. | reverse complement strand
GCAAACTCTCGCGCGGCACCTGGCTGCGCCGGCCGGGGCCGGAGGCGGATGCAGAACGCATCGAGCTCGCCCAGCAGCTCGCTCCGCACGAACTTGCTGCGCTTGGCTCTTACTATTGGGAGGGCTGGGCGCGCGACGAGCAGCTGCCCCCGGAAGAAGCCTGGCGGACCTGGCTGATCAAGGCCGGGCGCGGGTTCGGCAAGACCCGCGCCGGGGCAGAATGGGTTCGCGCGGTGGCCCGCAACGATGGCCGCGCACGGATTGCGCTGGTCGGGGCCTCGCTAGGGGAAGTTCGCACGGTGATGGTTGAGGGCGATAGCGGCGTGCTCAATGCCGCGCCGGGTGCGCTGGCCCCGGTCTATGAACCGAGCTTGCGCAAGCTGACCTGGGAAAACGGCGCGATTGCCTGGCTCTATTCGGCGGGTGAGCCCGATTCCCTGCGCGGGCCGCAGCACAGCCACGCCTGGTGCGATGAGATCGCCAAGTGGGACAATGCCGGGGAACGCGCGGAAAAGACCTGGTCCAACCTGATGCTGACCATGCGGGTGGGCGACAATCCGCGCGTGGTCGCCACCACCACGCCGCTACAGAACTCTGCACTGCTGCACCGGCTGATCGCCGATGCCAGACGCGGCAAGGTGGTGCTGGCCGAAGGCGCAACTACGGACAACCGGGCGATCCTGCCGCCCGCCTACCTTGAACAGATGCTGGAGACTTTCAGCGGCACCACCTTTGGCCGGCAAGAGCTCGACGGGGTGCTGCTCGACGGCGCGGAGGACGCGCTATGGTCACGCGCACTGCTCGAGCGCTGCCGCGAACCGGCAGCCTCAAGCCCGCCGGTGCGCGTGGTGATCGGGGTCGATCCGCCAGCGAGCAGCGGCGGCGATGCCTGCGGGATCGTGGTCTGCGCGAAAGGCGCGGACGGGATCGCGCGGGTGCTGGCCGATTGCTCGGTGGAGAAGGCGAGCCCGGAGAAATGGGCGCGTGCCGTGGCTGCGGCGGCGCAGGTCTGGCGCGCCGACCGCGTTGTGGCCGAAGCCAACCAGGGCGGGACAATGGTCAGCAGCGTCTTGCGCGCGGCGGACATCACGCTGCCGGTGAAGCTGGTCCACGCCCGCCATGGCAAAAGCGCCCGCGCAGCCCCTGTTTCGACACTCTACGAGAGCGGCAAGGTCCGCCACGCCGGGATGTTCGCGGCGCTGGAGGACGAACTCTGCGGCCTGACCAGAGGCGGCGGCTATCAAGGCCCGGGACGCTCGCCAGACCGCGCCGATGCGCTGGTCTGGGCGCTAACGGAACTGATGTTGGTGAAGCAAGTGCTGCCGCGGGTGTTGCTGGGGTGAATTCCCTTACGGTGGTCGCTTCAACGCTCCACCGTTAATCGTTGTTTCGATTATTGCGTTTATGCACTCGGTGATTCATATGTATCCGCATTGGAGACAGCCCCGATGACCGACGCAATCGACGCACCCGGCACACTGCTAGTGCCCAACGAAACCGATTCCGAGCTGGCCACTACCGCCAGTCGAGAACTTGCGCGTGCGAGCAAAGCATCGCTCAACGTGCGGATGGAAGACGGCACGGATCTGCAGCTACCCAAGGCAGTAACGCCGTTGCTGATCAAGATTTTGACAGAAATGGCCCAAGGAAATGCGGTAACGCTGATTCCGCTACACGCGGAGCTGACGACTCAAGAAGCCGCCAACCTATTGAGTATTTCCCGCCCGTTCTTGAACAAGCTGCTTGAGCAAGGCGCATTGCCTTTTCACAAGGTAGGCACACACAGGCGGATCAAGTTCGTTGATCTCGAAACCTTTCGGGCGCAACGCGAAGCCGTGCGTGAAAGTAGCCTGGCGGCGCTGGCCAAGCAGGCGCAGGAAGAAGGAATGGGTTATTAAGCACTCGCGCTACACGGTCATCTATGACGCGTGCGTGCTTTACCCGGCACCTTTGCGGGACTTGCTGCTCGAACTCGCAACATCAACATTGTTTCGCGCCAAATGGAGCGCCGAGATTCATGCGGAATGGATTGAGAGTCTCCTAATTGCGCGCCCTGACCTGACGCGTGAAAAGCTAGAATTTACAAAGACACAGATGAATGAATCTGTGCTCGACTGCTTGGTCGAGGGACATATGGAACTGGTTTCCGTGTTGGAATTGCCCGATCCCGACGACCGGCATGTGCTCGCCGCTGCGGTCCATTCCGGGGCCGACGCCATCGTCACGTTCAACCTCAAAGACTTTCCGCAAGATGTCTGCGCCAGTTACAATGTGGAAGTTTTACATCCTGACGACTTCATCAGGTTCCAGTTCGATTTTGACAACGCGGCCGTGATTTTAGCCGCGACGCGCTGCCGTAGTCGTCTGAAGAATCCACCGAAATCGGCCGCAGAGTACCTCGATACGCTCGCTCAGCAACGACTACCCGCAACCGTTGCAGCCTTGGCACCGTTCAGTTCAGTGATCTGAACCAGCGGCGCGAGTTGCTCCGCACTCTTAAATTCGTACCTTCCAACCGACTTCAGTCGAAAGGCCTCCCATGTCATTCCTGCAAACTCTGGCCTCCGCCTTCAAGGGCGGGGGCGCTAGCCGTGTGCCGCTCGCGCGCACGATTTCCTCGCCGTGGTTCTTTGCCGAGACCGCCCGCGCGCCGTTTGAATATAGCTCCGCGGTGCGGCGGGCCTATCTTGATAACCCCGTGGCGCAGCGCGCGGTGCGGTTGGTGGCGGAGGGGATTGGCGGGGCGCCGCTTGCGCCCTGCGATCCGGCGCTGGCCAAGCTGGTCGGCGCAACCTCGGCGGGGCAGAGCCTGACCGAGACGCTCGCGGCGCAGTTGCTGCTACACGGCAATGCCTATGTCCAGGTGCTGAAGGACGCGCTGGGCCGCCCGGTTGAGCTGTTTGCGCTGCGGCCCGAGCGGGTCTCGGTGATCGCCGATGGCGATGGCTGGCCCTCCGCCTATGCCTACAAGGTCGGCGAGCGGACGCTGACGATTCCAGCGCTCGACGAGGATGCCGCGCCCAATCTGATCCACATCAAGCACTTCCACCCGGCTGACGATCATTACGGCGCGGGATGCCTCGCGGCGGCCGATCAAGCCGTGGCGACGCACAACGCCGCGGCGAATTGGAACCGGGCCTTGCTGGAAAATGCCGCACGGCCCTCAGGCGCGCTGGTTTACGATCCGGGCGATGCCGGGGGGCTGACCGCCGAACAGTTCGACCGATTGAAGGCCGAGCTTGAGGCGGCGTTTGCAGGGATGGCCAATGCCGGGCGACCGATGCTGCTTGAGGGCGGGCTTAAATGGCAATCGCTGTCGCTTTCGCCTGCCGACATGGATTTCGCCGCGCTCAAGGCCGCCGCCGCGCGCGATGTCGCGCTGGCCTTCGGGGTGCCGCCGATGCTGCTCGGGCTGCCGGGCGACGCGACCTATGCCAATTACCGCGAGGCCAACCGCGCGCTGTGGCGGCTGACGTTGCTGCCGCTGGCAACCAAGCTGCTCGGGGCGCTCTCCGAAGGCCTCCAGACTTGGTTCCCCGAAGACAAGCTGGCGATCGATCTCGACCGCGTTCCGGCGCTGGCCGAGGACCGCGAGCGGCTCTGGGCGCAGGTCAGCGCCGCCGCCTTCCTCAGCGATGGTGAGAAGCGCGCGCTGCTTGGGCTGCCTGATGTGGAGAACATTTCATGAACAATGACGATATGCTCGCGCGGCTGCTCGCGCAGGCCAGCGCCGAAGGCACCGATCTTGTCACCCTGCGCGCGCTGGTCGAGGAGGCCAGCGAACTCGGCGCCGAACGCGCGCTGCAGCGGCTGGGCCTCGCCGATCCATCCGCGCAGGCCGACCTCTCCGAACTGCGCGAGCTGCTGCGCGCCTGGCGCGATGCCAAGAGCACCGCGTGGAGAGCGGCGATCGCCTGGGTGGTGCGCGGCGCGCTGGCGCTAGTGCTGATCGGGATGGCCTGGCGGCTCGGGCTGCCGGAGCTTTTACGGTGAGAGTGGCGGGATACGCTGCGCTGTTCGGCAAGCGGGACGCGGGGCGCGATATCATCTTGCCCGGCGCGTTCCAGCGCACGCTTTCCGAGCAGGCGAGGCCGCTGCCGCTGTTCTGGCAGCACCGCCCCGAATTCCGGATCGGCTGGGTCGAACGGATCCGCGAGGACGCGCGCGGCCTGCGCGTGGTCGCGCGGATCGACAACCCGGAGGGCGGCGCGGCGGCGGCGATCAAGCGCGGGACCGTCACCGGCCTCAGCTTCGGCTACCGCGCGCGCCGCTTCACCCGCTCCGCCCGGGGACGCGATCTCAGCGAGATCGACCTGTTCGAGGTCAGCCTCGTCACTCACCCGATGCAGCACGCGGCGCGGGTGCATCTCATTGAACGATCCTCCCCGGAACGGGGAGGTGGCAGCCCGCAGGGCTGACGGAGGGGGCCCGCCTCACCGCAGGCACAGCGCCTGAGGGAGAGGCGGGCCCCCTCCACCACTACGTGGTCCCCCTCCCCGTTCCGGGGAGGATTTAGCAGAAAGGTAGAATCCCCATGGAAACCGAAACCAATACCGACGTGCTCGACACCAGCTTCGATCTGGTCGCGCGGCAGGATGCCGCCGACGAGGCGATCGGCGCGCTGCGCGGCGATGTTGAGGAGGTGAAGAGCCGCCTCGACAAGGTCAGCCGCGCCGCCGCCCGCCCGGCCCTTTCGGGGGCCAGCCCGGAGCTCAAGGGCTTCGTCGACGGCTACCTGCGTCATGGCCGCGAGGCTGAGCTCAAGTCAGTCAGCGGCGCGGTTGCGGCGGACGGCGGCTTTGCCGTGCCGCGTGAGATCGATGCGCTGATCGCGGCGCAGCTCAAGGTCATCAGCCCAATCCGCGCCATCGCACAGGTGGTCCAGACGGGCACCGCGGGGTATCGCAAACTTGTCACCTCAGGCGCGACCACCGGCTCCGGTTGGGTCAGCGAAGTCGCCGCGCGGCCCGAAACCGGCACGCCCAAGTTCAACGAAATCGCCCCGCCGATGGGCGAGCTCTATGCCAACCCGGCGGCGAGCCAGGCCATGCTCGACGATGCCGAGTTCGATCTCGAGACCTGGCTGGCGAACGAGATCGCGGTCGAATTCGCGCGCGCCGAAGGCGCGGCCTTTGTGAACGGCACCGGCACCAACCAGCCCAAGGGCTTCCTCACCCAGCCCACCGCGCTGACTGGCGACGCGACCCGGCCGTTCGGCACGCTGCAGCACATTGTCAGCGGCAATGCCTCGGCCTTTGACACCACGCCCGAGCTCAAGCTGATCGACCTGGTCCATTCGCTCAAGGCCGGGCACCGCCAGGGCGCGGTCTTCGTGATGAATTCGAAGACGCTTTCGACCGTGCGCAAGTTCAAGGCGGCGGACGGCAGCTTCATCTGGCAACCGGGGATCCTCGACGGCGCGCCCGCCCGCCTGCTCGGCTATCCGGTGATCGAGGCCGAGGACATGCCCGATGTCGCCGCCAACGCCTTGCCGATCGCTTTCGGCAACTTCCAGAACGGCTACCTCATCGCCGAGCGCAAGAGCACCACGATCCTGCGCGATCCGTTCACCAATAAGCCCTTCGTGAACTTCTACGCGACCAAGCGGATCGGCGGCCAGGTGCTCGATAGCGACGCGATCAAGCTGCTGAAGATTTCGGTCTAAGGCAGCCGGGCGCGGCGGGTTCCCCCCCTTGCCTGCCGCGCCCCCTTTTCCTCCAATGCGGAGACCGCCATGCAGCGGGCTATCATCACGCCTCACACGCTTCCCACAGCGGCGCTGGGCGAACTCAAGGACTGGCTCGGCCTGTCGGTGACCGCCGACGACGTCGCGCTCACCGTGCTGCTGCGCGCGAGCCTCGAACTGTGCGAGAGCTTCACCGGCACCATGCCGCTGACCCAGACCTGCGAAGAAATCTTGCCTATCACTTCGGGCTGGCAGGAACTGGCCACGCGGCCCGTGCAAGCCATCACCCAAGTGCAAGGCATTCCCGCCGAGGGCGCGCGTTTCACCCTGCCGGTCGATGCCTATGCGCTTGACCTGACCGCCGATGGCGCGGGCCGGACGCGGGTCATCAATCAAGGCGCGGCGGGTCGAATCGCAGTGCGGTTCAGCGCGGGCCTCTCACCCGATTGGAGCGGCTTGCCCGAGGCGCTGCGCCACGGGACGATCCGGCTTGCGGCGCACCAGTATCGCCGCCGCGAGGATGAAGCGTCAGACCCGGTCCCGCCCGCCGCAGTCGCGGCGCTGTGGCGGCCATGGCGGCGGCTGCGACTGGCATGAGCGCGTTCGAGCGGATCATCCCCGCATTGCTCGAACGCGCCCGGCAGATCGCCGCCGCACGGCAAGCCAAAGCCGCCGACCATGCCCGCAACTGGCGCAACGCGCGCTGGCTCTGGCCAACCTTTACCAAGGACTGACCAATGGAAATTGCCCTGCGCGCCGCGCTGATCGACTGGCTCGCCAGCGACCCGGCGCTTGCCCCCCAGCTCAATGCCGTGGTCGAAGAAGCGCCCAAACGCACCGCGCTGCCCTGGCTGGCAATCGCCGCCAGCGCCAGCGCCGACTGGTCGTGCAAGGACCGCCCGGGCCGCGAGGTTCGCGT
>CAZVMC010000081.1:0-5284 GCA_964628635.1 uncultured Novosphingobium sp. | reverse complement strand
CCATGCCCGCCCAAAAAGGCAGTGCCTTTCTGCTCAAGATTTCCAACGGCGCGAGCCCCACGCCGGTCTACCAGACCGTTGCGGGCCTGCGCACCACTCAGCTTTCGATCAGCGGCGATACCGTGGTGATCACCAGCAAGGACAGCGGCGGCTGGCGCGAGCTGCTGTCGGGCGCCGGTGTGCGATCGGTTTCGGTCAGCGCTGCGGGAATCTTCCTCGGCAGCGCCGCCGAAGCCCAGGTCCGCGCCAATGCCATGGCGGGGACGCTCGACGATTACGAGCTGAGCTTCGAAGACGGCGAAAAGCTGCGCGGCAAGTTTCTCGTCCAGAAGCTCGACTATGCCGGCGATTTCAACGGCGAGCGCAATTACACGCTCAGCCTTGAATCGAGTGGCGCGGTGGTGCCGGTATGAACCCGCCCATAAACCAACATCGCGGCGAAGCGGCGATCGTTATTGGCGGAGCAGCGCACACCCTGCGTCCCAGTTTCACCGCCTTGGTCGCCGCCGAAGACGAACTCGGTCCGCTGTTCGCGCTGGTCGAGCGCGCCGGGGCGGGCCAGCTCAAGCTGAGCGAAGTGGCGGCGCTGTTCTGGCACTGCCTGACCGCGCGCGAAGGGCTGACCCGCGACCAGTTGGGCGAGGCTGTCACCGCGATGGGCCTCGCTGCTGCCAGCAAACCGCTGCGCACCCTGCTCGCGCAAATTCTGCAGGGCGATGCCGCGCCCCAAGCCGGATGAGCCGGACATTCGGCGCAGGCGCGGTGCAGCTTGCCGGCCTCGCTGGGCGCTTGCTCGGCTGGCGTCCCGATGAGTTCTGGCGCGCCACCCCGGCCGAACTCGCCGCGATTCTCGCCCCCCTGCCCGACACCACGCTCGCACCAACCCGTTCCGACCTCGAACGCTTGATGGAAGCCGATCATGCCCGATCCGATTGACAGCCTGCTAATTGACGTCCGCGCCAATACCCAGGCCTTTGCGGCCGACGTTGCGGCGATGCGCGCCACCTTCGACGGTTCGCTGGTCGATGGCTTCGGCAAGGCCGGGGACGCGCTCGAACGCGGGCTGCTCGGCGCGATCCGCAAGGGCAGCCTCGGGTTCGAGGACCTTAAACGGATCGCCTTCAACGTGATCGACCAGATCGCAGTGCAGGCGGTCCAGAACCTGTTTCCGGCCGGTGGCGGCGGCGCTGGCATCCTGAACCTCGGTTCCCTGATCGGCTCGATCTTCGGCCTCCCCGGTCGCGCCACTGGCGGCCCAGTTTCGCCCGGGCGCGGCTATCTGGTCGGCGAGCGCGGGCCTGAGCTGTTCGTGCCGACCAGCGCGGGGCGGGTGGAGACGGGGTTTTCGGCAAAGACGCGCGATGTGCGGGTTTCGATTTCGATAGCCGCTCCGGCGGGAACCTCCGCGCCGCAAGCGCTGCAACGCTCAAGCCGCCAAGTGGCGAGCGCGGTGCGGCGGGCGTTGAGCGAGTTCTAAACAATCGATCCTTCCCAAATTCGCGAAGCGCATTTGGGGAGGTGGATGGCCCGTCAGGGCCAGACGGAGGGGTCAGTCCGCTCCGCATTACCCCTCCGTCAGCGGCTGCGCCGCTGCCACCTCCCCATTTGGCTCCGCAAAATGGGAAGGATCTCTTTGAAGGTTTCCCCATGCCCTTCTGGCTCGCCTCCAAACGCGAAGGCCAAGCGCGCGACTGGCTCGCGCGGTTCGATCCGCGGTTCTGGACCGTCAACTTTCCGCGCCCGATGCTGGCCGCGCTGACCACGCCTGCGCCCGACACACTGCGGATCGACGCAACCTTCCTGCGCGAGGGCGATCTGGCCGGGGTGATTTGGGCCAGCGAGGACAGCGTTGATCACCCGCTGCTCGCCTACAAAACCGTGCGCGACTATGCGCATTGCCATCTCAAATTCCGCTGGCGCTCCAGCGGGATTGTACCGCTCGATGCGGTCAACGGCCCGACGCTGACGATCGAAGGTCGCGATGCCAGCGGTGCGGCGAAGACCTGGTTCGTGCGGCTGTGGAACTATGCCACCGGCACGCCCACCGATGCGGTGATTGCGCTGTCCTTTTCTGAACTGGTGTCCGGCTGGGCGGCCGACGGCGATCCGGTCCATCCCGGCGATATCGACCGGCTGTTCATCTCGCTGGTGGCACCGGGCTATGTCGCGGATAGCACCGTTCCGCTGCCCGCTCCGGTCGATGGCTGGGCCGAACTTACCGGGATCACCTGCGACGGGGCCAATGCGGTGATAGAGATCGGCGATGTGATCGTGCCGCCGCACGGGCTCGCGCTTGCCACAGCCTATGACGATTGCACCAACCAGACCCCGGCGCGGGTGGTCCGCACGGCGCTGCAGCTCGGTCATCGCGGCTCGCTGCTGCACTATCTGGGGATGAGCCACTATATGCGGCTCACCGCCCAAAGCGGGGGGCAAGCCGGTGCGTTCCTGCCTGCACCGAGCGGCGATCCGCTGGCGGGTCCCGCGCGGCGCTGGCACGAAGCTTTTCTGGCGGAAGCAAAAGCCGCCGGGTTTAGCCCGATCCTATCGCTCTCCTACGAATTGCTCGCGCAGCATTGCCCCGCCGCGTGGCAGCAACGCGCCAGCAATGGCGATCCCGCGCTAACCGGCTGGATCCCGCCATCGACCTTGCTCTCACCCGCCAACAGCGCGGCGATGGCTTGGCTCCAGTCGGTTGGTGCCGCTTTTGCCAGCATGATGCAGGCCGCCGGAGTGCCGGTACGGTTCCAGATTGGTGAGCCGTGGTGGTGGATCATGCCCGATGGGCGGCCCTGCCTTTATGACAACGCCGCCAAGGCTGCATTCGGCGGGAACCCCAAGGTCATCCCCAATATGCGCGGCACGATCGATGCCCAGCGCAAGGCCCTGCTCGATGCTGCGGGAGTGCTGCTTGCAAATTCCACTGCCGCGCTGCGCGATGCGGTGCGCGCGGCAGTCGCGCCCGCCGCCGCCGAAGTCTTGCTGCTGACCTTCTTGCCGACCGTGCTCGATCCCACCATGCCCGAAGCCCGCCGCGCCAACCTGCCGCTGGGCTGGGCCGCCCCGGCCTTCGATCGCTTGCAGGTAGAGGACTATGACTGGCTGACTACCGGCGCCGATGCCCTGCGCCGCGAAGCCTATGCCGCAGTCAACGCACGCCTGAACTATCCGCCGACCGCGCAAGACTATCTTGCCGGGTTCGCACTTACCGCCAGCGATCTCGCATGGCAGCGGATCGACGCGGGCTGCGACGAAGCCCTAGGCCGTTCCGCGCACGAAGTCTTCGTCTGGGCTGCCCCGCAGGTCTGCCGCGATGGCTACCTCCGCCTGCCCGCTCCATCCGCCGAGGAACCCGATATGCTTGCTTTCGATGACGTTTCCTATCCGCTCGCGCTCGGCCGCGATGCCAGCGTGATCGCGGAATTTTCGACCAGCGTTGCGGTGACCGCATCGGGGTTTGAGCACCGCAACAGCCTGTGGTCTGACGCGCGGCTGCGCTTCGATGTCGGACCGGGGATCCGTTCGGAGGCTGAGCTGGGCGCGCTGCTGGCGTTCTATCGCGCCCGCCGCGGCGCGGCGCGCGGCTTCCGGTTGCGCGACCCGTCCGACTTCAGCTCCAATGGCATGATCGGCACGCCAACCATGTCCGACCAGCTGCTGGGCATTGGCGACGGGGTGCAGACCCGCTTTGCCCTGGTCAAGCGCTATGGCGAAGGCAGCGAAGCCCAGCTGCGACGGATCACGCGGCCGGTGGCGGCATCGGTGCTGGTCAGCATCGATGGCGTAGCCACGCTGACCGGCTGGGCGCTCGATCCGCTCGGTGAAATTGTCTTCACCGCTGCACCCGCCAGCGGGAAAGCGATCCGCGCTGGCTATCTGTTTGATGTGCCCGTCCGCTTTGCCGAGGACCGGCTCGAGATCTCCGGCGCGGCCTTCGCGGCGGGTGAGGCGCCGACTGTGCCGATCATCGAAGTGCGGGAAGCGGCATGAGCCGGGTATGGTTTGCAGAGCCGCTCGAAGCCGTCGCGACCTGGTGGCGGGTCAGCCGCCGCGACGGAGTGACGCTCGGCTTCACCACGCATGACCGCGATCTGTGGTTCGGCGGGCTGCTCCACAGCGCGGCCCCCGGCATGGTGCCATCGGCGATCCGCCGCACGGCGGGCTTTGAGCCCGACAGTGCCGAAGTCGAAGGCGCGCTGAACCATCAGGCGATCTCGGCGGCAGACCTGGCCGCCGGTCGCTATGACGGCGCGCGGGTGACGATCGGCCTGGTTGATTGGGAAACACTTGAGCATCAAGCGATCTACAGCGGCACCATTGGGACGGTGAGCGAAGAGGCGGGTGCCTTCAGCGCCACGCTGGTCTCCCGCAAGGCAGAGCTGCTGCGCGATCCCGTGCCACGCACCAGCCCGACTTGCCGCGCCGAATTCTGCGGCCCGGGCTGCAATCTTTCGGCAACGCGGTTTACCCGGCTGGCAAGCCTCGCCGCGTTCGACGCGGCGCGCGGCGGCCTGCAGCTAACCGGCATTGCCGCCCTCGCCGACTATGCCAGCGGGAGTCTGCGCTGGCTCGATGGACCGCTGGCTGGGCTGGAGGCCGGGCTGCACGACAGCGGCGATGGCTGGCTGCTGCTCGATCGTCCGCTCGATGCCGTCCCGGCCATCGGCACCCGTTTACTGGTGCGCGAAGGCTGCGATCGGCGACTCGCGACCTGCGCGGCCCGGTTTGGCAACGCGATCAACTTTCAGGGTGAGCCGTTCCTGCCGGGCAACGATCAGCTCACCCGCTACCCCTCGCCGACGGCATGAGCGGCGAAGACCTGGCCGAAGCGGCCCGCGCGCTGGTGGGCACGCGATTCAGGCTGAACGGCCGCGATCCCGAACACGGGCTTGATTGCATCGGCTTGCTCGAAGCCGCGCTGGCTGCTGCGGGTCATCGGGCGGTGTTGCCGCAAGGCTATGGTCTGCGGATGACCCGGCTGGACGGCTGGCTGCCCGACCCGGCCTCGCTTGGTTTCACGTCCGTTGCGGACTCCTGCCGAGCCGGCGATGTCCTGCTGCTCACAATCGGGCCGGGACAATACCACCTTGCCATTGCCGGTCAGCAAGGCCGGTTCATCCATGCCCATGGCGGCCTGCGCCGCGTGGTTGAATCGCCGACCCGCCCCACCGGGACTATCCTGCACCACTGGCGCTTGGTCTCAAACTAGGTCTCTATCCATGGCAACTTTGCTGTTTTCCGCGATCGGCACGCTGGTCGGCGGGCCGCTGGGAGGCGCGCTGGG
>CAZVMC010000080.1:0-12051 GCA_964628635.1 uncultured Novosphingobium sp. | reverse complement strand
TGGGACAAGCTGGTCGACGAGGAAGCCGAAAAGCGGATGGACCAGGACGATGTTGCCCGGGTCGCACTCGCCAATGCCGAAACCAACGGGATCGTCTTTCTCGATGAGATCGACAAAATCGCGGTTTCGGATGTGCGCGGCGGTTCGGTCAGCCGCGAGGGCGTGCAGCGCGATCTGCTGCCGCTGATCGAGGGCACCACCGTCAGCACCAAGTACGGCCCGATGAAGACCGATCACGTGCTGTTCATCGCCAGCGGCGCGTTCCATGTCGCCAAGCCTAGCGACATGCTGCCAGAATTGCAGGGCCGTCTGCCGATCCGGGTCGAGCTGAAAGCGCTGAGCGAGGAGGACTTCGTTCGTATCCTCGGCGAAACCCGCGCCAACCTGGTGGCGCAATACAAGGCACTGTTGGCGACCGAGAAGGTCACGGTCGAAATCACGCCCGAAGCAATCCAGGCGGTGGCCAGGATTGCGGCGCAGGTCAACGAAGCCGTGGAGAACATCGGCGCGCGGCGGCTGCAGACGGTGATGGAAAAGCTGCTCGAGGAGCTGAGCTTCGAGGCCGAGGATCGCCAGGGTGAAACCGTTACGGTTGACGCGGCCTACGTTGAGCAGCGGCTCGCCGGGCTGGCGCGGGATACGGATCTCAGCAAGTATATTCTGTGACCATCCTACGCCTTTAGGGGAGGGGACCCACGCAGTGGGGGAGGGGCACGCGCGAGTAGTCCCAAGGTTGCTGGTGGAAGCAACGCTGACCCCCCGGCGGGTTCGGACTAGCCCTCACGAGTACCCGTGCGAGCCCTACTACCCCGCCCTGTGGGCGCGGTCCCCGTTGGCGCTGCCCGCCGTCTGCGACTCCCCTGAAGGGAAGGATGCTTCCGTCGAACTCTCCACGCCGTTGATCGGCCTGCCGATTGAACTCCTCCAGCGCTGCGCTAAGCCTCTGCGCAGAAAAGGGAGTCTCCTATGATCCGTTCGAGCCTGATTGCCGGCGCCGCATTGCTTGCGCTCGCCACTGCCGCGCCGCTTTACAGCCAAAGCGCCGCGCCCAGCGCCACTATTCGCACCGCACCGATTGTCGCACCGCCGATCAAGTTCACCGAATGGCAGCTGTCGAACGGCCTCAAAGTCATTGCCATCCCTGACAAGAGCACTGCCAACGTGCTGGTCTCAATGTGGTACGCGGTCGGGTCAAAGCACGATCCTGAAGGCCGATCGGGCTTTGCGCACCTTTTCGAGCATATCCTCAGCCGCAAGACCGAGAATATGCCCTACAACATGATCAACCGGCTGACCGAAGATGTCGGCGGGGTCCGCAATGCCTCGACCAGTGATGACCGGACCAACTATTTCGAAGTCGTCCCGGCACAGTACCTTGAAACATTGCTCTGGACTCATGCCGAGCGGATGGCGCGGCCAGTAGTTGATAGCGAAGTGTTTGAGCGCGAGCGCTCAATCGTGAAGGAAGAACTGCGCCAGCGCGTGCTCACGCCGCCCTATGGCCGGCTGCGGCTGCTTTGGGCCGAAAACGCCTTTGACAATCTGCCGCAGCGCCGCCCGGGGATCGGCTCGATCGATCAGCTCGATGCGGCCAAGCTCGACGACGCGCGCGCCTTCCATCAGGCCTATTACGGGCCGGACACCGCCACGCTGATTGTCTCGGGCAACTTTGATCCGGCCAAGCTCAAGCCGATGGTCGAGCGCTATTTCGCGGCTGTTCCGCGCCGTGCCAATCCGGTGCCGCTCACCATCGACGCCAAGGAACCGCCGCGGACCACACCCCGCCGGATCGACGTGACCGCGCCCAATGTGCCGCTGCCGCTGGCGGGTTATCTGTGGCAAATGCCGGGTGCTCTCTCGCCCGACCGGCCCGCGCTCGAAGTGCTCGACGCGATCCTGACCCGGGGAGACAACAGCCGCCTGCACAAGGCGTTGGTCGAAAGCGGCAAGGCGGCGGACATTTCGCAGATGCTCGACTTTTCGCGCGAGGCGGGCTCGGCGCTGGCCTTTGCGGTGGTTGGCTCCGGTCAGTCGCCGGATGAGGTGGCGAAGCTGCTTGCTGCCGAGATCGAGAAGGTGCGTAGCGCCGGTGTCAACGCTGCCGAACTGGCCGAAGCCAAGAACGAATTGCTGTCCGATTCCTTGCAAGCCAGAGAGACCGCCCAAGGGCGCGCTTTCGAACTGGGGGAGGCGCTGGCGATTACCGGCGATCCGCGTGCGGCGGACAAGCGCCTTGCCGGGATCGGAAAGGTGACGATTGCCGACGTGCTGCGCGTTGCCAAGCAATACTATGCGCCCAATTCCTGGGTCGAAGTGCGTTATGGGGCCGGAGCGGAAAATCCCGCAAGCTATGCCAACCCGGCCGTGATGCCCAAGTTTGGCAGCGTCGCGCCCGCGACCGGCGCGCCGCGTCTGTTGCGGCCCGAAGCCGAGCGGCAGGCCCCGCCGCTGCCCGGTGCGAAGCCCGGCGTGGTCAAGCCGCAAATGGTTGAGCGCAAGCTGGCCAATGGCACAACGGTGGTGGTCGCGCGCACCGGATCGGTCCCGGTGGCCACGCTGACAGTGCTGTTCCCCGGCGGCAGTTCGACCGATCCGCGCGCCAAGGCGGGATTGGCCGGCCTCGCTGCGGCGATTGCCACCCAAGGCACCAGTACCCAAAGCGCCGCACAGATCGCCGCGCGGTTCGAGAGTCTGGGCGCGTCGGTTTCCAGCGCGGCTGGGCCGGAAGGGACCGCGCTTTCGGTCTCCGCCCCCACGGCCAATCTTGCGGCGGCAGGTGCGGTGCTCGCCGATATCGTCAAGGATGCCAGCTACCCGCAGGAGGCCTTTGAGCGCGAGCGCAAGCGTGCGGTCGATGGCCTGATGTCGGCCATGAAAGACCCGGGTTCGCTCGGGGCGATGGCACTCGCGCCGCTGCTTTACGGTTCGGCGCCCTATGGCATGCAGGCCAGCGGAACGATTGGCACGCTCGGCGCGATTACGCGCGAGGACCTGCTCGCCCACCGGGCTGAGCGCTGGCACCCGGCGGTTGCGCGGGTGCTGGTCAGCGGCGGGATTGATCCCAAGGCGGGGACCACGCTGGCCGAAAAGCTGTTCGGCAATTGGACCGTCACCGCGCCCGCTCCGGCCAAGATCACCGACCGCGCCGGCCCGGCCACTGCGCCCAAGACCGTGGTGATCGACATGCCCGAAGCAGGGCAAGCGGCGGTCTATGTGGCGACGCGCGGCGTCGGTCGTGGCGATCCGGATTACTACGCGCTGCTGCTGGCCAATTCGGTGCTGGGGGTCGGTTCGAACGGGCGACTGTTCGAGGAAGTACGGACCAAGCGCGGACTGAGCTATGGTTCTTACTCCAATTTCGCCACCCGCGCCGAGGCCGGACTGCTCACCGCCTCTGCACAGACCAAAAATGAGTCTGCTGCTGAGGTCGCCAAGGTGATCCTTGAACAGTTTGCCCGGCTTGGCACCGAACCGATTGCCGAGGACGCGCTGCAAAAGCGCCGCCTGTACCTCGCGGGCAGCACCCAACGCGCGCTGGAAACCAGCGGCGGCTTTAGCGGGGTGATCGGCAACCTGCTCCAGCAAGGCCTGCTGCCGAGCGAAGCCTTCGCCTATGCCGACCGGCTGGCTGCGGTGAATCCCGGCGCGGTCAATGCTGCGGCGGCGCGCTATGTGTTGCCGGGTTCGGCCTCGGTGGTGATCGTGGGCGATGCCAGCAAATTCCTCGACGCACTCAAGGCACTGCGCGGTGAGGTTGTGGTGATCAAAGCCGCCGATCTCGACCTGCTCAGCCCGACGCTGGGCGCGAAATGAGCGGGCCGCCGGATGACAAACCCGTCTACCGCCTGCTCACCGGCAAGGATGACCGTGCCTTTTGCGAGCGGGTAAGCGAGGCGCTGGCGCAGGGCTGGCGGCTCTATGGCTCGCCGAGCATGACATGGGACGAAGGGCACCTCTCCATCAAAGTGGCGCAGGCGGTGGTCTGGCACGAGGCGGATGTGGTAAAAGAGTAGGGCTTTCACAGCCCCAATAGCACGAGCGCATCGTCTGGCGATGGGACGGGTTCCGTGTTGCAATTCAAGTCCACGTCTATCCCCGCAAGCATTCCGTCGCTCCGACAAAAGACGTCGACTGAGAGCAGTCTGCCATCTTTCAGTTCTCTCTGGTGAGAGAAGATCCAACCGCCTCCTTCTCGTCCATCGGAAGGTGGTGGACGCAAAGGGCGAAGCAAGAGGGCATCCGCGACGGTGATTTCAAAGCTAGCGCAGCCACATCCGCAAAATGAATGGAACTTAGCTCCGCGCAGATGCTCACGGATAAGATCAGCATCTGGGCACTCACAGTGCTCGGTCAGAAATCGCGACCAGAATACCGCCTTCGCTTGATCGGGGTCCATTCCCGAAGAGTAATCTGCCGCGCTTCCAGGTCAACGTTGGTTTTACTCCGCCGCCTCGACCAGCTCTTCGACCGATTCGGCCTGCCGCGCCCACATTTCGGCATAGAGCCCATCCAGCCGAAGCAGCTGCGCATGGGTGCCTTGCTCGGCCAGCGTACCCTCGTTGAGCACCAGAATCTGATCAGCGTCGGCGATGGTCGAAAGGCGGTGAGCGACGCTGAGTGAAGTGCGCCCGCTCGAAACCCGGTGGAGCGTGGCGAGGATGTCCTGCTCGGTCCGGCTATCGAGCGCCGAGGTGGCCTCGTCGAGCAGCAGGATCGGCGGGTTCTTTACCAGCGTGCGGGCGATGGCGACGCGCTGCTTTTCACCGCCGGATAATTTCAGCCCGCGCTCGCCGACTTCGGTTTCGAAGCCATCGGGCAGCCGCGCGATCAGGTCCATCAGCGCGGCGTCGCGCGCGGCCTGTTCGATCGTGGCGAGGTCCGCCCCGTCACGTCCGTAACCGATGTTGTAGCCAATCGTGTCGTTGAACAGCACTGAGTCTTGCGGCACGATCCCGAGCGCGCGGCGCAGGCTCTCCTGCGTCACCGTCTTGATATCCTGACCGTCGATCAGGATGCGCCCGTCCCAGGGATCGTAGAACCGGAACACCAGCCGCGCGATCGTGCTCTTGCCCGCACCCGATGGGCCGACCAGAGCCACTTGCTGTCCGGCAGGGACTTCGAAAGACAGGCCCTTCAGGATTGTTCGCTCCGGCTCGTAACCGAACACCACGTTGTCAAAGGCCAGCGTCGGGCGGCTGACCACCAGCGCGGGCGCGCCCGGCGCATCGGCCACTTCGACCGGGGTTTCCATCAGCCGGAACATCTCGGCCATGTCGATCAGGCCCTGGCGGATCGTACGGTAGACCATCCCCAGCATGTCGAGCGGGCGAAACAGCTGGATCAGATAGGACTGCACCAGCACCAGATCGCCAACGGTGAAGCGCCCCTGCAGCCAGCCCCAGACCACAAAGGCCATGGCGCCAGCCAGCAGCAGGTTGGTGATCAGCGACTGCGCGATGTTGAGCAGCCCAAGGCTGTTCTCGCTCTTCACCGCCGCATTGGCAAAATCCTGCGCGGCCTGCTCATAGCGCGCGGCCTCGCGTTTTTCGGCACCGAAGTATTTGACCGTCTCATAGTTGAGCAGCGAATCGACCGAACGCGCCAGTGCCTGGCCGTCGAGCCGGTTCATCTTCTCACGCAGGGCATTGCGCCAATCGGTGATCCACCGCGTAACGGCGGCATAGGCCACGACGGCGATTGCGGTCGCCAGCACCAGCCCCCAGCCGAAATAGAGGTAGAAGATCACGCCGACCGCGATCAGCTCGATCACCGTGGGAGCGATGTTGAACAGCATGAAATAGAGCATCACGTCGATGCTCTTGGTTCCGCGATCGATGGTCTTGGTCACTTCACCGGTGCGGCGGGCGAGGTGGAAACGCAGCGACAGCGCATGA
Source organism: uncultured Novosphingobium sp. (assembly GCA_964628635.1). Classification (GTDB taxonomy): domain Bacteria; phylum Pseudomonadota; class Alphaproteobacteria; order Sphingomonadales; family Sphingomonadaceae; genus Novosphingobium. Next base: position 6,157 of record CAZVMC010000080.1, on the reverse strand, counting down.
AGCCGGGTGAAGGTGTCGACCGCAAGTTGCCGGGTCGCCTCCTGCCCGACGCGCTCGAACACGATGTTACGCAGGTTGTCGAAGACCACGCCGGAAAAGCGCCCGAGCCCATAAGCCAGCACCAGCGCAAAGGCGATCTGGAAGCCGACCGGGCCGGCCACCTGCATGGCATCGACCGCGCGCTTGTAGACGATCGGCAAGGCGAGCGTGACCGCCTTGCTCGCCAGCACCAGCAACACAGCAATCACGATCTTGCGCTTCAGCGCTGGGCGTTCAGCGGGCCAAAGATAAGGCAAAAACCGCCGCAGCGTGCCCCAGCCATCATGACGGGCATTCGGATCGGGCGCGGGGTTCCATGGGTTCGACATTGCCGCCCATGTAGGGGCGGGGCAGCGCAATCACAAATGCGTCAGAGCACGACCCCGCGCGGCGCGTCGAACAGGATCTTGCGGGTTTCGAAATCGATCGCCACCCGGTCAAAACTGCGCAGATCGCGCATGCCCAACAGCAGCGCCGGCTTCGTGCCAAGTTCAAGCGCCGCAAAGGCGGGCGAATCGGTATAGGCGATCAGCACATTGTTGAGGCTGACCTTGTCGATCACCAGCGCGTTGGCGAAGCCGATGGAGGCTTCAACCGATTGCCCGGTGACCCCGGTCAGCACCGTCGTTTCGTCCGAATGGCGGCGCGACAGGGCGCGGCGCAGCGGCAGGTTGCCGATCGAGGTTTCAGCTCCGGTATCGATCACCACATCGACCTTCACCCCGTCGATCACCGCATTGGTCATGATCAGCTGGCCCGAACGGCGCCGCGCGGTGATCACGATTTCAAAGCCCTTGTTGCCGCCCAGCGAGCGGGCATCGCCGATCGTCATGGCGTTGGTGCGGAAATCGATCAGCACCCGCTGGCCCTGCAAACTATCGAGGCCCAGAATGCCATCGGCTCCGATGTGCCGGCGTTCCAGCAGCGGGGCGAGGAGGTTGTAATAGCTGCGCCGCCCCAGATCGAGTTGATCGACTTCCACCGTATCGACCACCTCGGTCCCGGCGATCCCGATCAGCCGCGCACGGGCGGTGGGAACAAGCGCCAGATGGTTGGCCAGCGCGGTGCTGAGCACGGTGTTCTGCGCGCCGGTATCGATCAGGAAGTTGAACGGGCCTTTTTCAAGCACCCGCACCGGCACGGTCATCCGGGCGGCCGAATCGGTGCCGACCGTCAGCATATCGACTTCGCTGGCTTGCTGGGCAGTCTCCTGGCCAACCGAGATCGGCATGGTGACCAACAGCGGCAGGGCGGCGGCGAGTGGGTTGAGGGTCATTGCAGGTTCCTCTCTCGCCTCGCAGTCTACGCCTGTTTTGCGGCCATGGCCATGCCGCTGGTCGAGCGGTGCGATCAGTCGCCCGAAATTACGCTGCGCCGCAGCTTTACCTGGTCGAGCAGGTGACTGACCATCGCCGTTATCTCGTCAAACAAGGTATGCCTTACCAACCGCAGGGCGATTGCCCAGCAACCGATTCCGGTCACCGCGGAGGCGAACAGCTGGCCGGCCCCGGCGGCGGTGGGTCCATCCCAAAGCGCATAGAAGGCCGCACTTGGCAACACTGCCGCCAAGGCCACGGCTGCACTCTTGCCCCAGACCAGCAATAGCTCGCGCCATCGGAAGCCCAGCATATCCTGCATCATCGGCGCGTATATCGCCGTTGCCGCCAGACCGTGCAGGACCAGCGCAAAGGCCACGGCTTCCAGCCCGATCCCGGTCGCGGCGATCACCAAGGTCACGCAGACGGCGGTCTCGGCAAACTGTGCGCGGATCAGTTGCGGCATTCGGTTGAGCAGGATCGGCAAATCGCCGGCCAGTGGCAATGCGATATAGCAAAGCTGCCCCAAGGCGACCCAGGCAAGCAGCGGTGCCGCCTCGAGCCAGCGTTCGCCGTAGAGCAGATCGACCAGCGGCCAGGCCAATGCCGCGATTCCCGCCATGGCCGGCCAAGTGATCCCGGTGATCGCGCCAACCACGCGAAGATAGGGCGGGCCGAGCGGCTGGCCTGAATCGCGGACTGTGCGGAACGCTGGATAGAATACGCCGGTCACCGCCCCCGAAACCAGCAGCCGCAACTGCAGCGCGAGACCCGAGGCGCGACTGAACAGTCCAACCGAGGCGTGGCTCATCACCCGCCCGATCGCCAGTTCCGGCGTGCGCGAACCGATCGTCCAGCAGACCGAAGTGATTGTTGCAGTATTGCCGATCGCCAGAATCGGTTTGGCACCTTTCAGGCTGAGCGGCCAAGGCAAGCGCCCACCAGCGCGCCACTGCGCCACCGCCATCCGCGCAAATTGCTGCGCGAAAGCACCGCCAGCCAAGGCCATCGCGCCCCAACCGCGAATGGCCAGCAAAGTTGCAACGGCGGCATTGGCCAGCGCAGCGCCGACCTCGATCATGGTGTTCGATTTGTAATCGAGTTGGCGCTGGCACAGCGCCTGCGGTACCACCGCGAAGGGGATCATCAGGTAGGAGCAAGCTACCACCAGCGTCACCGGCAGCAGTGCCGGATCGCCATAGAAGGCAGCGACGGGCCAAGCCGCCAGAATTCCGACCAGCGCAACCGACAGCGCCACCCCGACCGAGATTGTGAAAGCGGTGTCGATTTTGTCCCTGGTCAAGTCGCGCTCACCGTTGATGTAGCGCGCGATGCCAAAATCTTGCTGGAACGAGATCAACGAGATCGCGGCGAAGGCGATGGTGAAGAGGCCAAGGTCAGCCGGAGAAATGAACCAACGCGCCAGCACGACCGAAGTGACGAACTGGATCGCGAACGAGGTGTACTGCGATACAATCGCCCAGGTAGCGGCCGCACGGACCGACATCACGGTCATGCCGCAAGTCCAATCAAGGCTGCTGCAACCTGTCCGGCCTTGCGCGGCTCGCCAGCGCGAAGCAGGCGCGCAGCTGCGCGCCAAAGGCGAGGATCGGAACCACTCTCCGCCGCATGGGCGAGCAGGAATGGCCAGCCTTCACCGCTCAAAGCGGTGGGACTAAACAGCACCCGGTCGATGACCCGGCGGCGCACGTAGCTCGCCGCATCAGGTCCGAACACGGAATCGAGCGCGCCGATTGGCGGCAGCATGCTAAGCCCAGCGGTGGGATCTGCCTTCCCGCCGATCCGTTGCAGATGGGCCAGCCAGGCAATCGCCGCGTGAGCCGCCTGCGTTACCGTGTGGCGGGAAGAAGTCTGGCCGGGGGTGATTCGGTAGTCGAGCAGCACTTCGGGCAGGTTGGCTACTTTGCCGGTCTCGCTCAGCCGCAGCCACAAATCGATATCCTCAGCGTGAAGATAGCTGGCGCGGTAGCCGCCGAGCGCCAGCACGGCATCGCGGCGGTACATCACCGCCGGGTGGACCAGGTTGGGCCCGGCTTCGAAATTGGCGACAATCGCGTCATGGTCATGCGGGCGCAGCAAGACCGGGTCGGCGCAGGGCTGGCCATGCTCGTCGATATAGCGTGTGTCGCTGCCAACCAGCACATGGTCGGGGTGCGCGTCGAGGAAGGCCTTCTGAAGCCCCAGCCGCTGCGGTGCGCAGATGTCATCCGCATCGAACCGCGCCACCAGCGGCGCGCTGGCCCGGTCCAGCAGTTCGTTGAGACTGGCGACAAGACCGCGGTTCTCGCGACTGATGAGGGTAATCCGCGGATCGCGTGCAGCATAGCTTGCGGCAATCGCACGGCTTTCATCCGAGGAGCCATCGTCGAGCAACAAAAGCTCGAAGTCCGCAAAGTCCTGCGCCAGCACACTTTTGATCGCCGGGGCGAGGTAGGCAGCACCGTTATAGACGCTGACCGCTACGGTGATCGCCGGACGGGTGCAGCGCGCGCTCACAGCTGGAGTCCCGCAAGTGTGGAAGCAAGGCTGCCCTGCGCGCCGCGCCGATGCGCGGCGCGGCGCCAGCGCAGCATGGGGCGGGCGAGGGCGGGCACAATTCGCCAGATCGCAAAGGCCGCGCGCCAGACCGGGCCGCGGACTTGCCCTGGGATTGTCCGCAGCTCGGCAAGACCGCGCCGCGTGTCCCCGTCGATCACCTTGTCGATGGCGTGTTCAAAGGCCATCGCCGCGCGGCTGTGTGCGATTGCGGCAGCCAGGGTAGCTTGCTCCGGTCGATCGGCAGCCAAGGCCGCCCGGGCTTTCTCGAAAACCTTGATATTGCCCAGCAGCATTCGGGTCGCATTGGCCGAGGCAGAACCGGGGCGGATCCGATAGTCGCCCAGCAACTGATCAACGTATCGGGCATAGCCGCCCAGTTGCATCAAGCGGACCCAGAGGTCGAGGTCCTCCGACTGGGCCATGGTTACGTCGAAGCCACCGATGGCGTCAAAGTCGGCCCGGCGGAAGGTGGACCCGATATAGACCCTGAAGCTGCGATCGATCACCTGCGCCAATGTTCCGCGCCAGTCGGGCGCGGTGCCTTGTGGCGTTTCAAACACCGGTCGTTCGGTGGAGACAGCGCCAAACTGGCGGGCGTTGCATGTTACCAGGCGGACTTGCGGATCGGCTTCGAGAATCGGGACCAATGTTGCGAGATAGTTCGGCCGCAGCAGATCGTCGCCGTCGAGTAACGTGATCAGTGGTGCCGAGCTGGCGGCGATCGCGGTGTTGCGCGCGGCCGAGACACCTGCATTCGCAGTGGCCAGGAACCGGATCCGCGAATCAGCCAGGAAGGGCGCGACCGCACCAGCCACATCATCGGGTGCGCCATCGTCGATCACCACGCATTCCCAATCGGCCAGGGTCTGCGCCTGCAGCGAAGCCAGTGCCTCACCAACCAGATGCGCGACGCCATAGGCCGGCACGATGACCGCCACACGCGGCGTGCCCGTTGCTTGCGGGGGAAGGGCGACCTTTGCCATGGCCCCGCGATAGCAGGCGGGCGTTAACTATCTGCTTATGGGGGCAAGGCGGGGTGCGCGGACCTGAGAATCAGGCTCGAATCGCTCGAAATCTTACCTGATTCGCCTCCCAAGCGAGAGCTTGGCGTGAATTTCACTCCCAGAAACCGCAGATTTCCGGGCTATTCCGGCGCTTTGAAATAAAATTGCAAAAAGTCGTTGACCGACTCAGCACCTCGCCTTAGAGGCCCGGTCACCGGACGGGGTGCTGCGAAACATCGGCACTCAGAACGGTCGCCAACACAAACGGACAGCAGTCCCCCGGTCACATGGTCGGGGAACCCTTGTTGTCCGCTTCGTTTGTTGGATGGCTCTTTGACATTGTTGGTTTAGATGAAGGGACATGTGGGCGACGGCGCCCGGTCCGGGGATCTTCGGGTTCCGGATACCGGTTTGATTATGCCGATGCCAATACATGTCCTTCGTATCCATTACGTTTGACAAGTGCAGGTATCGGCTCCCGAAGTTCGATGCTGCGGTCAGCGAGTTTCGGCTCGTACCGTGGTTTCGTGACACAAACTTGAGAGTTTGATCCTGGCTCAGAACGAACGCTGGCGGCATGCCTAACACATGCAAGTCGAACGAACCCTTCGGGGTTAGTGGCGCACGGGTGCGTAACGCGTGGGGATCTGCCCTTTGCTTCGGAATAACAGTTAGAAATGACTGCTAATACCGGATGATGTCGAAAGACCAAAGATTTATCGGCAAAGGATGAACCCGCGTAGGATTAGCTAGTTGGTGGGGTAAAGGCCTACCAAGGCGACGATCCTTAGCTGGTCTGAGAGGATGATCAGCCACACTGGGACTGAGACACGGCCCAGACTCCTACGGGAGGCAGCAGTGGGGAATATTGGACAATGGGCGAAAGCCTGATCCAGCAATGCCGCGTGAGTGATGAAGGCCTTAGGGTTGTAAAGCTCTTTTACCAGGGATGATAATGACAGTACCGGGAGAATAAGCTCCGGCTAACTCCGTGCCAGCAGCCGCGGTAATACGGAGGGAGCTAGCGTTGTTCGGAATTACTGGGCGTAAAGCGTACGTAGGCGGCGATTCAAGTCAGAGGTGAAAGCCTGGAGCTCAACTCCAGAACTGCCTTTGAAACTAGATAGCTAGAATCTTGGAGAGGTGAGTGGAATTCCGAGTGTAGAGGTGAAATTCGTAGATATTCGGAAGAACACCAGTGGCGAAGGCGACTGACTGGACAAGTATTGACGCTGAGGT
>CAZVMC010000079.1:0-12649 GCA_964628635.1 uncultured Novosphingobium sp. | reverse complement strand
CCGCACTCCGCTAATCTAAGCCGCGACCTGCGCCGAATGTTCTGACGACGGACATCCAGCGGTTCGAACCTTGCGATCAGGTTTGCGGTTGACTTCGAGTGCAAGTTCCCGGCTGCTCAAAGCCGGACGGAAATCCGAGACAAGAGGCCAGCCAGAAAGAGATTGCCGGGATTTGTTGCGATATGTGCTCTTCGACAAGACGCCCGCACGCCATGGTGCCATGGGCGAATTCTCAGTTTGCCAAAATCATGATGGCAAATTGCCCTTATCGCCCATCGATTTCTGAATTTGGCGGCTTTGAGAACGGGTCGCCCTCGCAGTTCGATGCCTCGCGATACCCGAACTGGTTAGAGGCGTAAGAGATTTGCGTTGCTTCGCCATATGGCTTGGTTACGCAAACGGCAGCCTTTTTCGCATCGGCATCGTAGTCGACCCTCATGTTGTCCCTTGCGCAATCGAACTTGCTGCAAGAGCGAACCTGAATTGTGTAGCCCGAACGGTAAATCAGAGTGTCCGAGGCGAACTGCTTACTCTTTGAGACCAATGCGCGTTGCAATTCATCGCCGCCGTCGAGTTCCTCGATAGCCAGCTTCATCTCCTCGCTTTCGAAGATGGTTTTGCCGTCGATCTGCGAAGTGCTAGTCAGTCCGACATAGCGTTCCACTCCTTGGGCGAGTGGCGCTGCCCTTGCCTCGACATCCTTGCCGGCCTTCCCATTCCAAGGCGCTGGATGATGGATTTGAGAAATTGTCCCAAAGAAATAGGAAAGTCCATTTGTGGCAACGAGCACCGTAGCTGCTGCCAAGCCCGGAAGCAGTCGGCGCAATTGCCACCCCTTCCTCGGTGACAATGCAGGGGCGTCGGAAGTCCCATGCAGATCTTCAAGCCCTTCGCGGGGATCGCATCGGCTTTCGGCCATATCGATCTCGGAATTGGCGGTAGCAGTCCCTGCATCCGAGATAGCCTTAGTTTCATCCGCCTGGCCCTCGCGTTCGGGTTTCCCGTTTTGGATCCCTTCAATCGCACCGAGAACATCCTCCAGGCTACCATCCAGTTCCACACTCGCCCGCGATTCGGCCGCTTCGGCCGGGTTGGCAGTTTCCGCTTGCTTGGCGTCAGATCGGCAAATTCGCTTGGCAAGGCATCGGATTCGTCGGGTGTCCCGTCGCGAGCCGCAGGTTCGATCATTTTGCATCGATCCTTTGAATTGCTCGCAACGGGATATGCGAGGAGTAGCTTGCTGGGTCCGTTCGCCAGTGATGCACTAGCCTCTGTCGAATGGCGATCCCAGCCGTTGCTTCAGCTCTTCAAGGCCAAGGTCGGCAAGCGCGGCTACCGGGCAATCGGCGCGCAGCAATGCCGCCAGGCCGCGTTGTTTTTGGGCAATAAGATCGAACGCTTGGAGCGCTTCGATATGGCGCGCCGCTAGGTCCGGATCGAGACACAGGGCGACGCCGAGCTGCTCGACTTCATTGCCCAGCTCGCCGAGAATGTCGGCGACGGCGGCAAGGTCGACAAAGGCTGGAATTGCGCTCACGCAGCTTCCGGAAGCAGATCGTCGGCATTGAGTTTGTCGAGATCGAGCACCATCACCATTTTTTCTTCAATCGCGGCAAGGCCTTCGATGAAGGGAACCACGCCGTCGCTCGACGTCGCCGGTGGGGCTTGCAGAGCATCGGATGCAATGGTGACTATGTCGCTGACCGAATCGACGATGAGGCCACGCGCCTGCCCGCCGACTTTGGTAACAATGATCGCATGGCGCGGCGTCGCCTCGGTCTCCCGCCAGCCCAGCCGCGCGGCAAGATTGACCACCGGCAGCACAGTCCCGCGCAGGTTGACCACGCCCGCGACATAGTGCGGCACGCGCGGCAGCTTGGTCACGGGCGTCCAGGCGCGGATTTCGCGGATGGCCATGATGTCGAGGCCGAAAAGCTGGCCGCCGACCTCGAACGTGATGAATTCGCGATGCATTGCCGCTTCTCCCTCGCTTGGCTCAATGCGACACGCGGCGCACAGCCGTGGCGAGCTTTTCTGGATCGAACGGCTTGACGATCCAGCCGGTTGCCCCGGCATCGCGCGCGCGTTGCTTCTTCTCGTCCGAACTCTCGGTGGTCAGAACCAGTATCGGGCGATCGTGATGGCGATTGCCGGCACGCAAGCGTTCGATCAGGCCGAAACCGTCGAGACGCGGCATGTTGATGTCGGTGATCACGACATCGGCTTCGTTGACCGCCAGCCACTCGAGCGCGGCAATGCCGTCGTCAGCCTGGGCGACTTCGAAGCCGCTGGAGGTCAATGCATGAAGCAGCAGCGCTCGCATGGAGGCGCTGTCGTCGACGGTGAGGATGCGGGTAGGATTGCTCATTGGAAGTCTCGCTTTGCTCAGAATAGTTCGACATCGCCCAAGGTGCGGTCGGTGCGGGTTGCGGGCTTGAATTCGGGTGCCAAGGTGTTCTCGACGGTGCGGCAGCGTAACTGGCCGGTGGCGGGGCGGAAACCGACGCGGCGGGCGCAGTTGCCGCCTAGGTCCTCGCGCACGAGGGGAATGCGTTCCTGATCCAGGAAGCTGCGGGCAAAGGCGGCGTTGGCCGTACCGATCGGCGCCATCCCGGCCCTGAGGTTCGCGCCGCCGTAAAGGTGGGCGCGGATGCGCTGCTTGATCGCGCCTTGGCCTAGCATCTCGTTGATCAGGAGCTCCATGAGATAGACGCCGTAGTGAACATCGATTTCGCCCGGATCGTGGCTCGCGGGCGGCTCGGCGAGGAGAAAGTGATTCATCCCGCCAATCTTGGCGATCGGATCGAACAGGCAGGAAGCGACGCAGCTCCCAAGCACCGTGCCGAGTTCGATGCCGGGGTCGCCGCTCACGCGAACCTGTCCCTGCAAGACAGTGATCCGCCGCATGCCTTCCGCTTGACCGATGGGATGCTGGAGCATGTTACTAGGCGGCCTTCTTGAGCGCGTACTGGGCGATGCGCGTGATCGGCGCGACGACGCTGGCGGCGCCGAGCGAAATCGCGGCCCGCGGCATGCCAAATATGGTGCAGCTGGCTTCGTCCTGCGCGATGGTATGCGCTCCGGCTTGAGACATGGCGAGCAAGCCCTTGGCGCCATCGCTGCCCATCCCGGTCAGCAGGATGCCGACCGCCTTGGCGCCGACCGTCTCTGCGACCGAGCAAAACAGCGCATCGACGCTGGGGATATGGCCCGAAACCGGATCGCCCGGCCTGAGGCGGACAAAATGAGCCCCCGAGCCGCCGATAGTAAGGTGACGGTCGCCGCCGGGAGCTAGATAGATGTTGCCCTTCTTCAGCGGCATGTCGGGTTCGGCCAACTGCACCTTCGCTGGGCTGATCAGGTCGAGTGTCTTGGCGATCGCGGCGGCAAAGCGCGGATTGACGTGCTGGACAATGACCGTGGGAGGACAGTTGTCCGGGAAATTGGTCAGCAGAACCTGCAGCGCTTCAACCCCGCCGGTTGAGGAGCCGATCGCGATAAGCGAGGAGTGGGGATGGGTCCGGGCCCGCAGCGTGCTGCTAACCACTGCGGGCGATGGCCAGCCCGTGTTGAACTTGACCTGCGTCGCCTGCCGCACCAGATTGGCCAGGCGGCCGTTGTCATCCAGCGGAAACCCCCCCGAACGATCCGATTTGGCGTAACAATCGACCGCGCCCAGGGCCAGCGCGCGGGCGGTCGTTTCGCTACCTTCCTGGGTTGAGCCCGATACGACGATGACCGGGATGGGCCGCAGGGTCATGATTTTTTCGAGGAAATCGAGCCCGTTCATCCCCGGCATCTCGACGTCCAGCGTAACCACGTCGGGATTGAACAGTTTGATCAGTTCGCGCCCTTCCTGGGCATTCGCAGCGGTGCCGATCACGGAAATGTCCGGCTCTCCTGAAAGCCGCGACATAAGAATCGCGCGCATGGTTGGCGAGTCATCGATTATCAGCACCCGGATGGTCACGGCACTCTCCTGCGGTAAATGGTGGGACCGACGGATTCGAGGTGCTGAGCGGCGGGGCCGGTCACCCGCTCGCTGTGGCCGATGAATAGATGGGCGCCGGGCAAAAGCTTTTCGGCAAATCGGGCGACGAGCCGCTCCTTTGTTTCATGATCGAAGTAGATCATCACGTTGCGGCAGAATATTATGTCGAACTTGCCCTTCATCGGCCAGGCTTCAAGCAGGTTGAGCTTGCGGAAGCGAACGATGGAGCGAGCGTCCTCACCGATCGAGACCTGGTCTCCGTCATGTTTGGTCCATTGCTGGACAAGGTCGGAGGGAACCGGTTGAAGATCCTTGGCCGGATAGGACGCGGCCTTGGCCTTCTCAAGCGCGTGCGGGGCCAGGTCGCTCGCCAGCACCCGGATATCGCCGCGCGCGATGCGGCGGCCTTCGATCTTGTCGGGACCGAGCAGCGCCATCACCAGCGACCAGGTTTCCTCGCCGCTGGAGCAGCCCGCCGACCACAGCCGCACCGGATTTCCCGATGTCAGCTTGCGCAGGATCGCGGGCCTGACCTGTTGCTCGAAGAAATCGAAATGATGGGATTCGCGGTAGAAGAAGGTGTGATTGGTGGTGAGCGCGGCAACCACGCGCGCCTGCTGCGCCGGATCGTTGCGGATTAGAGCGATGTAGTTTGCGAATGTGCCGCTGCCGCTCTCGCGCACCAGGGGAGCAATGCGGGAATAAACCAGCAGCGCTTTTTCCTTGGGCAGAACATTACCCGAGCTGCCGTAGACGATCTCCGATATGGCCCAGAAATCGGAGTCGTCGTACACGTCCGGACTGATCCCGGGCATCGGCTGAACGGGGGCGGCGGCGAGGTTCATGCCGCTTGCCTCTCGTTCCGGTTTTTCGCTCCAGCGACAAGTCCATCGACATCGAGAATCAGAGCGACTTGCCCATCGCCGAGGATCGTGGCCCCGGCCACGCCATCGACCGCCCGGTAATGCGTATCGAGGCTCTTGATTACGAATTGGCGCTGATCGCAGATATCGTCGACCAAGAGAGCGGCCTGACCGGCTACCTCGGTATCGACGACGATCAGCACCCCGGCTTGGGCATCGGCAAGGCAGGTCGAGGCCCCGATCGCTTCGCAGACCGGGAGCACTGGAATGAACCGCCCGCGCACGTTGAGCATCTGCCGGTCCATGCCAAGCCCCTGGACGTCGCCCGGCTGGGGCCGCAAGCTTTCGATGACATGGGTGAGCGGGACGACCAGCGTTTGATCGCCGACATTGACGATCATCCCGTCGGAAATGGCGAGGGTCAGCGGCAGAGTAAGGGTAAAGTTGGTGCCTTTGCCTTGTTCGCTCTCGATGGTGATCCGCCCGCCCAGTTCCTTCACGTTCTGCCGCACCACGTCCATGCCGACTCCGCGCCCGGAGACGCTGGTGACGCTGGCGGCAGTGGAGAAACCGGGAGCGAAGATCAGCGCGTCGATGTCTTCCTTGGCCAGCTGCGCATCGGCGGCGACAATGCCCTTTTCGACCGCCTTGGCGAAAACACGCTCACGGTCGATGCCGCGTCCGTCGTCGGCGATACGGATGAGGATGCGGCCCGAGCGGTGCTCGGCGGACAAGACGAGAGTGCCCTCGGCGCTCTTGCCCGCCGCCAATCGGTCTTCAGCGTTCTCGATGCCATGATCGACCGCATTGCGGATCAGGTGGGTGAGTGGCTCGCCGAGCCGCTCGATCACGGTCTTGTCGAGTTCGGTGGCTTCACCGACCAGTTCGAGTTTGACCTGCTTGCCGGTCGAACTCGCCAGTTCGCGCAAGATGCGCGGCACCCGGCTGAATACCGAGCCGATCGGCTGGGCGCGGATCGACATCGCGCTTTCCTGGATCTCACGGGTAAGGCCATCGAGCAGCGCAAGTTCCTCGCTCGCCGAGATGCCCTGGCTGGCGAGGCGCTGCGCCATCATCGCCTGGGCAATCACCAGCTCGCCGACGGAGTCGATCAGCCGGTCGAGCTTGGGCAAGTCGATGCGGATCGACTGGGACTGGGCGGGCGCGGCTGGCTCTGGAGCGGGCGCCGGCGCCGGCTTGGGCGCTTCCTTGGCGGCGGGTGCGGGTGCTGGAGACTGGGCGGGTTCGGGTTCGACAGTCACCTGAGAAGGTGCCCAAGCCTCGCGGACTTCGATGCGCGTTGGCGGGATCGCGGAGCCGGCTCCTACGGCCAGATCGCAATCGTCGCCGATAAAATCGAAAATGTCGCGCACAGTAGCTTCTGCGACACTGCCCGGCACCTGGACTGTCCAGCCGAGATAGCCCTGATGCGGGTCGAGCATGTTGAGCGGCGGGATCGCCGACACATCGCAAGCCACGCATTCGCCGCCAAGCGCCTCGAGCTCGCGCAGCAGCAACAGCGGCTCCCCGCCATTGCCCATCGCCCCGCTGTGCGGGCGGATGTGGACCAGCCAGGCGGGATTGGTCTCTTCCGGAGCGGCTTCGTCAGAGGTGAATGTCCCCGCAATATCGTCGAGCATCGAATCGAGATCGAAATCCATCCCATCCGATTCACCTTTCGAAGCCGGTTCGCACTCCGGTTCGTGCCTTGGCGCGACCGGTTCGGCCTGACTTGCTTCGGCGGATCCGGTCTGCGCCGCCATCATCTCGGCGATCAGCCCGGCGTCCTCGGGCGGCTCCCCGCCCTCGCGCGCCGCCGTAACATGATCGGTGAGCGTATCGAGCGCGCGCAGCAGCAGGTCGACCAGCGGGTCGCTCAGCGCCAGTATGCCGTCGCGCACCTCGGAGAGCAGCGTTTCGAAGGTATGAGTATAGGCCTGGAGCGCAGTAAAGCCGAAAGCCCCGCCGCCGCCCTTGATCGAATGGACCGCGCGGAAAATGGCGTTGACCGTGTCGGCGTCGTGGCTGCCTTCCTTGCAGGCGGCAAGCCCGGCTTCGGCGGCTGCCAGCGACTCTTCGCACTCCTCGAAAAAGATCGCCTGGATTTCTTCGCTGGTCATGGCTGCGCCTCTCCGAACAACTTGTCCGAAAGGCCGGTCATCCGGCCCGCCTCGGCGAGCGCGGGAGATGGCGCGATTTTCGCGCCGTTCCCGGTTTGCCGCGCGCTCAACAGAACTTGAAGCACGGCCTGGCCCACTTGCTCGACCAGGCTGCCGTCGATCTCGATAGGCTCGCTGCCTTGCGCGGCCACCAGTTTAGGCAGCAGCGCTTCTGCGGCGGCGCGATCGCAGCGCGGGGGAAGGATGACGGCGGTCATGGGGTGGTCCTCTTTGCCGACCGGGATCAGAACTCAGTCCAGTCCTCGTCTGTGTCGGACGACTTCAGCGCGAGATTGCCCGCCGTGACTGGCGGCGACACCGCTTTGCGCCGGGCGGCTTTCGACGGGAAGGCGATGGCCGCGCCGCTGTCCGCGCCGGTGCGGAACTGACCGACCAGACCCGAAAGTTCGTTCGCTTCGTCGGCAAGGCTGCGCGATGCCGCAGTCGATTGTTCGACCATCGCCGCGTTCTGCTGGGTCATCCGGTCCATATCGCCGACCGCGCTGTTGACCTGTTGCAGATTGACCGCCTGGCTTTCGGTCGAGCGCGCGATCTCGGTGATCCGCTCGCTGATCTCTCCGACGCGGGTGACGATGGTTTCGAGCAAAGTGCCGGTTTCGCCGACCAGCGCGACGCCGTCGCTGACCTGCTCGGTGCTGTTGGTTATCAGCTCCTTGATGTCCTTGGCGGCATCGGCGGAACGCTGGGCCAGCGCGCGCACTTCGTTTGCGACCACGGCAAAGCCCTTGCCGGCATCGCCGGCGCGCGCCGCCTCGACCCCGGCATTGAGCGCCAGAAGGTTGGTCTGGAACGAGATCGAGTCGATCACGTTGATGATCTGGGTGATCTCCTGCGCCGACCGTTCGATCGCCGCCATGGCCTCGATCGCCTGGCGCACGACCGCACCGCCATCGGAAGCCTCCTGATGCGCCTCGGCGATGGTGCGCTGCACGTCCGAGGCGCCGCTGGCGGTTTCCTTGACGATGCTGGTGACCTGATTCATGGCCGCCGCCGTTTCTTCGAGGCTCGCGGCCTGCTGTTCGTTGCGCTGGGCGAGATCGTCCGAGGCGGCGCGGATTTCGGCGGCGCCGGTCGAGACGCTCATCGCCGAGGCCGAAACCTTGCGCATCAATTCGGCGAGCCGGCCCACCGATTGGTTGAAGCTCTCGCGCAAAGTTTCGTATTCGGGCGCAAGTGGCGTAGCAATGCGGTGGGCGAGATTGCCTTCCGCGAGCTCGTCAAGCGCATCGGTAAGCGTGGAAACCACGCTCTGCTGCTTAACCTCGGTTTCGCGCTGCGCCTGCGCCGCCGCACGGAATACTTCGATCGAGCGGGTCATGGCGCCGATTTCGTCGCCGCGATGCTGATCGGTGCGCCCGTGATCGAGCTTGCCTCCGGCCATCCGTGTCATCGTTTCGGCGGTCTGGGCAAGCGGGTCGAGCGTATGCTTCAGCAAATACCAAAGGCCACCGCCAACCATCGCAAGAATCGCGGCCGCGAGCAAACCAAGCACCCACAGGGTCGTGACCATCGCAGCTTGGCTGGAGACGCTGATGTCGGTTTGCGCTTTGCTTGCCTTGGCAACCAGCCGTTCGATCGCCTGCTTGTGCTGCTTGTAAATCGCCTCGAGCCGGGCAAGGCTGCGCTGCAGCGTCTCGTCATCGTTGCGCGCTGCGGCTGGAAGCAGGTTCTGATTCACTTCGGCCCAGAATTGCGTACCGGTTTCTTCGGCGAGCCCACCGAGCTCGGACTTGAGCCCTTCGTTGAGATCGGACTTCTGCCAGTAGTCGGCGCGCGTGTTGAAAGCCTGCTCCAGCTTGCGAAGGCTCTCGCGCTTCTCGGGGAGCGAAGCGGGATTCCGCGCCAGCATCGAGGCTTCTAGCATCGGTTCGACCACGAATTTCGGGGGCGGCAGAATGTCGGCAACGAAATCGCTCAACTGCTGGTTCTGCCGATGCATCTCGCCGCCAAGGCGAATCCTGCCCACGCCGTAGGTGCCAATGGCGATGGCGACGGCAACGGTCGCGATGAGCACGAACCCTCCGACTTGCCCCTTGCGCTTAATGCTCATCATAACTGCCAGATCTCCAATTTGAACCTGCGTTTACATTCGGCGAGGCCGGTTGGTTGTCACCCGAAACAGCCCTGCCGGAGGGCCCGAGTTAACCATGCAAGTTGAACATCGCGCTTCAGCGCAGGCTGGGGCGAACACCTAACTCGGATCAGCAATCTGTTGGGGAGTTCGATGCTATCGGCCCGCCTCAGGGCTTGCTTGTGCTGGCCTGGATGAATGCAATTGCGAGTAATCGGTCATGAATGAAGCAAGGGTTCTAGTTGTCGACGATTCCGCCGCGATGCGCGCGCTGTTCAGCGACATTCTCGAACAGACGCGCAATGTAACTGTCGTCGGCATGGCCGCCAGCGCCGATGCCGCGCGCAGCCAGATTGCCGAGCTTCGGCCCAACGTAATCACACTCGATGTCGAAATGCCCGGAATGAGCGGGATCGAGTTTCTCGAAGAGATCATGAACACTAAGCCGATGCCGGTGGTCATGCTTTCCGGCCTCACGCAAAGCGGCACGGAAACGTCGCTCAAGGCCTATGAGCTGGGGGCGGTTGAATGCTTTCCCAAGCCGCTCAAAGCCACGCCTGAGCAATTTGCCAAGAATGTCAGCAAGCTCGGTAAGATCGTGCTAGCCGCCGCTAACAGCAATGTCCGAGAGCGGCCCCGCCGTCGCGCCCCAATAGCCGCAGCCCAGGCCCATTTCGCCTGGAACGGCCATGTGGTCGCGCTCAGCACTTCGATGGGCGGGATCGACGCGCTAACCGCGATCCTTGGTCACTGGCCCGCCAATTGCCCGCCGACCATCATTACCCTGCAAACCGAACCGGCGCTGGCCGATACCTTCGTTGCCCGGCTCGAGGCCGAACTGAAATGTTCGGTCCGCGCGGCCAAGGATGGCGGCCAGTTGACCCAGGGAATCGTCCATGTCGCCGCCGATCCGGGCAAGCATGTGGTTGTCGAACCTGGCCAGCCGCCGCGCATCCGCCTGATGGAACGCGATCCGATCGATGGCGTGCGGCCGTCGGCGAACCTGCTCTTCGGCACCATTGCCAGGGCGGGAATTCCAGCGGTAGGCGCGGTGTTGACCGGCTTGGGCGAAGACGGAGCAAAAGGTTTGAAGCTGATGCGCGACGCGGGTTGTCGCACACTCGCCCAGGACCGATCGAGCGCGACCGTTGCAGAGGCGCCCGCCGCCGCGATCGCCCTGCGCGCTGCGGAAGAAGAGCTTTCGCTGGATGCGATGATCGCCAGAATTCTGGAGAGTTGCAGCAGCAGCTGAGATTTGCTTCGCCGCCAGTAAGGTCTGCCATGGTGGAGCGGATCGGCGATGTTCAGCCGTCTTTGTGGGCGTTCTCGAACAGCCGCTCGCGAATGCGCGGGAAGTCTTCGATGCCGTAGTCTGACGGCTCGACCGTTTCGACAATCTCGTCGTCGCCATAGCAACTCGCAAGTGCGATTTCGTCGGCCCTGATGAATTTGCCGGTCACATTGGCATAAAACGGTTTGACGCGCGGGCGGGTGCAGTCCGAAGGTTCCTGCGCCACGACCATGGCCAGCCGGTCCGAACGCAATAGCACCACCGAGCCGATCGGAAAGACCCCGAGCGTCTCGACGAATTTCTCGAGAATGTCAGGATCGAACCAGCCCTTCATCATCTTCATTTGCTGGAGCGAACTGGCGGGATCCATGCCCGAACCATCGGCAGTGTCGCTGACCATGGAATCGTATGCATCGCAGATCGAAGCCATGCGCGAAAGCCGATCGATCCGCTCGCCAGGCAAGCGATTGGGATAACCGGTGCCGTCCATCAGTTCGTGATGATTGAGCACCACATCGAGAACCGCATCGGATATCCCGCCGCCGGCATGAAGACATTCATAGCCGAGATCGATATGCCGGTTGAACACCGCAGGATCGAGATTGCGGTAGTCGCCGCTGTATTCGGTAAGATCGACTGGCAACATGCCAATCCCGACATCCATCAGCAGACCCGCCATTCCCGCCTCCCGGATCAGATTGGGTGGCAGCTTCATCTGCCGACCGAGCGAGATCATCAGGGCGCACACGGCCAAGGCATGACGGTAGATATAGTCGTTGTCGCGCTTGCAGCGCATCAGGCCGTTGAAGGCATGCGGGTTGCGCTGGATCGAAGCGAAGATGTCCTCGATCACCGGCTCGACTATGCTGGCCTTGATCGACTTTGAGAGGCGGCTTTCGAGGAACACGCGCGAGATGACCTTGCGGCTTTGTCCGGCCACCTGCTTCGCCAGCCCAAACTCACGCCCCATCGAATTGGGCGCCGTCGAGCGCAGATCGGGCTTGGGGGCAATCGGCGCTGACCTTGACTGCATCCGTGCCCGGTTTGCAAATGGATGCGGTGTGGATTTGGCTGGAGCCGGACTTCTGGCTTCAAGTTGAGGAGGCGCGGGACGGACATCGTAACCCTTCGATATGTCGATCACCACGCCGGCAATGTCGCTTGCAAGGAGGTCGCTCAGCATCGACTCGTCTTGAAGCAGGAAACGCGACTTCCAGAACGGATGCTTGAACCAACTGCCTTCGAGCTTGTGAACAAACATGCCGAGTTCGACGTCCGACAAGTCTATTCGCTTGAGCATCTTCTTACTCTGTTCGCTTGGACGGGCTTCCGCCTCGATAGAATGGCACTGTGAGAATATCGCAAACACATGAGTAAGTAATGATCCGTACTCGCAGAGCTCACTGCCGAAGTCGCTAGCAATGTCCGCCGTCAGCACCAATGGCACAGATTTGAGGTTGTGAATTAAGGAGGGTTGGGGCTTCGTCGTAGTGACGAAGGAACGAAGATGAAGCCCAGAACCTCCAATGCAAATTCGCCCGTCAAAGCCCCTGCCGAGCGGGTGGTGAAGGACATCCGGCGCCAGACCCGGCGCCATTTCTCGGCCGAGGACAAGATCCGCATCGTGCTCGACGGCCTGCGCGGCGAGGACAGCATTGCCGAGCTGTGCCGCTGCGAAGGCATTGCCCAGAGCCTGTATTGCACTTGGTCGGGGCCGAAGGCGGCCGTAGGCCAACGAGTTCATGGAGGCCGGGAAGCGCCGCCTCGCCGGTGACACTGCCCGTGCTGCAACCACCGGCGAAGTGCAGGACCTGCGGCGCGAAGCCCGCGCGCTGAAGGAATGCGTGGCCGACCTGACGCTGGAAAACCGGTTGCTTAAAAAAAGCATGATTGCGGATGGGGAGGGCGACGAATGAGGTATCCCGCATCCGAGAAGCTCGAGATCATCAGGATCGTTGAGCAGTCGCACCTGCCCGCCAAGCGGACGTTGGACCAGCTCGGCATCGCCTGGAAGTTGTGCACCAACATGCGGGCCGAGGATGTGACCGACACGCTGGACATGGCACTGGCCGCATCGGGCTGCGACAGTGCCACGGTGCGGCACAAGCCCCGGCTGCTCAGCGATAATGGCCCCAGCTACATCGCGGGTGAACTGGCGGAATACATCGAGGCCAGGAAGATGAGCCACGTGCGCGGCACCCCGATGCATCCGCAAACCCAGGGCAAGATCGAACGCTGGCACCAGACCCTGAA
>CAZVMC010000078.1:0-12710 GCA_964628635.1 uncultured Novosphingobium sp. | reverse complement strand
GGCGGCGACATCGGGGCGATTCACTACACCCTGACACATGGGATCCGGAATCCCGATCACGAGCAGACCCGCGCTTCGGCCATGCCGGCTTTTGAGGGCATCCTGACACCTGCCGAAATCGGCGCGGTGACGACGCATGTGCGCTCGCTTTCGGGCAACGGCGCTGGGAATGCGCGGGGGGCGGAACTGTTCGCGGCCAACTGCGCTTCGTGCCATGGGCCTGATGGGCGCGGGCTGCGCCAGTTTGGCGCGCCCAATCTCACCGATCGGATTTGGCTCTATGGCGGCGATGCAGCAACGATTTCGCAGACGATCCGGATGAGCCGCCAAGGGGTGATGCCGCGCTGGAATGACAAGCTGAGCCCGGCCACGATCATGATGCTGACCGCCTATGTCCACTCGCTGGGCGGCGGCGAAGCAACGCCGGCCACGCCGCCGGCTGCGGTGACGGGTCAAGCCAATGGCAAGCCTTGATGATCTGATCGGCGTTGACAATCCGCTCTATGAGAAGCGCAAAGGCGTTTTCCCGAAAGCGGTAAGCGGGCCGTTCCGCCGCTTCAAATGGGCATGGATGGCGCTGACGCTGGCGATCTATTACATCACGCCCTGGCTGCGCTGGGATCGCGGACCTTATGCTCCCGATCAGGCGGTGCTGGTCGATCTCGCCAATCGCCGGTTCTACATGTTTTCGATCGAGATCTGGCCGCACGAGTTTTACTACGTGGCCGGGCTGCTGGTCATGGCGGGCATCGGACTGTTTCTGGTGACCAGCGCGGTCGGCCGCGCCTGGTGCGGCTATTCCTGCCCGCAAACGGTCTGGACTGACCTTTACCAGCATGTTGACCGGCTGATCGACGGTGATCGCAATGCCCAGATCAGACTGCAGAACGCGCCTTGGGGTCCGGCCAAAATCGCGCGGCGGCTCGTCAAGTGGACCGCCTATCTGGTCATCGCCTTTTGGACCGGCGGGGCCTGGATCATGTACTTCGCCGATGCGCCGACCCTGACCCGGGATTTCTGGAGCGGCGAAGCTGCACCGGTGGCCTATGCGACGGTGGCGGTGCTCACCGCGACGACCTTCGTGCTCGGCGGCTTCATGCGCGAGCAGGTCTGCATCTACATGTGTCCCTGGCCCCGCATCCAGACTGCGATGATGGACGAAAAGTCGCTGGTCGTAACCTACAAGCACTGGCGCGGCGAACCACGCAGATCGGTCAAGAAGGCCGAAGCGCAGCCCGGGGCCTTTGGTGACTGCATCGATTGCAACCAGTGTGTCGCGGTTTGCCCGACCGGGATCGACATCCGCGAAGGTCCGCAAATCGGCTGCATCACCTGCGCTTTGTGCATCGATGCCTGCGACGGGGTGATGGCCCAGGTTGGCCGTCCGCGCGGGCTGATCGACTATTTCACGCTGGATGATGAAAAGGTTGAGCGCGCCGGGGGGCAGGCCCAGACTGCGATCAAAACCCTGCTGCGCCCGCGCATCCTGGTCTACCTTGGGCTGTGGAGCGCGATCGGGCTGGCCATGCTGCTGACGCTCGGGCAGCGCACCCGGCTTGATCTGGCGGTCCAGCACGATCGCAACCCGGTCTTTGTCCAGCTCTCGGATGGCTGGGTGCGCAACAATTACACCGTCAAGGTGCGCAACATGGAAAGCCGCCCGCGCGAGGTTGCACTCGAACTGCGCGGATTTCCCGGTGGCTTGGCCTGGACCAGCAATGGATCGCGGGAGACCGCGACACGGCGCGTGACCCTGACGGTGCCAGCCGACAGCGTTCAGAAAGTGCGACTGTTCATCGCTGCGCCAGGGCAAGGGCCGGAGCGCACCGACTTTGAAATCGCCGCCATCGCACTCAGCGGCGACGAACGCGGTGACAGCGACGCGGTGCGTTTCGAACGTCCGGCGGGAGGAGACAAGCAATGACCACTGCAGCGCGCAAGCCCTTCACCGGTTACCATATGACAGCGATACTCGTTGTCTTCTTCGGGGTGGTGATCGCGGTCAACCTTGTGATGGCTCGCGCTGCGATCGGCAGCTTTGGCGGGACTGTGGTGGAGAACAGCTATGTGGCCAGCCAGCAGTACAATCAGTGGCTCGATGCGGCAGACCAGCAGGCCAAGCTGGGCTGGTCGACCGAGGTAGTGCGTCAGCAAGGCGGAAGGGTTGCGGTCAAAGTGAACGAAAGCGGCCGCGCCGGTAGCGGCTTTGCCGTAACGGCTGTGGCGCAGCACCCGCTAGGGCGCGCGCCGCAGCAACGGCTGGAATTCAATCCGAACGGTGAAGGCACCTGGGTCTCGATCAAACCGCTACCGCCGGGGCGCTGGACGCTTCATCTCGGCCTGCGCAAGGGTGAGCACGCCTTCAAGCAAGTGATCGACCTGCCATGAACGCCAAGGCATCGCTCGCGCTGCCCCAAGCGCTGCCCGAAGCGGCCTTCGCGGTACCAGGCATGCGTTGTGCAGGCTGTATCGCGAAGCTGGAAAACGGGCTGGCGCAGGTTCCCGGCATTGCGGTGGCGCGGGTGAATTTTACCGCCAAGCGGGTGACCGTAAGCCATCTGCCCGAAACAAGCCTCGCCGATATCCAGCGGGCGATTGGCGAGCTGGGGTTTGAATCGCAGCCGCTTGCCTCCGAAGAATCCTCGGCGGATGATGCGGCCAGCCGCGAACTGGTCAAAGCCATGGCCGTCGCTGGTTTTGCGATGATGAACATCATGCTGCTGTCGGTCTCGGTATGGTCGGGCGCGAGCGGCGGCACCAAGGATCTGTTCCATTGGCTTTCGGCGCTGATTGCTTTGCCGACGGTCGCCTATGCCGGTCGCCCATTCTTCCGTTCAGCATGGGGCGCACTCAGCAAGGGCCGCACCAATATGGACGTGCCGATCTCTATCGGTGTGGTCCTGACTACCGCACTATCGCTGTTTGAAACCTTCGTCAGCGGGCCGCACGCTTATTTCGATGGCGTGGTCATGCTGCTGTTCTTCCTGCTGACCGGGCGCTGGCTCGACAGCGTGATGCGCGACCGAGCCCGAGATGGCGTGACAATGCTGCTCAAGCAAAAGGCGCTGGGTGCGCTGGTTGCAAATCCGGATGGGACGTCGCGTTGGCTTACCGCAGAAGCGCTAGAGCCGGGGATGCAGATGCTGGTTGCCGCCGGTGAGCGATTGGCGGCAGATGGGGTCGTGGCCAAGGGCCGCTCGTTCTTCGATCTCGCACTGCTTACCGGCGAATCTGCGCCAGTCGCGGTCGGCCCGGGGGATAAGGTGCACGCCGGGACGCTCAACATCGACGCTCCAATCGATGTGCGTGTTACTGCCGCCGGGAATTCCACCGCGCTGGCCGATATCGCCCGGCTGATGGAAGATGCCGCGCAATCGCGCTCACGCCATGTCCGCATCGCTGACCGCGCGGCGCGCTATTATGCGCCCGCAGTACACACGCTGGCGCTGCTCAGTTTCGTCGGGTGGATGTTCGTTGGCGCGGGCTGGCACCAGTCGCTGTTGATCGCTGTGGCAGTGCTGATCATCACTTGCCCCTGCGCGCTGGGTCTTGCGGTCCCCGCGGCACAGATCGTGGTTGCCGGAGCGCTGATGAAGCGCGGCATTCTGGTCAAGGATGGCTCCGCGCTGGAGCGGTTGGCCGAAGTGGACCGCGCGCTGTTCGACAAGACCGGCACACTGACTCTGGGGCGGCCCGCGCTCGCCGATCTGGCGGTCTTGCCGGTGCCGGATCACGGGCTAGCGCTCGCATTGGCCCGCGCCAGCCGCCATCCGCTGTCGCAGGCGCTGCGCCGCGCGCTCGAGGAGATCGGGACGGCGGCGGCAGAGGTCTCCGATCTCCGGGAGGTTCCGGGGCAGGGCGTCGAAGGCTTGTTTGAAGGTGAGCAAGTCCGGTTGGGCCGGCCTTCGGCGATTAGCGCGAGTGGTCTGCCAACGGTCGAATTCCGCCATGGCGAACAGCCGCCAGTCTTGCTGACGTTTGAGGATGAGCTCAGACCGGGAGCGACACAGACGATCGCCGAACTCGCGACACTGGGCATCACCTGCTCCATCGCTTCAGGTGATAGCGCCGATGCGGTTGAGCCAGTCGCCCGGATGCTGGGGCTCACCGCCCAGACCGCAATGCAGCCGCAGGACAAGCTGGACGCCATTGGCCGGCTGTCCGCTGCAGGCCATCGCGTGCTGATGATCGGCGACGGTCTTAACGATGGACCGGCGCTGGCAGCCGGCCACGCCTCGCTCGCGCCGGCTTCGGCCAGCGATGCTGGGCAAAGCGCGGCGGATGCGGTGTTCCTGGGCGATGGGCTAGCCCCCGTCGCTACGGCAATCCGTGCCGCGCGCCAGACGCGACGGATCGTTCGGCAGAACTTCATCCTGGCGGTGGGCTACAACGCGATTGCCGTTCCGCTGGCGATCCTCGGCCTCGTCACACCATTGATTGCCGCTCTCGCCATGTCGAGTTCCTCCCTGCTGGTCGTGGCTAATGCGCTGCGCCTACGTTCGGCTGCGCGATGACCGGGATCGCTTTCCTGATCCCGATCGCGCTCGGGCTGGGCCTGCTGGGCTTGGCGGCGTTCTTTTGGTCGTTGCGCAATGGGCAATACGATGATCTGGACGGCGCAGCGGTGCGGATCCTGATCGAGGATGAAGGCCCGACCGATGACTAGTCGCATCGTTGCGCTATTCGCTACGCTCGCTCTGGCGCAGCCTGCTCCCGGGATCGCCGCCACGAAGCGCGTCCTGCTGATGCCGCTGTGCAACGGTGGAACCGCCGTTGTCGAATTGCCCGAGCAGCCAGGCCAGGGCGGGCAAGGGGGCGATCACGATTGCTGCCGCAAGGCCTGCCACGCCGCCAGCGAGCGCCGCAAACGGCTCAACAACATCGGCGACTGCTGCTGAGAGCTCCACAAAAAAAGGCGGAGCCCGAAGGCTCCGCTCAGTTGGGGAGAACTGTTGAATCAGGTCAGAGCTTGAACCCGAGGCCTACGCCGAACACGAAGGGATCAAGCTTGGTGCGAACGCGCTGTACCCCAGCGGCCGTGGTGGTCAGCGTCGCGTCGGTATCGATATCGATGTATTTGACATCGAAGTTGAGGAACATCCGCTCGTTGAGATCGATGTCGACCCCGGCTTGCGCCGCCCAGCCCCAGCTGCTGCCAAGCTGCACCCGGGTCGGACCGACGGCCGTCTCCAGCCCGCTCGAAGCCTTCTCGGAATAGAACAGCGTCCAGTTGACCCCGGCGCCGACATAGGGGCGAACCTTGCCCTCGGGGGCGAAGTGATATTGCACGGTCAAAGTCGGCGGCAGTACCCAGGTTGAGGCCAGATCGCCGATCCCGCCGGTGGTGCCGCTGGTGCCAGAGATCGTGTGCTTGGTGGTGGCGGCGATCAGCTCTACACCGACATTATCGCTGACCATGTGAGTGATATCGATTTCCGGCATCACGCTGTTGTTCACAGCCACCGTTTCGGTCGGAAAGGCGGGCGTGATCCCGGTCGATTCCTCATTCGGCGCAACCATGATGCCGCGCACGCGAATGAAGGTATCGCCGGAACTAGCCAGTGCTGCCGGTGTCCCAGCCACGAATGCGGCAAGCGCAGTGGCAGCGGCAAGCAGGGTCTTGATGCTCATCGAATACTCCAGTTTTGGTGTGTGAAATTACTTGCGGCAGGTGCTCAGCCCAAACAGCCGGTAGGCCGGGCAGAAGCGGAACAGGCCCGTGAGCAGCGGGACCAATCCAATCCATCCCAGCGGCGTCTTGGGTCCGACAAAGACCAGTGCGATCAGAATCAAACCCGCCAGAATTCGCACCAGCCGATCCGCATTTCCGACGTTGGCTTTCATAACTGCCTCCTTTGCCTGACGATGAATTGGCCAGCGCTTGTTGCCCGTCCGCTTTAGGCGTTCGGGGAGCCATTGCTTTGACGAGGATCAAGGTTTGCGACCGATCAGGCGCTATTGGCTGGCGGCATGTGGCCTTATTATCCTGACCTGCTGGCACAGCCGGTCCCGCGCTATACCAGCTATCCGCCGGCGACAGCTTTCACACCCCAGGTCGGCGCGGCCGAGCAGGCTGAGGCACTGCGGGGGATCGCTGCTGACACGCCGCTCTCGCTCTATCTGCATATCCCCTATTGCCAGTCGATCTGCTGGTACTGTGGTTGCAACACTGGTTTGGCCGGGAAGGCACAGCGCCTGAACGCCTACCTTGAAGCACTTGAGGTGGAGATTGCGCTGGTCGCCGGATTGCTCGACGGGCGCGGGCAGGTGAGGCAGATTGCGTTTGGCGGCGGCAGCCCGAATGCGATCGCGCCGGTGGCCTTTGTCCGGCTTGTCGATCAGATCAGCTCAGCCTTTGGGGTGAAGAGGGCCGAACTTTCGGTGGAGATTGATCCGCGCGCGTTCAGCGCAGACTGGGCCGCTGCGCTGGGCCAAAAGGGGGTCAGCCGGGTCAGCTTCGGGGTGCAGAGCTTCGATCCGGAAATTCAGGCGGCGATTGGACGGGTTCAACCGGTCGAGATGGTCGCAAACTGCGTCGCCATGCTGCGACAACACGGGGTCAGGTCAATCAACTTCGATCTGATGCATGGCTTGCCGTTGCAAACCGCTGACAAGTTGGCGCAGACCATCGACGCCGTATTGGCGCCGCGTCCAGAGCGGATTGCCTTGTACGGCTATGCCCATCTGCCTGCAATGTTCCCGCGCCAGCGGCGAATCGACGATAGTGCATTGCCGGATGCAAAGCAGCGCTTCGAACTCGCCGCGCTAGGCCACGATCAGCTGGTCGCCGCCGGTTACCGCGCGATCGGGTTCGATCACTTTGCTTTGCCGCAGGATTGCTTGGCGATTGCTCACGCAGAGGGGCGGTTGCACCGAAACTTTCAGGGCTTTTCCGACGATGCCAGCACGACGCTGATTGGGTTCGGCGCGAGCGCGATCAGTACGTTCCCCGACCGGATTATCCAGAACGAGAAGAATATTGGCAACTACCGGGCGGCCTGTAGCTCCGGGCAGCTAGCGGGCGCGCGCGGTGTCATGCGTTCGGCTGCGGACGCAGAGCGGGCGCGGGTGATCGAGGGGATACTATGCCACGGCAAGGCGCATGTTGACGAAGTCCTGCTGTCACCCGCTATCCGGGCCAATCTGGCACCCCTGGTGGAACGAGAGCTGCTTTGCTTCAATGCCGAAGGGGTCCGTCTGGCATCAGCGGCTTTGCCCTATGCCCGCCATATCGCCGCAGCATTTGATGCCCAGTTCACTGCACATTGAAACGCAGGATCGGTATTACTGCTCGCGCCCGGAGCTCCAGAATTGATCGGCCAGCGGGCTGACCAGATAAGACAGCGCGCTGCGGGGGCGCAGCCGGATCATCACGTCTACCGGCAGGCCGGCGCGCAATTGCAGTTGGCCGCCGTGCGCACGCTGCAACCGGTCAAGCTCGGCCCGATCAACTTCCACTTCGCCGGTGTAATAGACCATTCCGGTTTGCTCATCGGTGAAGCTGTCAGCCGAAAAGCGCACCAATTTGCCGTAAACCGGCTTGTCCGTACGGTCCTTGATCCCGGCAAAGCGCAATTCCGCAGCCTGTCCGATCCGCAAATCATCGCCGTCTTGCGGTGAGAACTTGGCCTGGATTACCAACGGCTGGTTTTCCGGAACTACATCCATTAGCCGTTGCCCGGCCGAGACCACCCCGCCAGGCGTAAAGATCGAAAGCCCGACGACTGTTCCGGTAGCAGGCGCCCGCACTTCGGTGCGCGCCAGCTGTTCGCGCGCGGCGGCCAGTTTGGGCAGCAACTCGCCCAACTGGATTTCGGTTTCGCGTAGGTCCGCTCCCACCCTTTCGCGGAAGGCGCCGCGCGTTTCGATTCCTTGCAGGCGGTTTTCGTTCGCGGAGGCGCGGCTCTGGTCGACCATCGCCGAATACTGACCGCCTTGGCCAGCGATCGAAGCGCGGAGGCGCTCCAGCTCGCGCATTCTGGTTTGCGAGACAAAGCCCTTCTCGGCGAGTGGCTTGTAGAGCTCGATCTGCTGGTCAATCAATTTCAGCTGATCTTCGGTCGAGCCGGCCTGACTGCCATAACCCTGGCCGGCAGCGCTCGACTGGTTGGCGCGCTGGGCGGCCATCCCGCTGCGCGCCGCAAGCGTCGCAGCGCGGGCATCGCGCTCGCCATATTGCAGGCGCAGCACGCGCAGCCCTTCGGCCTGATCTTCGGGGGAGAGCATGGCGAACTCAGCCGGCACTTTCAGCGTGCGCGCACCGCTCTGCTCGGCTTCAAGCCGTGACCGCAGTGCGAGCAGCCTGATCACCTGGCTGGTGAAGGCACGTTCCTGCGCCTGAACTTCGGGCGCGGCGATCCGCAGCAGCAATTGGCCTTGCTTGACCTTTTCGCCTTCCTTGACCTTGATCTCACCCACCACGCCGCCATCGCGGTGCTGAACAGCCTGCCGCTGACCCGCGACCGACAGTTGGCCAACGCCAATCGCGGCCGCGTCGAGCGGCGCCAAGGCTGCCCAGCCGAGGAATCCGATAAAGAACAGTGCGCCAACGATCAGACCTTGGCGGATATCCTTGCGCGGATTCGCGAGCGTCCGCGCCGATATCAGCGCGGGACTGGCCACCTCAACCGGAACAATGGCCCCGCTCATGCGGCGGCTCCAGCGGTGGTTACCACGCGCTTGCCGCCTGCCACTTGTGGCTGTTGGGGCATGATCTTGGCCAGCACCTGATCCCGCGGACCGAACATTTCGGCTTGGCCGTTTCGCAGTAACAGGATTTTGTCGACCACCGGCAGGACACCCAGCTTGTGACTGACGATTAACACCGATGCCCCGCGCGCCTTGGCTTTGGCAATTGCTTCGAGCAGCGCAGTATCGCCATCGCTATCGAGGTGGGCGTTGGGTTCATCGAGGATCAGCACGCTTGGGGCATCGTATAGCGCACGAGCCAAGGCGATCCGCTGGGCTTGGCCCGCCGATAGACCGATCCCGCCGGGAGCAAGCCGATAGTCAAATCCGCCAGCCAGGTGCTTGATCAATTCGGTTGCCCGAACGGCTTCGGCGGCTTCCACCACCTTGGCATCGACCTCATCACCATCAATCCCCAGTTCGCCACTGAATCGTGCGATGTTCTCGGCTACGGTCCCCCCGAACAGGATGGCATCCTGTGGCAAATAGCCGACGTGCTTGGCCAGCCGCTCGGACGACCAGTTGCTGAGGTCCGCCCCGTCAAAGCGGATCGCCCCGCGTTCGGCCACGATCGCGCCGGCGATGGCCTTGACCAGAGTGGACTTGCCGGCGCCCGAAGGCCCGATGATCGCAATGACCTCACCGGGGCTGGCGGCGAAGCTGACGCCATTCAGGATTGCCGCGTCGCGCCGCGGCGTCAGGACGGTCAGGCCTTCGACCGCAACTGCCCCTTTGGGTGCAGGCAAAGCAGTGGGTTCAGGCATGTCCGCGACTTCACCGAGCAAACGGTCGAGCGTTCGATAATCATCCAGCGCATCGCCCAGCATCTTGGCCGATCCGATCAACTGCTCGACCGGCTGCAAGGCGCGCGCGATCAGGAAGGAGGCGGCAAAGATCGCGCCTGCGGTAATCGAACCCTCAATCGCCAATAGCGCACCGAGCCCAAGCCCAAGTGATTGCAGCGCCAAGCGCACAAATTTGGTGACGGTAAAATAGCCGCTGCCCGAAAAGTTGGCGTCGGTCTGATCGGTCAGCATGCCCTCGCGAACGCGGCCTTGCCGCCTGACCAAAGCCTCACGCATTCCGAGCGCACGGATCGCGCCGGCCGAAGAAATCAGATGTTCTTGCAACTGGTAGGTGGTGTTGGCGGTCAATCTGGCCCGGTCAAGCTTGGGGCGGGTCAGCTTTTCGTTACGCCAGGCCAGGAACGGAAGCAGCAGGATTCCCAGCAGCGCGACGGCTCCGATCCACGGGTGAACGATGAAGCAGACGATGACGTAGATCGGGGTCCACGGCGCATCGAACAGCGCGATGATCGCTGTGCCCGATAGCGCGGCGCGCAAATTGTCGAAGGATCGCAACGCAGTGCGTGCTTCGGGCAGATCGGGACGGGCCAGCGTTGCATCGAGGATGGTCTTGGTAAGCGTATTATCAAGATCGATCCCCGCGCGGACCAGCAGGCGCGAACGGATTCGATCAAGCGAAGTCAGCGTGGCGAGCGCGAAGAGGATCACCATGGTCAGCAGCAACAGCGTGCTTTCCGCGCGCGATGTGACCACGCGGTCGTAGATTTGCAGCATGTAGATCGTCGGCGCGAGATAAAGCACGTTGACCAGTGCCGAGAACAGCGCGGTCGCCTTCAGGTGCGGGCTGATCCGCGCCAAAGCTTCGCGCATGGCTTGTGAGGTCGGGGCCATATTCATCGGCGCATCCATGGAACAGTTCCGGCGCGCGTCAAGCCTTAACGCGCGCCGGTGCTGATATCGAACGCTGCTTAGACCAGCATCAGATAGTCGATGGAAGTGGCTTCGGACACTGGGTTGAGGTCAGCACCAGTGGTTGAACCCGCGATTTTGAGGTCGGGCCACTGCACCGCAGGTGGTGTGCTTGGTGCCTGCAGGCTCCAATCGACCCAGCCGCCCGACTGGCTCGGCGGCAGGGGGGTCGCCTGATAATCGACCCGGACGCCAGCGAGCGAATCAACCCCAAGCAGGATAGCTGAGGCACTGACCACCCCGTTCCAGACAATCTTGATCCGCAGATCGAGGATGCCGTCATTGTTGAAGTCAAAGGCGGTGGCCTTGCCCAGAATCCCGCCACCGCCGATCACCAGCCGGTCATCGGCTTTGCTGAAATCGGTGATGAAGTCGTGCTGGTCACCTTCGTTGAACACAAAAGTGTCGCGCCCTTCGCCGCCGGTCAGCGTGTCGTTCTGCAACCCGCCGACCAGCCAGTCATGGCCCTTGCCGCCGTTCAGGATGTCTGCCCCGCCTTCGCCGAACAGCTCGTCCTCACCGTCGCCACCAGGGATCGTGTCGTTGCCGTTTGTGCCGGGGGTAGTGACGATCACATCGGTTATGCCATCGACCGTGACAGTCGCGGTGGCAGTGCGGGTGAAGGTGCCGTCGCTAATGGTGTAGGTGAAGGTGTCGGTCAGGCTTTCGCCGGCTTCCAGTTCGTCAAAGGCGTTGGCATCCGCCGCATAGGTCAAGGATTGCGTCGCCGCGTTGAAGGTAACGGTGCCGCGCGTGCCGGTGGTATTGACCGCGGTGATGGTCAGCACCGCACCTGCATCGGGATCGGTGTCATTGGCGAGCAGGGTGGTCCACAGATTGGCGCTGGTCGCGTCTTCGTTGACATTGACCGCGTCGGCCACCGCAGTTGGCGCTTCGTTGACGTCACCGATGTTGATGGTGAAGCCGCTGGTAACCGCGCGGCCGGAGCTGTCGGTTACGCGCCCGGTGATTGCATAGCTTGCCACAGCTTCGAAATTGAGCGGGGCGGTGGTGGTAATCTCGCCGGTTGTCGGGTTGATCGTGAACAGCCCGCCTGCATCGTTGGTCAAGGCGTAGGTGAGCGTGTCACCTGGATCTAGGGCCTTGAGCGTGCCCACGACCGTCCCAGCCGGGAGATTTTCGTCAACCGTATCATTGGTTATCACGAAAGCGGTTGGGGCCGGGCCCAGCAGCAGACGCGCGACCTGCGGATCGTGATCGGTCGGACGGCCGACGGCGGAAAATTCGGCGTTGAGATGCACCGCGTCGTATTGCGCCCCAGTCAGCAAACCGCCGGTCACCAGCATGTTGTCGATCAGCTGGCTGTTGCCTTCGAATATGTAGGAGTAGCGCTCTTCGCTGGGCAGCAAGCTCACTGCGAGGTTGGTGAATACCCCGCTGTTGGTCAGCTGGGTCTGCGCGGATTCGAAATAGAAGCCGTTCCAATCGCCCAGGATCATGTACTGGCCGGTGGGATCGGTCGCGAGCTGGTTGTTGACATAGGCTCCGACCGCCGCGGCCTGCGCCGTGCGGGCCGCGTCACCGGCATTGGTCGGCGGCTGGGTTGCCCCCCACAGCGCATCACTGCCGCCGCGGCTGGTGAAGTGCACGTTGATGGTGGTAAACTCTTCGCCCTGGAACATCCACGTCGCCACCAGCGGCTTGCGGCTGCCGTTGTAGGCCGCGTCGGTCAGCAGCGCGAGGCTGCCCGAGACGAGGCTGACCCGGTCGGCCTGATAGAGATAGCCGTTGCGGATATTGCCGTTTGGCTCACCCCCGGTCGAGTTGGCGGTATCGGGTGCAATCTCAACGTAGGTGTAAACAATCCCGCTCTGCGCAAAGATCGCGTCGATCAGGCCCTGAACGTTGGACACCCCTGAAAGGTTGGTGCCGGTTCCTGCCCCGTCGGCATCCTGCACTTCCTGCAGCGCGACGATGTCGGGCGCGCGCAAGCTGTATACGATGTCGTTGGCCAGGATTGTGTATTTATTGTCCGACGGATCCATGTTCTCGACGTTGTAGGTCGCGATGGTCAGGTAATTGACGTCGCCCTGAAGCGAGGTCTGTTCGTCGGTCAGCGTTACATCCTGCGTGACGGTTACAGCGGAAGTGGCCAGCACCTCGTAGTTGAGGAAGCTGTAGTTGACCACGCCGGTCACGCTGGCCAGCACATCGCCGATCGAGTGGTTGGGCGTATAGCCGATCAGCGCACCAAAAGTGTCATCAATCTGGATCTTTTCGGGGTTG